>JBGQNR010000004.1:0-84668 GCA_041501225.1 Acidobacteriota bacterium
ATGCTTCGCGTTTCGCCTCACGACGACCCGCGCAAAACTCGAGGTCAGGATGGTTCGCTACTCCTTTCCTGTAAGACTCTTTCATTCTCGACTTCATGCCGGTTTATCCCGGCGCTCGTAGCGTCCCCTGTTTCAAGCATTCAGACTACGCAACCGAATCGAGCACCTCCCGCACTTTGCGCGCCAGGGTGTCGGCGGTAAATGGTTTTTGCAGGAAGGCGACGTTCGAGTCCAGCACGCCGTGATGGACGATGGCGTCATTGGTGTAGCCGGACACGAAGAGCACTTTGGCGCCGGGCCGCGCATCCTGAATCTGGCCGGCCAGCCATTTGCCGCTCATTTCGGGCAGGACGACATCGGTAAGCACCAGGTGGATTTCCCCGGCGAACTCCCGTGCCTTGCCCAGCGCCTCCCTGCTGTCGGAGGCCTCCAGCACCGTGTAGCCTCGCCTATGCAGGATGCGGGCCGTCAGGGTGCGCACCGATGGCTCGTCCTCGACCACCAGCACAGTCTCAGTTCCCTGCAACGGGAGCTCTTTCTTTTCGGGACCCGCGATATTGTCAGCCTCGCCCCGCACGCGCGGCAGGTAAATCTTGAACGTGGTGCCTCGTTCCGCTTCGCTGTAGACCCAAATGAAACCGCCGCTCTGTTTCACGATGCCGTATACGGTGGACAAGCCCAGCCCCGTGCCGCTCTGTCGCTTGGTGGTAAAGAAAGGCTCGAAGATGCGAGCCTGGGTCTCGGCGTCCATGCCCAGACCGTCATCACTGATGGCGACCATGACGTAGGCACCCGCCGGCATCACCGCGTGTCTGGCGAACTGGTCCTCGTCGAGATCGACGTTCGCGGTTTCGATCGTGAGCTTGCCCCCCCGCGGCATCGCGTCACGGGCGTTGACGGCAAGATTCATAATGATCTGCTGCATTTGTCCGGGGTCGGCCTTGACCGGCCATAGGTCCGGCTGAGGGACGATCACCAAGTCGATGTTCTCGCCGATCAGCCGGCGCAGGATAGTGCTCGTCTGCGCGATGGCATAATTCAGATCGACGTTCCTGAGCTGAAAGACCTGCTTGCGGCTGAAAGCCAAGAGTTGGGAAGTCAGCGAGACGGCGCGTTGTCCCGCCTGCCGGATCTGCTCGAGGTCGTTGCGCCTGGGATCATCCCGGGCAAGGTCGCTCAGCAGGAACTCGGTGCAACCATTAATCACCGTGAGCAGATTGTTGAAGTCGTGGGCAATCCCGCCGGCCAGGTTCCCGATGGCCTCCATCTTTTGTGATTGCAGAAACTGCGCCTCAAGCCGCTTCCGCGCCGTGACGTCACTCGTGACATAGCCGAACCGAGGCCGACCGCTTTGCCCCATCCCTAAAAAAGTCACCACCGTGGACAAAAACCTCTGGCCTCTGGCGGGGCCATAAACGTGATCAAAGCTTACCGGCACGCCGGTTTGCCGGCTTTCCTGAAAACGCCCAATCCACATCTGAAGCGACTCCGCGGGAACTTCCAGATCCGACGCCAGCCGGTTGGCCAGAGTTTCTCCGGTCAGCCCAAAAAACGCGGCGCTGGCCGGGTTGCCCGAAACGAAGAGAATGTCGTCATCCACCAGTTCGACGATGCCTCTCATCATGTCGGCGCTATCGAAAAAACTGTGGAGGATGGACTCGCTCTCCCGCTGCGCAGCTTCCGCGCTTTTGCGTCCGCTGATATCCCCGACCGTGCCTTCGTGGCAGACCGCCTCGCCCGCAGGGCTGAGCACGGCGCGGGCGCAAAGGGAGACCCAGCTTGCGCTCCCATCCCGGCAAA
Organism: Acidobacteriota bacterium; assembly: GCA_041501225.1. Taxonomy (GTDB): domain Bacteria; phylum Acidobacteriota; class UBA6911; order UBA6911; family UBA6911; genus JAFNAG01. The sequence continues at coordinate 1,801 of JBGQNR010000004.1, forward strand.
GCCACTGGCACTCGAAGCCGAGCACGGCGCCCTGCTCCTCTAGCCGGCGCGCATATTCCCTCCCCCGTTCAGGATCGGCAAAGAGCCGGCGTGCAGCACCCTCAATGGCGGAAATGAATTCATCAGGGGAGGAATAGCCCAGCATCCGCGCCAGAACTCGATTGACGATCAGGAATTTGCCCTCCGGAGTGCTCTGAAACATGCCGGCCGCGGAGTTCTCGAATAGGCTGCGATACTTCTGGGCCTCCTGCCGCCAAGCCTCCTCCGGCCGCTCGCGTCCGTTAAATTCCCCCCTGATACCATCGGGCAGGTGCTCGCTATTGCTGGTCATTTATCGTCTCCAGTACTGGTGATTGATGTTCCTTCCGCAGGGCACAGCGCCAGTTGAAAAAAAACGGCCCCTACCCACAAGAACGCAATATCTCGGCAATCGCCTACTCGAAATTTTCATTTCGCCTCCGGCGGTGGCTATCGGTGAAGATTCGTGCTGCTCCAGGGCAGGCCTCGGCGCCGTGCTCCAAAGCGCTTCGCGCGAGGTCCAGCATTTTCATGCACTTGGGTGCACCCCTGGCATGGCTAACTCTTCGAGGCGGGGAATTCTCCCGGACTGAGCCGGAAGGAGTTCCCTCGCCAGCCTCGGGCGTTTCCCAAGGGCATGAAATCTGGTAAGGCAGCCAGCTACCCGAAGTTTCTTTGCACCACTTCCTCCCCCAAGATCTGCCGGAAGGCCAGAATCCTCTCCCGGCAGCTTGGGCAACTCTCCAGGTGTCCTTCGAGGAGGTACTCCATTTCCGGACTCAGGCGGCGGCTGTATTGTTCGTAAAAAACAAGGTCCAGGAGCAGATCCACGCAATCTGTGTGTTCATGCGGCTTCATCCGATCCTCCTTCCTATTGGCTATTGGTTTCGTCTCCCTGACCCGGCGTCATTGAAGAGGGGCTGGGGATTGAGCCGGAGTGAACTTGATCTGGATATAGGTGACTCCATCCGTGACGACAAACTGGTCTAGAACCTCAATTTCTTCTGCCTTCATCTGGGACCTGGGAATCCGGTACTGGTAGGTGACGGTTACCAGTTCCGGCGATTTATCCGGCGCGGAGGCATCGGCCTGCACGTTAATCGTGGTGGTGACTGAAAATATCAGGCTGACTGCATTGTCGGGAAACAATCCCGCGGTCAGGCGGTCGAGAAACTGGCTGCGGGTCAGGCCCATGGCCAGCAGCACACTGTCCGGCATCGTGACCTGTCCTTGTGGTTCCGCGCCGACAGCGGTGTTGGGCCCGGCGGGGGTTCTTTGTCGCAGCACGGCGGAGGATTGGTACTTTGCGCCATCGCCTGGCAAGGGATAAGAATCATGATCGAAGACGCCATAAGTACCAGGAACAGACATGCTTTAGGATTTTCCATCGTGGACTCCTCGAAGATAAAGCATTGGTTGAAAGTTGAAAGACGAGATGGGCGCGATTCACATGAATCGACACGACATCTCACCCGGCTAACCGAGAGATTCTCAGTGTTCAAGGCGCCCGGGTTGCCGCAACAACCGGGGCGCTTCCGTTTTTTGTCTCCTGCATTCCCTCCTACTAACAAGAACGCAAAAAAACGGCAATCGCCTACTCGATATTTTTGTTGGGGAGCTGAAGCAAGAAAAAAGGGGCCGAACTTACTGCGGATTGCCCACCAGGATATACGGAATCCAGGACTGGGGCTTCAGGTTGCCGGATGCGCGCGCGGCGTCGAGCAGGGCGAGTTGAGCCTTTTGCAGCGCCACGGCGTTGGTTGCGCGCTGATGCAGCAGTTCATAAAAGCGGGAAGTAAGAATCCGGGTCGAAGCATCATCGACCGGGAGCAGGCTGGCAATGATCGCCGGCGCCCCGGCATTCAGGAATGCGGGGACCAGTCCCCAAGGGGTCTCGCCCTCAGCCACCGGGCCGATACCGGTACTGCATCCCGCAAGATAGACCAGGCGGGCTCTCGGCAGCTTCCAGGCGCTGATCGCGGCGCTGTCCAGGTAAGCCTCCACGGGCGCCGCCTGGAGCATCAACACCGGTTTGTCTTGCCGGAGGGCGGAGTGGCCGGCAAAGTGGATGATTTCCGAGTTGCCGGCCGCCTGGCCGCCCGCGCGCGGATCCTCCGGCGCCAGCAGCCGGGCGTTGCCGGTGTAGAGTTTCAACAGGCCTGCCAACTCAGCGCGCGCATTGGGAAGGTTTGCCGAGCCATCGATCAGCAGAATCGAAGGATCCGCGGAGTTCCGCCCCCGCCCAAGCTCAAGGCAGTGGCGGAGGATGCTGCTGGAGGGGGCAACCGCGATCGCGGCTTTTTCAATCAGAAACCGGCCGCCATCGTCCTGCAGGCCCGCAAACGGCAGCAAATGCAGGGGGCCATCGGGCAGGATCGCCAGCGTTTCCGGGTTGCCGGCCATGATCTCTTTCTGGATCGGGGCGATCAGTTCAGCAAACAGCTGCCGCGAAAGCGAGGTGAACGCGGGCAGGTCATTTCTTGTGATGCTCTGCAGATACTCATGTACTTGGAGATCGAGATCGCGCGCGGCGATTTTTTGCGCGACCACTTGAACCCGCCCCTGAGTGTCCGCAAATATCAGCAACTGGTCTTTGATGAAGAAATATTCCAGTACTGACATCGGGCGCGAGTTATTGGCGGTCGCGCGGTCGTGCCGGGAAAGCGACTCAGCCGGCGGCGGGTCCTGCAACTTCAGCTGCTCCTTAAGCGTCATGGACTTGGCCCGATCGACAAAATCCAGCGCCCGGCGTGCGTCGTTGGCCGACTGCCAGAGGATCGCGACGATGGCCCGATAGGGGGCAAAGCGGTCGGTGAGAAACGACTGCCTGAGGTCTCCGAGCTTGATGTTCCGCCGCATTTGTTCCAGGACCTCAATTGCCTGCTGCAAGGACAAAAGCGCGCCGGCGTGATCGCCGGTCTCCTCCAGGAGTTCACCTCTGAGGTACCTCGCCTGCCAGTTGATCTCCGGATACTGACCGGAGGCATCGATGCCGGCCAGTATGCTCTCTGCCTCATGGATCCGCTTCCCGCTGAGATAGACTTGAGCCAGGCCCAGTCGGTTGCGGGCTGCCAGCTCATGCATCCCTTCGGGTACAGACTTCAGACTCTCCTGAAAGAGGGCCTCGGCAGCAACCAGGTTGCCCATCCGAAGGGCGAGCGTTCCTTCTTCATAGATCAGGTTCAGGCGGCGAGTCGTAATCGCCGGCATGGTCTGAGCTGTCTGGCCCTGCAAGAAGTTTTTTTGTTGCTCGAGCGCTTCCCGGTAGAAGCTGCGGGCATCCTCTAGCCGTCCCAGGCGGTCCAGCGCGAGGCCCAGGTGTTCCAGGGTATCGATGAGTACCCCTTCATCCTGGAGTCGATACGAAAATCGAAGAGCTGTGGTGTATTCTCGGAGGCTTTGATCCAACCGTCCCAGTTGCTGGTACAGGTCCCCCAGGATCAGTCCGGCATATGCCTGCCAGGAATCCAGGTGGTACTTCTCGGCAACGGTTCTCAATTCCTCGGCGCAGCGCAGGCCGTCGTCGAACTTTTTTTGTTCTGCGTAAGCGAGGGCCAGGGCTCCACGCGCCTTGGAAGCAAGGTCGGGTGAAGCGAGGCGCTGGGCAATCTCGAGCATTTTGCCGTATTCAATGCCGGCTGCCTGGAAATCGGCCTTGCTGTAAAACAGGGTATTGCCGCTGAGATGGTGGATATTGGCGACCTGCCAATAATCCCGGAGGCTCGCATACTCTCGCGCCAGGGCATCGCTGCCGCGCATGGCGGCGGTCAGATCGCCGTTCCGGTGCTGTTTAAAGAGGTCCTGAAATTTCTGGTCCAGATTTCTCTTTAGTGAGCGCTGACTGGGCGAGAGGCCCTGGTAGAAGCCGAGCAACGCCTGGAAGCTATGATCTCCCGTGGCGTCGCCATAAGCGGCTTCCATGATCCGCGCTGCCCAGACGAGATCCTCTGAACTCGGCCCCTTGCCCACGGCAGCCGCGCCATCAAGCTCCAGGCTCCGTCTCATCGCGGAGCGGATCGCTGCCGGCATCTTGGAGGGCGCCAGCCGCGCAAGCTCTTTCAATGCATCGCTGTCCCTGGACGCGGCCGTCCGGTTCACCTCCTTCTCCACCGCACTGGAGTTGGTCGCTTGAATTCTGGTGCGCAGGCGGCGCATCTCCTCCGCCCAGACGGATCCGGGATCGCGGGCAAGATAACTTTCGATTTCCTGCAGCGCCTCCTTGTGCCGGCCAGACTCGTATAGTGCCCAGGACTTGTCGTAGCGTGCTTCCGCCGAATCAGGATTCAGCCCCAATACCCCATTAAAGTCGGTAAGGGCGCCTGCCAGCAAAGCGCTGCGCTGAACCGCGTCGGGAACCTGGGAGGCTTCCTCATATTGGGCTACGCCGCGTCCCAGCAGGGCCTGGATATTTCCCTTGTCAGCATCCAGGACCACTTGAAATTCCTCCCGCGCCCGGTCGAACTGGGACTCGCTCAGTCTAATGTAGGCAATGCCCAAACGCGCCTCCGCCAAGCCATCACGGACCCCAAGCGCCTGGTACAACAAATTCTCGGCGCGGCGGAGCGAGTCGTGATCGGCAAGGTCGCGATTGGAGGTCGCCGGGCTGAAAGGAAGGGCGAGGCGCAGGTTACCTGGGCTTTTCCCCGAGTAGTTTTCCTGCAGTATGGTTTTTGCCTGAGCGTAGAGGGTCTCCGCCTTACTCCGTTCACGGATATATTGGAAGCTCCACAGACTGATCGCGAAAACCGCCAGGGCCGCGGCCGCGGCCAGCAACCAACGCTGCCGGCGCCGCCCCCTGCCGGCGCGAGCCTGTTCCGATTTTGCAGTCTGCTGCACCAGGGCGATCATTTCTTCCAGTTCGGCCTGGTCAGGTTCAAGGATCTCGCCCATCGCAGGCTCGGGTTCCGGGTGTAACATCCGGAGCAGGTCCGCCAGCGCCTGCCGGCAATGCGGGCAGTTTGCCAGGTGCGCCTCGACCGGGATCTGCCGGCTGCCTCCACCCGCTTTTGCCACGTAGGCGTAGAGGTCATCGGCCGTCAGGCAGTCTTGGGTGGACTCATCGTTTCTCATCGCAACTCGCCTCGGATCTGCCGGCTGACGCCAGGGTCCTGACCCTTGTAACCAGCCGGTTAAGGAGCTTCTCCACGCCGCCTTTGGTCAAATTGATGCCTTCGCATTTAGCGATCTGCTGGAACGAAAGGCCGTGTGAAAAATAGAGTTCGACCACGAGCCGGTCACGCGAAAACGCAGGGCCTGACAGGCTCTTTATCGATCGCTGTGTCAAGGATGCCAGTTCGCGCCCAAGAACCTCTCGTTCCAGGTTGGAATCATCGGCGACGTCCCGGGCGCCGGGGCTATCCCCCGGATGGTCCCCGGACTGGCCTTCGGGTGCGTAAGCATGGCGCCTGAAGGCCTTGTGCCGCCGCATTGCGTCCATCACCACCGAACGGCTAATTACGGCCAGGTATGCCAGTAACTCCCCCTCGGTAGTACCCGAGAACCGTTTCATGGCCGCGCAGTCGTTTTCCACCAGGCGCAGAATGGTATTTTGCAGCAGATCGCTCTCTTGAATGCTGCCGCGGACCGTGGTTACGCGAGGATCCGATGTGGAGCCAAAATTCCGCCGCAGGGTGCCTCGGATAAAATATTTGATCTTGCAGGCATACCGGCGCAGAAACTCGGACCAAACCGTGGTATCTTCCCGGTCAGCAGCGCAGAGAAAGAAAAGCTCCACCGGATCACGGCGAGCGGATGGTTCAGTCTCCGAGTGAAACAAGCCCTGGCGTAACATTGGATGGCTATTATAAGCCGCTTCGCGCGCCAGGAAACCAATTTTCCACCGTGCCCGCAGGAATCCTCGTCGCACCTGAGCCCAGAGATAAGGACCTCAAGCAAGCCATGGCGTCTTGACCGGGCCGGCATCGGGATTGGCGTTGAGATCCGTCGACCCGTTGATTTGATCTTCGATCCACCATTGGACGGCAAATCCATGGCAACATTTCGCACGGGCGTTCCAGGGAAAAGGTGTGCACAAAACTCGAGGTCTAGCACCGTTTTTGGTATGAAGTCCGCCCCGCAGACGAATACGAGAGCCCAAGGTGGCCCGCCGAAGTTGACATAACATCTTATCTACGAATCTGACCGGCGGTTGCACCTAAGGCTGCGATCCGAAACGCAGTCAATTCGGACTATCCGCCAGGATAGTCGCGACTTCGGTGAAAAATTCAATTTTCCAGACCTGACCCCAACTCTAAGGCGGAGATGAGAATTGGCCCGCTGGATCCCCGCCTTCACATCATAGACCTGTGATAGGATGAAGCCCCGACTGAAAGGATGTCCTTCAGAATAGACAGTGAAACGGTAGGGTACAAGCAGGAATGATGCGCTCTCTGAAGCCGGGCATGATCACGATCGCTGGGTTCGCCATTCTTGCTGCCATCGGGTTGGCGGCTCGGGGATCCTATGCGCCTGCGGCACAGGTGCAGACTCAAGCCCAGGACCAGAGGCCTGCTCAGGGCGGGATTATACAGGTGCGCGTGCGCCTGGTTCCGGTTGATGTGATCGTTACCGATCGGCTCGACCGATCGGTGACCGATCTGAGAAAGGAAGAATTCCGTATCTTCGAGAACGGGCGCGAGCAGGAAATCCGGCACTTCACCGTGCAGAACTTCACGGACGCCGCGCCGGAACTGGCGCCGAGTCCCGCCCCTCGACCAAACTTTCCTGCCGAACTCACGCCGCCGACGGCGCGCACTTTCCTGATCTTGATGGGACGCGGCAGGCATCACCGATTTAAAAACATGGGAAACCTATTCCGGTGGCTCCGGAAGGATCTCTTGGCGCGCGACCGCGTGGCCGTGTTCGCTTACAATCGTGCGACCGATTTCACCACCAATCACGAACAAATCGCTCGCGTGATCGAGAGGTATAACAGTCTCTACGAAAACATCGAGGCCCAGCTGGAATCAAGATCGAGCGGGCTCTCGGCCATCTACGGAAGCAGAGAAATCCCGAAGTCGATCCAGCACGAAATCGATCAGATCTTCGCAGGCGCCGATGGGCTGGCGCATCGCCAGGTGCCCGCGGATAGCGCCGAGGCGCCCCAGGGAAAACAGGATCGCGCCAAGGCCGGTCAGATCCTGACACACCAGTTGGCCAAGCAGATGGCGGATACTGTATCGGATCCGGGAGAGTCCTTAGCAGCTACTGTCAATGAACTCGCTGCCATGGACATGGTCACAGGCCTGATCCCGTTGAACGAGTGGGCCACGCTGAACGCGGGCTCCACCCAGGATATGAAAAATATTTTTACCTGCCTCGAATACCTGCGCTATTTGGAGGGGGAAAAACACCTGCTGTTCTTCACCGAAGAAGGATTGTTCTTCCCCTTCGGCAACGTGGACAATGATGAGACCATCGCTAAAGTCGCCAATAACGCCCGGGTTGCGATCGATACCTTTCAGACCAGCGGCATCAGCCTTGATATGGGCGTAAGCAAAGGACCGGTGAATCTCGCGAACACCCGTCTCTCGGATCCGGGGCGCTCGAATGCACTCGCCAGCCTCAAGACCATTTCTGAGCTTACTGGGGGGCGTTCGTCAATCTACGGCTACCTCGGCCCGGCACTTCAACTCGTCAACACGAGCACGCGCAGCGAGTATCTGCTTGGCTATTATCCGAAGGATGAAAACTGGAATGGTGAATACCGTCAGATCGACGTCAAGGTAACTCGGCCGGGATCAAAGGTGTACTATCGACACGGATATTTCGCCCGCGACATTTTCCGTCCTTCTGACCAGAAGGAATTCCTTGCCTACAGCCGGATCACCTCGGCCGGCGGCTATGAGGCTGAAATCACGGACCTGCCCTTCAAGATTGACGCAGCCAAGTCGACGAACGCAGGCGGCCAGGCACAGATCATGGTGGACCTCCAGATTGATGCGACACGACTCGGTTTCAAAAACGTAAACGACCGTCACACGGACAGGCTGCGTATTGTGATCTATTATGCGGACGGTCGGAGAAATTATCTTGGTGAGGAATGGCGGAATCTGGACCTGCGTCTGCTGGAGGACACGTACCAGCGATTCCTGAAGACTGGCATCCCGATCTCCATCCCGATCCCGCTCAAAGCCCCCAACCAGATCCTCAAGGTCGTCATTTACGACACTGAAAGCGATTTGGTAGGCAGCAGGCTGGTCAAGGTGCGCTAAGAGCCCGTCCGAGAATTAGGAGGGGCCCCTCCTAATTCTCGGACGGGCTCCTAGCCGGCCTCAGGGAGAGAAAACCGGGCTAGGAGGTGGAAGGGAAAGTCTGTACAATTCCATGCGCCATGTTTAGCTTCGACAAAATCCATCGCATACATTTTATCGGCATCTGCGGCACTGGGATGGCTTCACTTGCAGCCATGCTCAAGGAGCGCGGCTACGAAGTCACCGGGTCCGACGAAGGCGTCTATCCGCCGATGAGCGTATTTCTCGCCGACAAAGCGATCCGCGTAACCCAGGGTTACAACCTGGCCAATCTGAATCCCGCGCCCGACTTGATCGTGGTGGGAAATGCCCTTTCACGCGGCAATCCCGAGATTGAGTATCTGCTGAATTTCAAAATACCTCACACCTCATTCCCTGAAGCGGTGAAGGATTTCTTCCTGCGCGAGAAGACCCCCATCGTCGTCGCCGGCACGCACGGCAAAACGACGACCACGGCCATGATCTCCTGGGTATTGCACGCTGCCGGGTACCAGCCGAATTTCCTGATCGGGGGCATCGCCGAAAATTTCTCGTCCAGCTATGGTCTGGGCGGCGGGCGCCATTTCGTCATTGAAGGAGACGAGTACGATTCGGCCTTTTTTGACAAAGGACCCAAGTTCCTGCACTACCTTCCCGACCTGGCTGTGATCGGCAATGTCGAATTCGACCACGCAGACATCTACCCGGATCTGGAGGCGATTTACCTGCAGTTCAGGCGCCTGGTGAACCTTATCCCGCAGCGCGGTTTTCTGGCCGTGGGGGCGGAAAGCCCCGGCGCGCTGGCCGTGAGTCGAAATTCCCTGTGCGCCAAGGAGACTTTCAGCCTCGATGGGGACAGCGATTGGACCACGCGGAACATCCGTTACCAGGACGACCGTCTCTGCTTCGACATCCTTTATCGAAAGAAACTGTTCCGCAACGTGCGCCTGGCATTGTGTGGATCCTTCAATATACGCAACGCCCTGGCCGCTGCTGCAATTTTGCATCGCACGGGCGTGCCGGAAGACGACATCCGCGACGGGTTGGAACAGTTCCGCGGTGTCCGCCGCCGCCTGCAACTCGTCTCCGAGGTGGCAGGGATGCGCATCTACGAAGACTTTGCGCACCATCCGACGGCAGTTCGTGAAACGCTGTCGGCCATGCGCGCTGCCCTTCACCCGACACGCCTCTGGGCAATTTATGAGCCGCGCTCGGCAACCAGCCGGCGCAACGTGTTCCAGCGCGAAATCACTGAAGCCCTGGCTGAAGCCGATTGCATCGTGATGCCGCCGCCGTTTAAGCCCGAGAAGGTGCCTGAGGCGGATAGACTGAACATACCCCGGGTAATCGGCGACCTGCGGTCGATGGGCCGGAGCGCCTGGAATCTCGACGGAGTGGAAGGTATAATTCGCCAGGTGTGCGCGGAAGCCCGCAGTGGCGATGTGATCGCGATCCTGTCCAACGGCGGATTTGGAGGCATCTACGAGAAATTGCCGGCGGCCCTCAGCACCAGGTAATAAACATATGACAAGCCCAGTTTCAAGATCGGCGTCCTTACGAACAATTAGATTTCTTCCGGCGCTCGGGCTGCTGGTCCTGGCGGCCGCGGCTTTCGTGCTGCTGCGCCCATCCTGGTCGCAAGCCCGGCAATCCCAGAATCCTCCGCAAAAGCAGCAGCAACAACAACAGCAGGAACAAAAACCATTCCAGATCAAGGCCGAAGTGAATCTGGTAACGGTCCCGGTTACGGTGCGCATGCCCAAGGGTGGTTTCATCAAGGGGCTCCCCAAAACCGCCTTTCATCTCACCGAAGATGGAGACGATCAGGACGTGCTGGTCTTTGAACAGGAAGGCGTACCCACGCGCATCAGCATCGTTCTCGACATCAGCGGCAGCGTGCAGAAGGAATGGGGAACCATCAAATACGCCACGAAGAAATTTATCGAGAACCTCAAGGCGGACGACCAATTCTCCATCGTCGCGTTCAATACTGAAACCCTCCTAAAGATGGACTGGGGAAGCAAGACCGACCGCCTCGAAGATGTGCTGACCTCCATTTACTGCAAGGGCAACACCAATCTCTGGGATTCCATCTATGTCGTCGCGAACGATGTCTTCAAGGGAATTCAGGAAAAGAAGGCGATGATCATCATGACGGATGGCCTGGACAACAACAGCTCCATGTCTTACAAAGAGGCGCTCGAAGCGGCGGTGCGCTGCGAAGCGTCCGTCTATGTGGTGAGCAAGACGCAAGCGGTGCGCGAGGCCTACATCGCGAGCCAACAGGGGCAGGGTATCTACACCGGCGTCCCGGAGCAGGAATTCATTCAGGCCGACATGGCGTTGCGCAAACTGGCCTATGAAACCGGCGGGCGGGTTCTCTATCCGAATACCTTCGGCCAGCTCGACAATATCTATGCCCAGGTGGATGAGGAGCTGCGCAACCAGTACACCCTGGGATACATCTCGACCAACCCAGCCAAGGACGGCAGCTACCGGCGCATCGAAGTCAAGGTGGATGCGTCCGATGCCGTGGTTTCAGCCCGGCCCGGATATTACGCCGCCAAACGTAAGTGACGCGCTCCCTCGGAATCCAGCATTAACGCATTCTAAAAATATTCTTGACACCGGATCTGCGCCGGTCTAATTTAAATTTTACCCTCTGTATTTTCCTCGAACTCAGCCAAACAACCGCGGAGTCCGGCGATAGCTTTGACCGCATGGTCGGCGCGCCGGCACTGCCAAATAGCCAACGGCTTGGAGGGCTGAGTGTGCGTAATCTTGCTTATTCCCTAATTTATGAACCTGATCCGTCTCGAATCTGCGAAACGGCACGGCTCGGGTACCCCGCATTGGAAACCCGGCCGATTGAATGGACAGAGAGTGAGTTGGCGCAAATCAGGCTGGTGCTGAGAAAATTGACCGCACAGCGGGTCGACAATCCCGAAGACGCTGAAGATCTGGTGCAGGAAACGCTGCTCACCATGGTGCGCAAAGCCCCGATGATCGACATCGAGAAGGGGATGCTGATCTGGGCCATGGGGATCTTGCGCAAAAAGGTGGGCAACTACTATCGGAGAGTGCAGCGCGTCAATTTGCTCGATTCCCAGATCAGGCATACGTTGAGTGCCGCCAAGGCGCCCTCGCCCGAGTCGAGCCTGCATCACACCGAGCTGCGCGCAATGATCGATGGCATGCTCAATAAATTTCCTCCGTGCGAGCGCGATCCGATCGATCTCTACCTCGCAGGCAGGCAGACCAGTGAAATCGTCTCCCTGCTGCAGCCGGAGCGCTATCAGAACGTAGTCAACCGGCTTCATCGAGGGCGGAAAAAACTCGCGCGTGCGCTCGCCAGGCACGGCTATGCCAGGCGTGCCTTTGCTAAGCGCAGATGAACCAGCATCACGAAAATGCCCGGGTCCAGAGCGCCGTACAGGCATTTGCAATGATCAGGATTCAAGGATGTGGGGATTCTGCCGGATTACCCGATGGGGGTCAGCGCTTGATGGAGACCCTCAGGCCGCTGGCGAGGCCATCGAGGCCGGCGACGATCACCGCTTCGCCCCCACTCAGCCCTGACAGAACTTCGACGCGCCCTCCCCGCTCAGCCCCCAGCGTTACCGCGGTCTTTTCCGCTTTGCCCTCTTTCACCAGGAAAAGGGCGGGTCCGGGAAGGATCGCGGTTTTGGGCACCAGGATGCGAACGGGCAGGTTTGCTTGCGACTCTTTTCGATCTTCCAGAAAGTTCACCTTGGCATTCGTCTCGGGGCGAAGAAACTCGTCCGGCTCTTTGATGGCAACCTTTACTTGAATGGTGGCTTTCTGGCGATTGGCTTCCGGCGCGATTTCACGAACGCCGGCCGGATATTTCTTGTCGGGGTACGATTCAGGCGAAACGGAACACTGCTGCCCGACATGCACGCGCGGTATATCGGATTCATTGATGTCAAGTTCAACCTCGAGATCCTTCAGGTCCGCAATGCTGACGAGAGCCGACTTCGCTCCCCTGCCGCTGACAAAGCCGGTGGTCACCATCTCACCTTTTTCAATCAAGCGTTCGAGGACAGTCCCGGCTACCGGAGCGCGGATGATGGTATTTTCAAGCTGGGTCTCCCACCAGGTGATGCTCGCCTCTGTTTCTGCAAGTTGGGCGCGCGCCAGCTGAATCTGCTCCGCACGTGGACCCAACTGGATCAACTCGTAGTTCTTCTTGGCAACCTTGACCTGGGCCGCAGCAACGTCATAGGTGTTGCGAGCCTCATCGAGCGCCTGTTTCGCCAGCACACCTTTCTCTTGAAGCCGCGTCACCCGCTCGAGGTTGATCTGGGACGTCTGGAGGTTGGCTTCCGCTTCTTCAAGAGCAGCTTTGGCACGTTCGACCTCCTGGGGCCGCGAGCCGGCGACGGATTCTTCCAGGCGGGCGGCAGCGGCTTGCCGTGCTGCCCGTGCCTGCTTGAGCTGAGCCTGGATTTCATTGTCGTCCAGGCGCGCCAGCACTTGGCCTACTTTCACGATGTCGCCACGATCCACCAGCAACACTTCCACGCGTCCGCTGGTCTTGGAAGAAACCTCCACCCGCCGGCGCGGGATGACGTATCCCGATGCAGTCAGCGCAACATCCGTCGCGTTTGCCGCACTACGCTCTGCCGCCTCAACCTGCACTTCGTGGGGTTTGACACCGAGGCCGGACAGGCCGATGCGGTCCGGCACAAAAACCACTACCACTACGGCAATAAGTACAAGCAGAACCAGAATGGCAACCCAGCCCCATCTTCGGCCCCACCCGGCGGTGCCCTTCTTGCCGCGGTCAATTCTCAATGACTGCAGATCCTGATTCAGCTTCTCCGGCATAAGCACAAAATATTATCAGAAAAGAACTTTTTTGAAATAAAAAGGATGCTCGCGAAACTTCGTGGGCGACGCTACTCCCGGCGGCGAAACGCAACGACAGCCACCCACCTCGTCGACCCAACCGTCGCCGCCGGGCTCCTCTCTGAGAACCCACTGTAGCCTTATTTGTGCGCCATTCAATTCTGTCGTCACCTCCCGCCCTCTTTGCCCCCGTGCTCCACTGTCCCCCATACTCAGGCACCGTTCACTTGCAGGCTGACAGTTGTTTAATCTTTGAATAATCTTCGGTATTTCTTGTTTGTATGGATTCAGCCGTATAATTAGAGACAGCAGGTACAGGGACATGCGAGTTCTTTTTGAACGGACCGGCGGCTTTGCCGGACTGACGCTCAAGGCGACGCTTGATGCTGAAGCTCTGCCACCCCCGCAGGCGCGCCGCCTGCACACGCTTCTCGAGGAAAGCCATTTTTTCGAGCTGCCGCTCAGACTTGAAGGTCCAGCCGGCCGGCCGGACCGGTTCCAATACCGGTTGACCGTGGAGAACAACAACTGCATCCATACCGTGCAGGCCAACGAAGACGCGGTCCCCCCCGAAATGCGCCCGCTGCTCGATTGGCTCACCGCTGCCGCGCGCCAGCAGAAATAGCGCCGCCCTCCCTCCACGCTCCACGCATCATAACCGGCGGAGCAAAATGCAGTCCCCATGGACTCCACCTGATTTGGCGACTTTCCTTCATTTCGTGGCTGCATTTGTATTTTCCCCTGTGATAGGCTGGATGCAAATTCCTGGCGATAGGAGGAGACGTCCGATGCCGGCATTCTTCATTATTCCAACCTACATCCTGCGCTCTATCATTCTGAACGGCGACAAGCGCCAGCAAGCGGCCGCATGGTTCACGCTCTCCGCCAGCGAGCAGATTCGCGGCGAGCGCAGGATCCTGACCGCATTGGGGCCGCTGGCCAATACGGCCACGGGTACGAAGAGGCGAACTATTTATGATGCCCGGCACGGGTACAGCCTCCCCGGGCGACTGGTCAGGGGTGAGAGGGATCCCAAAAGCAAGGACATCGCCGTCAATGAGGCCTACAACGGATCCGGTGCGACATTCGATTTTTATTTCCGCGTGTTCGGGCGCCGCTCGATTGATGGGCAGGGATTCCGGCTCGATTCCACCGTTCATTACGGCACGAACTACGACAACGCGTTCTGGAACGGCCGGCAAATGGTCTATGGCGACGGCGATGGAGAGATCTTTCGGCGCTTCACGGTGGCGCTCGATGTCATCGGCCACGAATTGACCCACGGCCTGACCCAATATGAAGCCAACCTGGACTACCGCGACCAGCCGGGTGCCCTGAACGAATCCTTCTCGGATGTATTCGGGTCGCTGGTCAAACAATACCGTCGCAAGCAAACAGTGACGGAGGCAGACTGGCTCATTGGAAGTGGTCTTTTCATGCCCGGCATCAAGGCGAAAGGCATCCGGTCGATGAAGGAACCCGGAACGGCGTATGACGATCCGCTGCTAGGCAGGGATCCTCAGCCCGGCCATATGCGCGACTATGTGCGCACGACCGAAGACAGCGGCGGCGTCCACATCAATTCGGGGATTCCCAATCGGGCCTTCTACGAACTGGCGGTGCGCCTGGGCGGTCATGCATGGGTAAAAGCAGGCCAGATCTGGTATCGAGCCCTGTGCGAAAAACTGCATGCCCATTCGACGTTCTCCGACGCCATGAACGTGACCGTGCACGCCGCAGGAGAGATTTTCGGTGTCAATAGCCTGGAACAGAGGGCGACCCGCGAAGCATGGTCCGAGGTGGGTCTATAGGTTCGGACCGACTTTCGTGATGCAGGAAGCGGTCTTGATTTGCATGGGCGGGCCGGCGAATCACTCCTCCAGCAGTTTGCTCACCCACTGGACTGCCTGGATGTAAGCATCCGGGAATTGCGCCTCGTCAAACCCCATCTGGTCGACACAACTCTTGATCCGTTCCCAATCTCCATTTTCTTGGGCAACGACGGACTCGAGCGCAGGGCGGAAGTGGTTTCTTTCCCCCAGCAGTGCCGCTTTGACCTCATCGGGCAACTGGATTTCCTTCAGCAGGTCATCCATCTGCCGATCCAATACAGCATCCATGACCGACATCAAGCCGAGCAGGAACAGATCCGTTTCACGCCGTGGGAGTCCCAGGGGTCGTGCAAGTTGTTCGCAGAATCGGGCGCGGACCAGAGCCGTCGTAATCAATTCTGCCGGTTTGTCGTCGGCAAGGTCGACCATGGCAGCTACCGACGTCCACTTGCGCAGGCTGTTCTCACCCAGCAAAGCCAGGGCGTGTCGTATTGAAGTGACGCGGCTGCGCAGGCCGAAATTGGCGGAATTCATGTAGCGCAACAGCTTGTAGAGCAGCGACGGCTCCTGCCGCAGGATGGCTTCGACATCTCCGAGATCGATGACGGAGCGGTTGATGGCTTTGAGAATGCGCAGATAGTTCAGCTTCAAACCCGGGATATCGCGCTTCGACAGCATCTGCGGCCTGCAGAAGAAATAGCCCTGAAAATATGAATACCCGAGCTGCCGCCCGCGCTCGACATCTTCTCGCGTTTCAACTTTCTCCGCCAGCATCTTGATGCCCAGCGGCATGAAGCGGCGCGCCACCGTATTTTGTTCCTCGGGAGGCGTCGTCAGAAAATCGACTTTGATGATGTCGGCAAAGCGAGTGAGAGATTCCACGTGAGCACTGAAGACAAAATCGTCGAGCGCGATCGTGTACCCGGCCTTTTTCAACCGCTGGCAAGCCGCAAGAACCTCATCATCCGGCTCGATATCTTCCAGAATCTCCACCACCACATGCTGGCGCGAGAGCAGCGTGGCGTAATCCTGGACCAGGGCGTCGCGCGTAAAGTTCAGGAAGGCTTTCTTTCCGCCTGTGAGGGCTTTGAGGCCGAACAGCAGATAGTTGTCGACCATGAACATGGAGAGGTCTTTACCGGGCTGGGGCTGGAAATAGTTATTGAGGCTTGAGCGAAAGAGAATCTCGTATCCCAGAGCCGTTCCCTGGCGGTCGAAGATCGGCTGGCGCGCCAGGAATTTCTGGGGGCTAGGGCGGGCTTCATCGGTCGTCGCTACCGAATCGGACGTCTGTGTCATCTGTATTGCATCAAGATTGCGAAATCAGGAACCATGCCGAAATCCAGCGAGGCTGCCAGCTCCAAGATTCCAGCGGTTGCCTCGGGATTTTCTTCGGCAAAATCAGACAAAATAATTAGTTTGGGATTTGAGTAACTGAATTTTGCTGGCACGAATGTGCCATGGTTTCTGGCTCAGATGCGTCCCCCGGCCAGGCAGAAATTGGGCTTTCCGGCCCATCCATTTTGGTCGGCGCGGACGATGCGGAATCCTTCCAAACCGGCTATGCTAAGCCCATGAAATGAGATCAGGCCCTGGGGCACCCTGCTGGAATTAGTTTTCAGCCGCGCGGCAGGATGAGCTGTCAGGGTCAAGGGCACCGATAGCCTGACAAAGACGGGTTGGCATTTGTTAGGAGGAATGGATGGCGCACAAGGCGATACCTCGAAATGGCAACGGGCTTCATCCCATCAAAAATGATCGCAGACGCAATCTGCGGATTACCGCCCCTTTCCCCGTCAGCGTCCGCGGAATCTCCTCTGCCGGCAAGCGCCTTGAATTCGAGACCGAACTGGAGAACCTCGGCTCGGGGGGTCTGTTTATGAGGGCGCAGCACGACATACGGGAGTGGAAAAATCTCACCCTGATCATGCGGCTCTCCCTGGCGAGCAACCCGGAGATTCCGGCACCCGTGGTGGCTGCGCGGGCGAAGATCCTGCGCGCAGAACGCCAAAGTGATGGTCGCGTCGCTTTTGCAGTGGCGTTCACTAAACGCCGGTTTGTTTGAAACTGCGGGAGGTAGAATCGGCAAGCGCCGGCACAGCAACTCAGCTCATGAGCATGCCGTCCGCAATGGCAGGAATAAAGAAAGCGAGGTCTTATAATCCAGGCATATTCCGGGGCTGTTCGCAGTTATCGTGGAATAGGAAGCAGGCCGTGCCGGTAAGCATAAATGACGAGTTCGAGCCGATCTGAGACGCCGAGCTTGCCGTAAATTGATGTCAGGTGATGCCTTACGGTGACATCGCTGATGAACAGACGTTCCCCGATCTGTTTGTTCTTCAATCCTTCCCCTACCGCGCTGATCACCTCACGCTCGCGCTCCGTGAGGGCATCAATCTTCACCTCTTCCGGATCCAGCCTCTTCGCATCTTTTTTGCGGGATAACTCCTCGAGCACTGCGGCTGTCGTGGTGCGATCGAGCCAAACTTCGCCGGCGTAGACCTTTTCGATCGCCTTGGTGAGCACCTCGACGGAAGTGTCCTTGAAGACCAGCCCTTTGGCCCCCAGCCGCACGGCCTTGCGATGCAGTCCCGGATCGCTCACACCCGTCAGAATCAATACCTTCGCCTGTTCAGCGGCCTCCATGAGATCGGGAATGAAGTCCAGGCCGGATTCACCTTTGAGAGCAAGATCCAGGAGAATCACGTCGGGCTGCACGCTTTGGACCAGGGTCAGGGCTTCAGCCCGCGTTCCCGCATCTCCCACCACTTGGATGCTGTCGCTGTGGCCGATCAGGGATCGGATGCCGACACGGAAGAGTAGTTGGTCATCGATATGTACCACTCGAATGGACTTGGTCTCAAATGTCGACGGATAGCTCATTCTGGATTCCATGCTCCATCGTACAGTCTTGGGTTGATCGCCGGCCGCAGGGTCGATCTGCAGCCTGCCACCTTTGTATCGGCCGGAATGAGACGGACCGATAGCAAAGCCTGAGAAATACCCGTATTTGTTGTGATGAAAAGTGATGTGCAGATGTTCGTGTGTGCGGGTTTATTTCCGGGCTGCGGATCTGGTATCATCTGCGGCCATGCGACGCCCAATTGGAGAATTGAATGGTCTTAGGGTGTTTCCTACCAGACGTTTCCTGGACGAGCGTGGATTCGTGTTGCAGTCGTACACGCAGTCCAGCCTGAATGCGCAAGGGATTTTCGCGGAGTTTAAGCAGGCCCTTCAAAGCCAGTCCAAGCGTGGTGTGGTCAGGGGGCTGCACTTCCAGTGGGATCCGCCGCAGGGGAAGTTGGTGCGCTGCGTGAGTGGTGCTGTGCTTGATGTGGTCGTGGATATCCGACACGGATCTCCCACGCTTGGCGAACACGCTGCCGTGGAATTGAGCGCGGTCAATGCCCTCGTTCTCTGGGCGCCGCCCGGGTTTGCGCACGGATTCATGGCCCTTGCCGATGACTCGCTTGTCTTCTATGAGTGCACAGAGGAATGGGCGCCTGCCGGAGAGGGGGGAATTTTGTGGTCCGATCCCGCGCTTGGCATCGAGTGGCCCGCCCTCCAGCCGATCGTATCGGAGAAAGACAGCCTGGCGCCAACCCTGGCCCAATGGCTAGCCGATCCCAGATCCAACCGTTTCCGCATGCCGACTGCGTGATACCGCAAGGCCCCGATCTATCCTGTTCCAAGCCTGCAAGAGCAGCCACAAAGAACACAGAATCTGATGAGGGGTACTTATAAACCGCAGATTAACGCTGATCTATTGAACTGGTTGGGAGGATGAGGCGTGGCTGCGACCCTCTCCGGCGCGGCCTCTGGCCACGGTCATGGTTGGAGTGCCGTGGGAAAGAGCGCAGTCTGACCGTACGCAAGTCCACATGCGTTCGCGGGCACTCTTTCCCCCGGCACTCCGACCATGACCGTGCAACGCAAAGCGTTGGCGCCGGAGAGGGTCGCTGCAAGGTCTCGTCCGATATCAGCGTTCATCTGCGTGCATCTGCGGTTAAAGCTCTCTGTGGGCTCTGCGGTCTCTGCGTTGAGCTTTTGGGGAACGGTTAGTGGGCTTACTCTGAGAAGACTTGAGCTTCGAAGATTTGAATCTTCGCTTCCGGCTGGCGCCATGCCTGAGCGGACAATCCCGCCTTGCGGCAGGTCTGGGTCAGAAAGGTCTCCCGGTCCCAATGATACTTGGAAGCAACTTGGGGCAGTAGCAAGCCACGCGCGCCCCCCAGTGAAATGACCAGGCCATGTCTGCCCACCTCGATGAGGTTCACGTCCGTTACGCACTCGAAAGCCGACAAAATCGAGATCTCTATGGTCAGGTCGGGGATTTCCTTTTGCGACACCGGGTCGAATCGGCTGTCTTCGAGGGCGGCGCTGAGGGCGCAGTGCTGCACGGTGCGGTACAGCTCACCTTCGCCGGATAGCATGCCGATGCAACCGCGCAAGTCATCTCCCTTGTGCAGGGTTACAAAAGCCCCGGCGCGGCGCAACAGTCCGGGATGCTCCGTGTGATATTCAGGTACTCGACCGGTCTTGAAATAGTTCTCGAGAGTGGCGCGCGTGAGCGCAAGGAGTTCCTTCTGTGCGGATTCGTCCAGAAGCGGCATTGAGGTGTCCATGATCGCTGGTTTGCGCCAATGCGCAAATAAATGATGCGGTTAGTCCTGCAGGCTGCGCAAAGTCGGATGCTCGGCATCCAATTTCGCCCTTCTCTGACGCTCGAGTTTGCGCAGCCGGCGGAGTTCCCGCCGTTCCGCCATGATCTGCCGCTTGCGCTCAAGGATGCGCAGGCGCCGATGCTCACGATTCTTGATGCTGTTGTCCAGTTTGGACCAGAATTCGACGAAGTATTGAACCATGGAAACCAGCGCGAACAAGACCACTGCCCAGAGCAGGATTTTCGCAGTTTGCATGATCCAACCGGGGTGCGCGTGCCCAAGGATCAGCCCGGCCACAGCGGCTACCTGAAGCACCATCTTGCCCTTGCCGAGCGTGGATACGCCGATTTGGAAACCCTCGGAAGCAGCGATGCTCCGCAAGCCGCTGACGGCGAATTCCCGTCCCAGGATGATGGCGACCATCCAGGCCGGGGCGGCCTCAAGTTGTACCAGTGAAATGAGGGCAGAGGAAATCAGCAGCTTGTCGGCGATCGGGTCAAGAAGCCGGCCGAGTGTCGTGACCTGCTTGCGACGCCGGGCCAGGTAGCCGTCCAGAAGATCGGTAAGCGCGGCCCCGAGAAACAGGGATACCCCCCAAATAGCCCAGGTCTGGATCTGCGTCGGTCGCGTCAGCAGAACTACCACGACAAACGGCACCAGAAAGATGCGCGCCAATGTCAAACTGTTCGGGAGGTTCATAGCCAGTTTTTCAACAGCCCTAAAACTAACACAGATTTTACCAAAGCAGGCACAGATTAAAGCAACAAAACGCTATATTCATTTTGGATTTTGGATTGGGGATTTTGGATTGTTGGCAAGCCATGCAAGTGCTTTGCTGTGGCCTCTTCCACCTTCGTTCTCGCTTTTCAATCCAAAATCCGCAATCCAAAATCCAAAATCGTCAGGACTGGAGGATGACCGTTGCTTCGCAGTGCGAAAGGACGCGCTCGGTTGTGCTCCCGAACAGCATTTCCCGGATCGGGCTATGTCCATAGGCCCCCATAATCAGGATATCCGAGCCGGCAGCGCTCACAATATCGCAGAGCAGTTCGGAGGGTTTCGAGCCGATCACCACTTTTTTCTTGGGGGTCAGGCCGTGATGGCAGAGAAATGCCTCTGCCGGCTCGAGAACCTCCAAGCCGGATTCATCCGTGGGCGCCACGGTAGTCAGGGTGCATTCCATCCCGAATCCTGCCCCCAATTCCATCGCCGTGGTCAAGGCTCGGGCTGCATGGAGGCTGCCGTCAAAAGCGACCATCAGGTTCCTGACGGCGCCCGTGGCGGGGAAGGTTTTTCCGGCGACCAGAACCGGCCGGATCGAGCCGCGAATCACACTGGAAACCAGAGGATCGACGGTCCTGTTCTCGCCTTTGGACGTCCGGACATAGCCGGTGCGCGACATGACAACCACGTCGTGCGCCACAGCTTCCCGGGCGATGACCTCACCGGGGATACCGGTTTTGACCTCGATTGAGCAGGACAGCCCTTTCCCCCCGCAAATATGCGCGAATTTGTCGAGGCGCTCCTTGGCAAACCTGGTCAGTTCATCCATGAGAGCCTGGCTTTCTGCAATGGGAGGAGAAACCACGGATGGCATGAAGCCGTCGGCAGTGCCAAGCACAGGGATCTCAAAGGATTTGATGTCGATTACGGCGAGAGCCTGGATGTGGCCGCCGTTTTTCCCGGCCAGCCAGAAAGCAAAGTCCCAGGCGCTCGTTGCCTGGGGCCACTCAGCCATGGGCAGAAGAATTGAAGCGAGCATAACCCCTCCCGTCAGTAAAGGGGATGATCACGAAAGGCCCAAATCCGATTTGATCTTGAACAGGCCCAGAAGGTCCCGACGTGAAATTATCCCGACCAGCTTGCCACCTTCGATCACCGGCATGCTGCTCAAATCCTCTGCAACCATGCGCTTGAAGGCCTCGGTGGCGTCCTCCGCAGGTCTAAGGTATGGCACCTGTTCGATCGGGGTCATAATATCGCGGACTTGCTTAAACATCCATAATTCCTTGGGGACAGTCTTCACGTGATGCAGAGAAACTATCCCGACCAGCTCATCCTGGTTGAATACAGGGAAATTGCTGAACTGGTATTTATAGATATATTCATTCACCAATTCCTCAAGCGACGCCAGCCAGTCCACCGAGATCACGTTCTCTTTCATCACCTGCCGAACCTGCACTCCGGCGAGCGATTCCCTAATCACGACCGCCTGATAGCTTCCCGTCGCAGATTGCCTCATGAACAAACCGATCAGGACAAACCAGAGTCCTGTAATCAAACTCTGTGCCAGCACGAACAGCAGGATCCCGAGAAAGATGAGAAAGAGAGCAAAAGAGTTGCCAATCTGGCTGACCACTCTGGTCGCCCGCGTCAAGTTGGCCCAGCGATCCCACAGGATCGCGCGCAGGATCCGGCCGCCATCGAGCGGGAAGCCCGGAATCATGTTGAAGACTCCAAGCAGAACATTCGCAGCTGCCAGGTACCAGGCCACCGCGGCAGCCGGTCCAAGCCTTCCAGTCACCAGCATGAAGCCATAGAGTAAGCCGAAGCCAAACCCGAGCATCATGCTGGTCGCCGGCCCTGCGAGGGCAATCAGAAACTCATGCCGGCCCGATTCGGGCTCGGAAGAGACCTGGGCCAGCCCGCCAAATATGAACAGGCGGATGACTGTAACCCTTATCCCATACCTGATCGCCACAAAGGAATGAGCTAACTCATGCAGCAGCACGGAAGCAAAAAACAGAATCGCGGCGCACAGGCCCATGATCCAGTACTGTGCCGTGCTGAATTGCTGCTGAACTGCCGGAAAATAGCTCTCGGCCATGGTAGAAACGACCAATATGAAAATGATAAACCACGAGTAGTCGATGATGATTTGAATGCCGCCCAGCCGGATTAGATGTATGCCTTTCCATTGCATGAACAAGGTATACCATGAACAGGCAAGGTTTTTAACCGTGCTTGCTTGGATCCGACTTCAGGTATCCGACATCCGACCACCGGCCGCAGACCTCAGAATCCAGAGGTCGGATGTCTGAGGTCGGATGTCTGAGGTCGGATCAATAGGTCTTGGGGAAAAATGTGATACAATTCCCGCTTGATTAGGGGGTAAGAGTGATTAAGGCATTCATTCTCGCAGGCGGTAAAGGGGCGCACCTTCGTCCCCTGGCTTTGCACATCCCGAAGCCGATTGTGCCGCTGGCAAACATTCCGTTCCTTTTCTTCCAGATCGATCACATCAAGCGCGCCGGGATCACGGAAATCATTCTGGGCCTATCCTACCAACCGCGCAAGATTACCGACATTTTCGGCGATGGCATGAAGTACGGTGTCACCATGCGGTACACCTACGAAGACCTCCCGCGCGGAACGGCAGGCGCCCTGAAGGCTGCGGAAAACCTGATCGATGACACCACCGTCGTGCTGAATGGGGACGTTCTCACCGACACCGATATTCGCGAAGTTATCCAGTTTCACCAGGAGCACAAGGCGGAAGCCACAATTGTCACGGCGCGCGTGATGAATCCCAGCGGGTACGGCATGGTGGAAGCCGGCCAAGACGGCCGGGCCATTCGGTTCCTCGAGAAACCTCCCGAAGATGAGATCACCGGCGATACCATCAACGCCGGCATCTACGTCCTGGAACATTCGGTCCTCAATCGCATTTCGAGCGAGGGGCCCCAGAGTTTTGAGCGCGAAATTTTCCCCTCCATGCTGGCCGATGGGGCGCGCATTTACACCTATTTGAGCCGCGCATATTGGCAGGATATCGGTAGCCCTCAAAAGTACCTCGAAGCACATTACGGGATCATTTCGGGCCGCGTAAAGCTCCCCACCTATCCCCAGAAATACTGTCCTCCGAATAACTGGGAGAAGAAGAACGTCCAAATTGACTCTTTCTCGATTCTCGACGGCGGCTGCATGATCAAATCCGGCGTCGTAATCGAGAACTCGGTGCTGGGGGAAGATTGCCGGGTCGAAGAGGGAGCGCTGATCAAGGATTCCGTGATCTGGAGCCAAACCCGGATACGACCAAATGCAAGAATCGAAAGGGCCATTGTCGGGCGCCAGTGCCACATCGGCGAAGGGGTGAGGCTGCGACCTGGAACCGTTCTGGGTGATAAAACGATCGTAACCGACTACAGCGTTCTCTGATCCGACCCTGCGAATTGCACGCAGCAGCACCGCAATCAAAATCACAACCACGAAATATACGGTGCGGAATATCCGCAACCTAAAAGCCTCAACGCAGAGGGCGCAGAGACCGCAGAGGATTTTTTGCTTTTGAATGACTCTTCTCTGCGCCCTCCGCGATGAGTTTGTCGGGTTGGGGCCTTCCGTATTGCGTATTTCACTACTTCAGGAGAGCAAACAGTGGTTATGCGGTTGGCTTGTCGCTTTCTGTTGTGATCTCGGCGGAGAGGCTCAAAAAGTATTCGATGAGTTGGGCAGCGGCCTTCGGCCCGACATACGGAACCAATTCCTCGTAATTAGCCTTCCGGACGCGTTCGAGACTGCCGAAAGCCCGCAGCAATACTTTTTTGCGCACCTCCCCTATCCCGGGTACGGCATCCAGTTCGGAGGAATGGTCGCGCATCTCGAGCCGCTTCCGGTGATAGCTCACCGCGAATCGATGCGCCTCATCACGCAACGTCTGGATGAGATGCAGGATCGGCGATTCGCGGGGCAGCACAACCGGCTCTTCCCTGCCCTGCACAAAGAGGATTTCCTCCTTCTTGGCAATCGCAGCCACGGCGCACTCCTCCAGACCAAGATCTGAAAGCGCCTCCACTGCGGCCGAGAGCTGGCCTTTGCCGCCATCGATCAGAATCAGATCCGGCATGCGCCTGTCATCTTTTTCCAGCACATCCTCGTAGTGGCGATGCACGACCTCGCGCATGGACGCAAAATCGTCCGGCCCTTTGACGCTTTCGATCTTGAATCTCCGGTAGTCACTTTTCTTCATTTCCCCGTTTTCGCACACGACCATGCTGGCCACGGTGTCTGCGCCCTGCGTATGGGAGATGTCAAAGGCTTCAATGCGGTGTGGCAATGATTCCATGCCGAGCGCTGCCTGGAGCGGCCGCAGGACCTCCGCACCGCGGGGCTTCAAAATGCGGAAACGGGTCTCATATGACATGTGGGCATTTCGCATCACCAGATCCAGCAGGCCGGCTTTCAGACCGCGCTTGGGCGAGCGGATGTAAACCCGGTACCCCCTTCGCTGCGAAAGCCAGTCCTCCAACGCTTCGGCGTCCTCGATGTCGGTGGGGATCAGTATCTCCTTGGGAGTAAAGGTGTCCTGCAAGTAGTACTGCTTGAGCGCCGATGAGAAGAACTCGCTCGGATCGAACGCTAAGAGGTCCTCCCAATAAAATTCGCGCCGGCCGACCATGCGTCCTCCACGCATGGCAAAAACGGCCATCGCGAGTTGCGCTCCTTCCTGGGCATAGCCGAACAGATCGGTGTCGTCCTGGCCTTCCAGAATCATCTTCTGCCGTTCCGACATGTCGTGTACCATGGCAATCCAGTCACGGTAGATAGCGGCGGCTTCGTAACGGAGTTCTTCGGCAGCCTGCGCCATACGCTGTTCCAACTCCTTAACCAGCCTCTCCGTCTTTCCTGAGAGCAGAAGCTTGACGTCTTCCACCGCCCGCGCGTACTCCACCTTCGAGCACAGGCCCTCTACACAGGGCCCCAGACATCGTTTCATCTGATAGTCAAGGCAGGGCCGGGACAGTGTCCCGTCAATGGGGAGGTTGCAGGTGCGTAACTTGAAATACCGGTGGATCAACCGGATCGTCTGGCGTGCGTAACTCGCCGGCAGGAACGGGCCGAAGTGGAGCGCGCCGTCATTTCGAATCCGGCGTGTGATAAATATGCGCGGGTAGGCTTCGTTCACCGTGAGCTTGATGTACGGAAAACTCTTGTCATCTTTGAGATTGACGTTGTATCGGGGCTGATTCTGCTTGACCAGAGTCGACTCGAGAATCAGCGCCTCGACCTCATTGTCGACGACGATGGTTTCGAGGTCCGCAATCTCCGCCACCAGATGCTCGGTCTTGGGATCCGGCGACCGGCTTTCCTGGAAATAGGAACGAACCCTGCTCCTCAAGGACAGGGCTTTGCCCACATAGATCTTCTTGCCGTCGGCGTTCTTGAAGATGTAAACGCCGGGAGAAGCCGGCAAATTGTCGAGTTTCTGCCGCAACAGATTGGAGGGGTTTTCGGACATTGCTGATAATTATACCGGAAACGCAAAAGCAAAAAGCAGCTACGAAGAACACGAATAAGAATAGCATTCGCGTCGTTCGCGGCTGCTTTTTGCCTTTGCGCTTTCTGCGGCTAGGCTTTTGGCTCCAGACGCCGGCGGACGGCCGCATTGACGGTCTTGCCGTCGACGAGTTTCCCGGCAAAGCGCGCCATGCACTGTTTCATGACGGCGCCGATGTCCTTCGGGGAGGAGGCGCCCGTTGCCCGGATCACCTCTTCGACGGTCTGCTCGATCTCGTCGCTGGATACGGCCGTGGGGAGATACTCTTCGATAATCTTGATTTCGGCGGCTTCTTTGTCGGCCAGTTCGAGCCTGCCGCCGCTGGTGAACTGTTCAATCGAATCCTTGCGCTGTTTGATCAGCGTGGAAAGCACCTGGATCACCTGCGGATCGTCGAGCTCCGCCCGCATGTCAATCTCTTTGTTTTTGATGGCGGTCTTCATCATGCGCAAGACGCTCAAGCGCAGAGGGTCTTTGGCCTTCATGGCCGCCGTAAGATCTCCGTTGATCTTGTCTCGAAGTTTCACGATCAGCTCCTTATTGCGCCGCAAAGGCGCGCCGGAAAGCGATTCTTATCATGCCTCTTGGGTGCAGGAGGATGCTGCGCGCAAAACCGCCATCATCTGTTCGTGGATGCACCCATTGGTCGCCAGACATTCCCGATCATAGATCGAGCCGAACTTCCCATGGTGATCGGTCACCTTGCCGCCCGCTTCGCGCACCATCAGGTACCCGGGTGCACAGTCCCACGGGTTGAGCTTGAATTCCCAGAAGCCATCGAAGCGGCCTGCCGCTACATAACACAGATCCAGGGCGGCTGAGCCCGCGCGCCGGATTCCCTGGGCGCGCAGCGCGAACGCGCGGAAATAGTCGAGGTTGTTCTGGGGGCTGGTTCGAATATCGTAGGGAAATCCGGTTGCCAGGAGGCTCGCACCCAGCGACTCTGTTTCCGAAACCTTGATGGGCACTCCGTTCAAGAAAGCGCCGCCGCCGTGGCGCGCGACGAAAACCTCCTCGAGATTAGGATTGTAGACAATTCCCCATTCGACGGCACCTGCGATTTCCAGGCCGATCGACACGGAAAAAACCGGAAAGCCATGCGCATAATTGGTGGTGCCGTCGAGCGGATCGATAATCCAGGTGCATCCGCCGGGTTTCGTTTCGGAGTGCATTTCTTCGGCAAGCACAGCATGGTCGGGGAAAGCATCCCTGATCCGGGAGACAATCAGCTTCTCGGCCGCGACATCGATGTCGGTCACCAGGTCGATCTCTCCCTTGCGCGCGATCGAGAAACCGCCGTGCAAATTTTCCATGAGAAACCGGCCTGCTGCGCGTGCCGTTTCCTCGCCCACCCGTGCGAACTCTGCTATCTCCATGTCATCCCGCATCATTCTCTAATCCACAAAATCACCGCCCCTACTTCTCATCGAGGTGCACAACTTCGACGCCCTTCGGTATCTTGAACTGGAATTGCTGAGGTTCGACTTTTACGTTGGTCTTCAAATTGGCAAATAAGAACTCGGATGTATTCCCCGCGCGTTCCCGGATTATAATGCGGCGCAGATCGTAGCTGCCTGCTTCGCACTCGAGAATTACGTGCGCGTATTCTGCGCTGCCGGCGCGGGGCGTGAGACGAAGCAGGATGACTCCGCCTGCCTCGGCCCCGGCACCCGGCTCCCATGACACATCATAATTCCGGCGAATGTCCCCCTGGCCCAGCACCAGTTGGATCGGAGTGGATCGCAGGTCGTCCAGGGTGAAGCGCCGCACGAGAACTTGCCGGTCCTCTGGTGTGTAAAGATAGGTATGGTGGCCATCGGCGACAAACAACTTCACTTCGGGAGTCTTATACTCCCAGCGCATCAGGCCGGGCTTTTTCATGGTCACGATGCCCGACTCCGTTTGGTCCATCCCCGGCGCGTGATAGTTCTGAGTAAAATCGGCGCGTATGGAGTCGACCGCCGCGTATCTGCGCTGGATCGCCGCGATCGTCGCCGTCAGGTCACCCTGGGCTTGCAGGCATGGCACCGTAACCAACAGTGCTGCTCCTGCGGCAAAACAATCCGGGATGATGCGCAAGCGTCGCAGAAACCTCAATTTGAATTCCGTCCGTTCAGGCTCCCAACTCTTTGAGCCGGATTGGTTCCGAAGACGTTTAGGCGTGCGCAGACACGTCGTCGCGTTTGTATTTCCTCATGCCCAATGCAGCGCAATATCGCTGCACTCCCAATTCACTGCTGCACTGAATCAGCCTCCTCCGGGCTGACGTCATGATCCGAATGTTGCAAGGCATCGATCAGCAGCATGGCAATGCCGATCGTGATCGCGCTGTCAGCGACGTTGAAGGTCGGCCAATGGAAGGAATCGCGGATGTGGAACTCGATAAAGTCAACCACGGAGCCGTGCATGATCCGATCGATAAAATTGCCGAGGATGCCTCCCGCCGTCGCGGCAAGAGCAGATTGCAGCAGCACCCGCGCTGACGGTATGTGCCAGCTGTAAACTACAATCACCACGACGGCAACCACCGCCATAGCTGCCAGAAGATAGGGCTTCCAGGGCGACGGATGGCCGTCAAACAAGCCGAAAGCCACGCCGGAATTGCGCACATAGGAAATGCGGAGGTACCCTGGGATGATCTCGATCGCGTCGAACAGGCTCATGCTCGTGCTGATGCGGACCTTGGTCAGGTAATCAAGAATCAGCACCCCCAACGTGATCAGAAAAAATTTTCCTTTCATCGCGATCATCCCTTGGGAAGGAGCCGGCTCCTTCAGCTGAACATCTCGTGGACGTGCACCAGGCAACGTTCGCAGATTGTGGGAAAGTCGGAACTCGTCCCAACCTCGACGGAATAGTTCCAGCAGCGCTCGCACTTCTCACCCTGGGCGCGCGCTACTTCGACACGCAACTCACTCCCGCCGTCATCGACGACTTCGGCCTGGGAGACGATGAAAACATAGCGCAGCTCCTGGGCATGGCGGCGCAGCAAGTCGGCCATATCGACCCCGGCGCGCAGCGTCACCCGTGCCTCGAGCGAGTTCCCGATGGTTCCCGCCTGGCGCACTTCTTCCAACGCCTTGGAAACCAGCTGCCTCACTTCGAGCAGCCGATCCCACTCCGCCAGCAGATCCTCCCGATCGTGCTCGGCGATGTATTCCGGGAAGAGCAACACGTGGACCGACACGGGCCGGTCCTGCGGATTGCGTCCCTCATACATGGCCTGACAGATTTCTTCCGCGGTAAACGGCAGGATCGGCGCGATCAGCCGCGTGAAAGCATCGAGCACCTGCCACAGCGCCGTCTGGGCCGAGCGCCTTGAAATCGACCGAGCGGCATGTGTGTACAATCGATCCTTCAGAATATCCAGGTAAAAGGAGGACAGATCCACCGTGCAGAAATTGTACAAGGCGCTGTAAACCTGGTGGAACTGATAGTCCTCATACCCCTTGCGGCATCTCTTGATCAGCCTGGCGGTCCGCGCCAAAATCCAGCGGTCGATCTCCAGCATTTGATCGTAAGGCACTCCGTCGCGCGCCGGATCAAAGCGGCTGCGTTCAGGATCCTGCTGGTTGCTCAGGTTCCCCAGCATGTAGCGGGCCGTGTTGCGGATCTTGCGATAAGCCTCCTTGATCCTCTCAAACAGTTCGTTGAAGATTCGCAAATCTTCCACGTGATTCACCGAACTTACCATCAAACGCGTCACCTCGGCGCCCTGCTCCTTGACCAGGTCGTTAGGATCAATCCCGATCCCCTTGGACTTGGACATGGCACGCCCCTGTTCGTCGAGCGTCCACCCGTGCGTGATCGAGGCCCGGTACGGTGAGGCGCCATGCAACGCCACTCCGACCAGCAGCGAACTCTGGAACCAGCCACGATACTGGTCGCCCCCCTCGATGTAGAGGTCCGATGGCCAGGGCAGATCCTTCCTGTGCCCCAGCGTCGCCAAATGGCTGCTGCCCGAATCGAACCAGACATCCAGGATGTTCGACTCCTTGCGGAAGTCCCGCCCGCCGCACTTCCGGCAGGCCGTGCCCTCCGGCAATAACTGGGCGGCCTCGCGGGCGTACCATGCGTCGGCACCTTCCTGATCGAAAATCGAGGCGACGTGATCGATGATCCGCTTCTCCAGCAGAATCTCGCCGCAGCTTGCGCAATAGAAAGCGACGATCGGCACACCCCAGTCGCGTTGGCGCGAGATGCACCAATCCGGACGATCCTTCACCATGTTGCGGATGCGCTCTTCTCCCCAGGCCGGAATCCAGCGGACGGTCTTGATCGCCTCCAGAACCCGTGCGCGGAACCCATTGTGGTCGAGGGCAATGAACCACTGGGGCGTGGCGCGAAACAGCACCGGATTGTGGCAGCGCCAGCAATGCGGGTAGGTGTGGCCGAAGGGCTCGGAATGAAGCAATAGGCCCAGGCTGCGCAGATGCTCGACAATCTTGGGATTGGCCTCGAAGACCGGAAGCCCGCCGAACTTGTCCATGTCGGCGAAAAAGCGGCCATCATCATCGACCGGGCAGAGGATGTCAAGCCCGTAGGCAACCCCCGTGAGGTAATCCTCGTAACCGTGGCCCGGCGCCGTATGCACGCAGCCGGTGCCCGCATCCAGTGTCACATAGCCGGCCAGCACCAACAGGGATTCACGGTCGATGAACGGGTGACGCGCTTTGAGGCGCTCCAGCATACCCCCGCGGAAACGGGCCACCTCCTGCCAATCCTGCCAGCCGCAGGCGCGCGCAACCGCTTGCAGCAATTCGGTCGCCACAATGTAGCCTCGCCCGTGCACGCGCACCGCAGAATACTCGTAGTCCGGATGCACCGCGATCGCCAGGTTGGCCGGAAGCGTCCAAGGCGTGGTCGTCCAGATCACGATGGCCCAACCGTCACCCGCAAGAGCCGGATCGATCTTCGACAGATCCGATACCATCGGAAAAGCCACATAGATCGAGGGGCTGGTGTCATCCTCGTACTCCACCTCAGCCTCTGCCAGCGCAGTTTTGCAGCTCATGCACCAATGCACGGGCTTTAGGCCTTTGTAGACCATTCCCTTTTCGACAAACTCGCCGAAGGCGCGCGCGATATCGGCTTCATACGAATGACTCATGGTCAAGTAGGGCTTCGCCCACTCGCCGAACACCTCGAGGCGTTTGAAGCCGTTGCGCTGGACTTCAATGTACTTCTCCGCATATTTGCGGCACTCTTTGCGCACCGCGACCTTGCTCATGGAGGCCTTCTTCGGCCCCAGATTCTGATCCACCTTGATTTCAATCGGGAGCCCATGGCAATCCCAGCCCGGCAGATATGGAGCGTCAAAACCCATCATGGTACGCGACTTGACGATGATGTCCTTGAGGATCTTGTTGATCGCCGTTCCCATGTGAATCGCCCCATTCGCATAAGGCGGCCCGTCGTGGAGCACATAGGAGGGATATCCCGCGCGGGCAGCGCGGATCTTCCCGTAGACATCGATCTCTTCCCAGTGTTTCAGCATCGACGGTTCCCGCTGAGGCAGGTTCGCCTTCATGCTGAAGGAGGTTTTTGGCAGATTGAGCGTGCTCTTGATTTCTGGTTTCGGTCGCAAATCCATGGTCTCCAAAAGTGTAATCTTACATGATACCAAAAGAGTCAAAAATCCAGGCCGGGAATTCCACACCAGCTGCTAAAACGCGTGCTGGAGGCGCGCAAGAGAGCGGCCCCAGGCAATCGAAGCGTTGCCTGGGGCGGATGCCCATGTGATCGAGAGCCCTGAGGGGACGAAAGAGAGAGTCTATCCCAAACGCCATTCTGGGCTGCCACCAGTCCCCCCAGATACCTCATTTTAATATTTGACAATATCGTGCTCAGATTTTATTACATGGTTGTAGTCAAAAAATGGAAGTCAACAAGAGTAAGCAGGAGGTAACAATGGTGATTAGAATTACAGGATCCAGTCACAGGCCCGAGGCTCAACCGGATGGGAATCCATTGCCTTCGCCCTTTCGCATGTTCGAGAATTTTTTCAATAACTGGGCTCTGCAGACGGTCCTAGCCAGAAGGAGTGAGTCCTTCAGACCGGCGATCGATATTCTGGAAAAAGACAATAAGATATTTATACACTGTGAGTTACCTGGTGTCAACGAACAGGGTTTGGACCTGAAGCTGGATGGCCGAACCCTGACGATCAAAGGGAAAAGGAAGCAGGAACCTGAGGGCACCGGCTGCGTTTATCACCAGATTGAGTCCTCGTATGGGGCTTTCAGCCGTTCCTTTGACCTGCCGAACTCAGTGGATACCGAGAAGATCTCTGCTGCCTCTAAAGACGGCGTCCTGACGATCACCATTCCGCAAAAGCTCGAGGTTCAACCTCGAACGATCCAGGTCAACGCTTAAGGCTGGAATTTGACAATAACACACTAAGATTTTATACGTAACACTTCCGGGAGGGAAACTCGGAGAAACGCGATAGGAAAAAGGAGGTACATACCATGAGATTGATACCGTACATTCGGAGAAGCGAAACTCCGGCAAGGATTTGGCCCGAAACTTCCTCTCTTTTTGAGGAGTTTGCCAACGACCCGTTCTTTTCGACCGTAGCGAGGACCAGCGACCGGTGGTTGCCGGCCGTGGATATTCTCGAAAAGGAGGGGAACCTGATTCTGCGCGCCGAGGTTCCAGGCGTCAGCGAGAAGGACATCGATCTTAAGCTCGAAGGCAGCATTCTGACCCTCAAAGGCGAAAAGAAACTCGAGCACGAAGAAGAGCGCAACAACTACCACTACCACCGCATGGAAAACTTCTATGGATCCTTCACACGCTCCTTCACTCTCCCCGACAGCGTGGATCGGGACCACATCAAAGCGGATTATAAGAATGGCATTCTGACCGTCACCATTCCGCAAAAACCCGAAGTGCGTCCGCGGGAAATCCCCGTCAGCACGAAGTGATAAGTGCTGAGTACTGAGGACTGAGTTGGAGTATCCTGTCCATATCTCAGCACTCAGTACTCAGTACTAAATTCCCGTGGTCGATAGAGATAAATATGATTCGCTTCGACAACTTAACCATTAAAGGGCAGGAGGCGTTGCAGGAGACCCGGAAACTGGTGGAGTCTCTGCAGCATGCTCAGTTGGAGCCGGAGCATCTTCTTGATGTCCTGATCCAGCAAGAGGATGGTATTGTCTCGCCCCTGCTGCGCAAGCTGGGGGTGGCCCCGGAAGGCCTGCGGGAGGAGCTCCAGAAGCATCTTTCCACACTCCCCAAGGTTTCGGGTGGCCAGGTCGCCTTGTCCCCGCGGCTTGACGCCGTGTTTCGCCATGCACAGGCGGAAGCGGATCAGTTCAAAGATGAGTACGTCTCCACCGAGCACCTGCTTCTCGGACTGGCTGCGGACGACGGATTTGCCGGCCGCATGCTGCGCGGCAAGGGGGTAAGCCGTGCGGAGATCCTGAAGGTGCTGGTATCGATCCGTGGCAGCCAGCGCGTAACCGACCAGAATGCGGAAGATCGCTATCAGGCTCTCAAGCGCTATGCGCGTGATCTGACCGATCTGGCCCGGCGCGGCAAGCTCGATCCGGTCATTGGCCGGGACGACGAGATCCGCCGCGTTATGCAGGTCTTGTCCCGACGCACCAAGAACAATCCTGTCCTGATTGGAGAACCGGGCGTCGGCAAGACGGCCATCGTCGAAGGTCTCGCCCAGCGCATCGTAGCCGGCGACGTCCCCGAAACCCTCAAGAAGAAGCAGATGGTGGCTCTGGATCTCGGCGCCATGCTGGCAGGGGCCAAATATCGCGGTGAATTCGAAGATCGTCTCAAGGCGGTGCTGCGCGAGATCGAGGAATCGGCAGGGTCCATCATCCTGTTCATCGATGAGCTGCACACCCTGGTAGGAGCGGGAGCTGCGGAGGGAGCGATGGACGCTTCCAACATGCTCAAACCGGCGCTGGCCCGGGGAGAACTCCGCTGCATCGGCGCCACCACCTTGAATGAGTATAAAAAGCATATCGAGAAGGATGCGGCGCTCGAGCGGCGTTTCCAGCCGATCTATGTGGGCCAGCCGTCCGTCGAAGATACCATCGCAATCCTGCGCGGCCTCAAGGAAAAATATGAGATCCACCATGGGGTACGCATCACCGATTCCGCGCTCGTAGCCGCAGCCACTCTGTCGCATCGCTACATCGCGGACCGGTTCCTCCCCGACAAGGCGGTCGATCTCGTCGATGAGGCAGCCTCGCGTTTGCGGATCGAGATCGACAGCATGCCGGTGGAAATCGACGAGGTGGAGCGGCGCATTACGCAGCTGGAAATCGAACGGCAGGCACTCTCCAAAGAAAAGGACAAGGCGTCGAAGGAGCGGCTCCACAACCTCAATGCCGAGCTGACCGGGCTGCGCGAACGAAGCGCGCAAATGAAGCTGCACTGGCAGCAGGAGCGCGAGGTCATCGGGGCGATTCGATCCCTGAAGGAGCGTATCGAGCAGGCAAAGGCGGACGGGCAGAAGGCGGAGCGGATGGGCGATCTCGGCAAAGCCGCCGAGCTGCGTTACGGGACCTTGGTTCAATTGGAAAAGGAACTCACAGAACAAAACGCGCGACTGGCCAAACTGCAAACCAGTCAGAAGTTTTTGAAAGAGGAAGTCGACGAAGAGGACATCGCTGATGTGGTGGCCAAGTGGACCGGCATACCGGTGAGCAAAATGCTCGAAGGAGAGCTCCATAAGCTGGTCATCATGGAGGATCGCCTGCGCACTCGCGTGCTTGGGCAGGACGAGGCGCTGGCGGCGGTCGCAAATTCCATCCGCCGTGCGCGCGCCGGCCTCCAGGATTCCAAGAGGCCGATGGGCTCTTTCATTTTCCTCGGCCCCACCGGCGTCGGCAAAACCGAACTGGCACGCGCGCTGGCTGAGTTTTTGTTCGATGACGAGCGCTCCATGGTCCGCATCGACATGTCCGAATACATGGAGAAGCATTCGGTGGCCCGCCTCATTGGAGCGCCGCCGGGCTACGTCGGCTACGAAGAAGGCGGGTACCTGACCGAGGCTATTCGGCGCCGTCCTTATGCGGTCATTCTGTTCGATGAGATCGAGAAGGCACATCCGGATGTCTTCAACATCCTGTTGCAGATCCTCGACGATGGACGCCTCACCGATGGCAAAGGAAGGACCGTCGATTTCCGGAACACGGTCATCATCATGACCTCGAACATCGGGAGTCAATCGATCAGCGAGGCGCCAGAGGATTTTGAATCCATGCGGCCTCGGGTCATGGAAAGCCTCAGGCGCACCTTCCGCCCCGAATTCCTGAACCGCATTGATGACATAATCTTCTTCGGCAGATTAACGCCGGATTTGATCGAGGGCATCGTCCATCTCCAAATCGCCGCCCTCGGAAACATACTTGCACAGAGGGATCTAAAGCTGGCAATGAGTCCAGCCGTCATCCAAACGCTCGCGCGGGAGGGATACGATCCGGTCTACGGGGCAAGACCACTCAAGCGTTTGATCCAAAAGAAAATACAGGACCGGATAGCCCTGATGCTGCTAAAAGGAGAAATCAGGCCCGGCGAAACCGTCGCAGTCGGCCTTGACGAAAAATCAGGGGAGTTCACCTTCAAGCAGCAACCAGAGTGATTCGACGCGCATGAATGGCTGCGGGCCGAAGCCCGCATGCCAGTTTGCCCCCGGGCGCGGGCGAAACCCGGAACCAAACGAGCATTTCGAAGCTTGGGGGCGGGTGGCCTGCAAGCCGGCTCTATGTTAGAATTAGAAATGCTATGATGAACAATCTTAAGACTGTCCTGTTATTGGGTCTCCTGACGGGGATTATCTTGTTTCTCGGTAGTTTGTGGGGCGAGCGCGGTTTGACTATAGCCTTAGTTTTTTCCGTGCTCATGAACTTCGGCAGCTACTTCTTTTCGGACAAGATCGTTCTGAGCATGTACGGCGCCAAGCCGGTGAATCGCGAGGAAGCGCCGCGCCTCTATTCGATTCTGGACTACCTGTGTGCCCGGGGCGGCTTGCCTATGCCCAAGGTCTACATCATTCCGACGGATTCCCCCAACGCGTTCGCTACGGGGCGCAATCCGCAGCACGCATCCGTTGCGGTCACGCAAGGTACCCTGAGGCTTCTCGACGAAAATGAGTTGCAGGGCGTTTTGGCCCATGAACTCGCGCACGTCAAGAACCGGGATATCCTGATCAGCAGCATCGCGGCAACGATTGCGGGCATCATCATGTGGATTTCGAACATGGCCCGATTCGCCATGATCTTCGGCGGCGGATCACGCGATCACGAAGAAGGCGGGGGCGGGGCTTTAGGCGGCCTGGGGACCATCATTGTTGCCCCGATCGCCGCCATGTTGATCCAGATGTGGATCTCACGCACGCGCGAGTACGAAGCCGATCATAGTGGCGCGGAAATGGTTGGCAGCCCTTATGGCCTGGCATCCGCGCTGCGGAAGCTCGAGGACTACTCGAAGCGCATCCCCATGGAAGCCTCCCCGAGCACCGCGCACATGTTTATCGTTCATCCGTTCTCGGGCGGCGGATTAATGACTCTTTTCAGTACCCACCCACCGATCCCAAAGCGCATTGAGCGTCTTATGGGGAGAAGCTGTAATTGAAGACCGCGCAAACGACCTCGGTGCGCGTTAGCTTGTGACAGGATCGCCTGCCACGCGGCAATCGTGGCGGGGAATAGCTGGGGGCGTGACTCTTGGACAGCAGAAAGATTCCTATTACCACCAATGGTGCATCGCCATCCAAGGCCGGCGCCGCTGACGATGTGGCGGAGTTTCGCGTCGTCGACAAGCGCCCTTTTGCCGGGATGGATACAGGAGCGTCGGTCGACGAACCCGTGGAGGTGAAGCCTCGCTATCCCACCTACGTGGAAGAACTGATGGCGAAGGTGGCGGACACCGAGCGGCGTTTCACGGAGAGGGTCAAACAAGTCGACCAGGAGACAGCACGTTCCAAAGCCCGCCTCGATGCGGATTATGAGCGCAAGCTCGCGCTCGCCCGGCAGAGCATGGTGCTGCCTTTTCTCGATGTGCTCGACAACCTCGAGCGTGCATTGGAGGCGGCGTCGGTCGGGGGGAGCAAAGAGGACTTGCTCCAGGGCCTGCGGATGACGGCCGACCTCTTCCGCGCGAAGCTGCGAGCGCACGCCATCGAGCCACTCGAGGTGCTGAACCAGCCCTTCGATCCGAGCTTGAGCCAGGCTGTAGGTGTGATCCCCGTATCCGAGCCAGGCAAAGACGGATTGGTTGTCGACGTGGTTCTACCCGGCTATCGCATGGAGAAAAACCTGGTCCGGCCCGCGCAGGTGCGTGTGGCTCAATACCAGCAGGACCCAGGAAAACCCGCACTCCGCTAACCTGGCAACTACACCACAGCTGGAACAGATTTTTTCAACGCAATCTCCCATGCACCGGGAGCGCACCCAGGCGCATGAAAATGTTGTGCACTCATCACGCTTCCCCTGCGTCGCCCTTTCAGGGCTCTTGCCAGCTCGATCCCCTGTTCCCAGGGCTCACGCCCTGGGCTTTGCTGCGCCACCCCTTCGGGGTTTTCGCAGTCGTAAAATGCTCAGCCCTGAAAGGGCGGGACAGGACAGCCCAGGGCGCAAGCCCTGGGTTGAGGTGCGGAGAACTCAAGCCCTGAAAGGGCACAGAAATAGACGAGTTGATCGGCACCGTAATTGGTCCTATTTTCGGAATAGAGCGCGCAGAGAGCAAAACTCATTTCCTCTGCGTCATCTGCGCGCTCTGCGTTGAGGGTTTTGGTTGCGGAAAATGCCGTTTGCCTGTTATCGGATCAGATAATTTACTCCATTCCAGAAGAGCAGGATGGGCACACCCGAAGCGTGCAACTGGGCCAAATCCGGTTCCTTGGCGAGGATGTCCGCGTAGTCTTTTGAATCGCGGACGATCTCGTGCGCCGGCGCTTTAGTGTGCGCCACGCACCCGGCATCCACCCAGTAGTTCGGTGTCCGGTACAAGAGCCGCTGGCCGATTTTCTTCGCGTTGTTGCCGGCTGGATCTTTCGTCATCAGAAGGCGCGCTTCCTCGAGCGCCAGGCTTACACGGTTGTCCTTCGCGTCCGTGACCGATGAGCGCAGCGCCAGGATCCTCTTATCCCCAGCCTGTATAGCGGCCTTGGCTGGCTGGGCCTGCTGACCGTTCTGTGTCTTTTGGTCCGGCTCCACGCGCTTCTTCTCATCGGCAGCCTGCAGAACCACGCCGCCTCCCCGCTCCCCTTGCGCCACTGTGGCTTGCGCCTTGATTGCGCTCACCTGGTCTAGGGCGGCCTGCTGGTTGAGTTGGGCGGTTTGCTGAATCGCCGGGTTGACTTGCTGAGCGATTTGACTGGATGGCCGGCTCACGGCCTCGGCCTTCATCTTCGCCTCCTCGGGCCGGTTGGCTGCCATCTCCATTTTCAGCGCTTTATTGTCCGCATTGAGTAGCACTCTTTGCTGCAAGTCTGCTTTCGTGTTCTCTCCCACCGCAAGTTTTGAGGCATCCGCATAAGCGGGCGCTTGGGGGCGTGCAAGATTCCCGGCTTCCAGGACTAGTTGGTTCGAGACAGCAGCCGGCGGCGTGACAGGCTGCGGCTTCGGAGCCGGCTGGCCGCTCTGTGCCTGGGCGGGCATGCCGGTCGCATTGGTAGATACAACGCCAACGGAAGCGGCAGGGGCTGCAGTGGGGGGTGTTCTTGTTTCCTTAGAGCTCATCGCAGCCCCAGGCCCGACGGAGACATCATATTGATTTTGTCTGGCAGCGATTTGAGGTTTCTGCATGGGCTGCTGAGACTGTCGGGTCGCCTGGAACAACAACGCACCGACAACCACGACCACGGCAGCCGCAAAGACGAGGCGAATCGGAGAGGTGCGATAGGTAAAACTCCGGGGCTCGGGAGCAGCGGGGACAGCGATGCTCTCCTCCGCCGCGTCCAGCTGCAAGGAGAGTGCCAACGCCTCCTGGCATGCAGCGCAGTCCGCGGCGTGCTCCTCGAAACGAGCCGTTTCGTCCGGGGTCAAATGCGCTTCCAGGAATGCGGCGAGTTCATTGGCATCGGGGCATGGTCCCGGCACATTCCCGCGCCGCCGGCTCAGGATACGCCGGATGGCTTCCTCGATGTGTGGTTGGTTCATAACTCACCCTTAGTAAGGACGATCATATGGTCCCGCCTTGCAGCTTTTTTTGAATCGGAATGCCTGCCGACGCAGGTTTCAGCGCAGATTCGAGCATCGGGTCTGCGCTCTCCGCCACCCAACGCCACAAAGATCCCAGCTCGCGGGCATTGAGCCCGTGCACTTTGCGCAGCTCCCGCTCGACGTTTTTGCGAATTTCCCGGCGCGCACGCTCGAGCCAGCGCGAAACTGTGGCTTCATGCACGCCGAAACGGAGGCCAATCGCCTTGAGGGAGATGCCCTCGAGGTGATAAAGGCCGAGAATGAGACGGTTTCGGGCGCTCAGCCGCTCGATTTCCTTCCGGACACACGCCGCCAGCACGGGCCCCCAACGGGCATCCAGCCGCGCCGCCGCCGCGTCAGCAGGTCCAGGATTCGGTGCGCAGGGCAAACCCGCCTTTTCCTCCAATTCATCCAGCGAGACTTGTTTCCTCGCCCGCCGGAAGCGATCGATCGCCGCGTGCGCCACCGCAGCCCGCAGCCAGCCCGCAAGCGAACCGCGGCCGTTGTAGCTTTGCAGCTTCCCTTTGGACACCCCCGACGCAGGCTCAGGTTCGTTTCCTTGACCCGCGGTTTGAGTCGCTGCATGACTTTCACCAAGCAGGACTGCGACAATCTCATGCGCCAGATCCTCACCTGCATCACAATTCCGGCAGGCTTGTGCGGCAAAGCGCTTTAGCAAAGGCAGGTACTGGTCTGCAAAATGTTCCCATGCTATGCGGTCGCCTCGAGTACACGCCACCGCTAGAAACAGGTCTTCGTGGCACATCTGCCGTAGTAAAGAAAGGCAGTCGGAGCATGCCTGAAAGCTGCCGGCCGGGTTCCTGCCCACTTCCCCGGTAGCGTGAGTCCCATGGCCGGCGGTCAGGATCTCTACCACACGTGCGCAGAAAGGCTCAAACGGGAGATCGACCGTCGGATAGCGGCGCTGGCAGCGTTCGAAAACTGCACGGATTTCCCTGAGTTTATCCATCGACAGCATATCTGCCTGTCCAACCACTTGATAAGATCCGTTTCAAAGCGGGTCGGCACGACACGTCGGGTGCATTGTCCATAGCCCTGTCGAATCCATGGTTTCTACAAGGCGCCTGACCGCTTGCTCCAAGATCGACCTGGAAGTGATTCTAATCTTCCAGGATCCGGTTCCGCAAGGTGCGCGTGCCGCCATTCAAAAACTCGATTTTGCGGGCAAAACGCCGTGTGGTAGTATGCGGGATCTGATATTAAGGAAAGGATCCCCATTTTCGATGTCCGTCAAGATTCTGACCACCAACTTGCATGTCCCCAATCTTACGCACATCGACGTCTACGAATCGCTGGGCGGTTACCAGGCGCTGCGCAAGGTTCTGCGCGAATACACGCCTGCCCAGGTGACCGAAATTGTGAAGAAGTCGGGACTGCGCGGGCGCGGTGGTGCAGGATTTCCGACCGGGATGAAGTGGGGGTTTGTTCCTAAGAACTCGGGAAAGCCGGTTTATTTGTGCGTCAACGGCGACGAAAGCGAGCCGGGCACCTTCAAGGACCGTGTCATCATCGATAATGATCCGCACCAGTTGATCGAAGGAACCATCATTTCGGCCTTTGCCTTGGATTGTCATCTGGCGTTTATTTTTCTTCGCGGGGAGTTCTTCTACGGGGCCGAAGTTGTTCAGAAGGCATTGAACGAAGCCTACACACAGGGATACCTTGGCAGGAACATCCTTGGTTCGGACTATCACCTGGAGATCATATTGCACCGTGGAGCCGGAGCCTATATCTGCGGTGAGGAAACGGCTCTGCTCGAATGCATCGAGGGAAGGCGCGGACACCCGAGGCTGAAGCCGCCATTTCCGGCCGTGGTCGGCTTGTACCAATGTCCGACCGTCATCAACAATGTGGAGACGTTGGCAAACATCCCCCATATCATCAACAATGGAGCCGACTGGTTTGCCGGCATCGGCACGGAGCGCAACGCGGGAACCCGGCTCTTCGGGGTCAGCGGGCATGTGCAGAAACCGGGTGTATATGAGTTCCCGATGGGGATCACCCTGCGTGAGCTGATCTATGACCACTGCGGCGGCATTCGCGGCGGGCGCAAGCTCAAGGCCGTGGTTCCCGGGGGTTCTTCAGTTCCGGTCCTGACTGCAGACCAGGTCGATGTGCACCTGGACTTCGATTCCGTCGCCAAAGCCGGCAGTATGCTCGGCTCGGCCGGGGTGATCGTCATGGACGAGACCACGTGCATGGTAAAGGCGGTGCGGCGCATCACCAAATTCTATGCCGAGGAATCCTGCGGGCAGTGCACCCAATGCCGTGAGGGTACCGAGTGGCTCTACCAGATCCTGACCCGCCTGGAAAAAGGCATGGGCAAGCCGGGTGAACTCGAGATCATGCTCGACATCTGCACCAATATGAAGGGTCGCACGATCTGCCCGCTCTCGGATGCGGCCGCCATGCCCGTGGAAAGCTATATCCGCGAGTTCTACGACGAATTCGCAGCCCACATCCAAAAGCAGCGCTGCACCGTAGCCTGATTACCCTCTACTTCAATCTGAAAGGCGGTGACAGCGTTTGAATTTTCTCCCGCTGCCGCACGGGCATGGATCGTTGCGCCCCGTCCTGCCGAAAGCCTGCTGCAGGCGGGCATCTTCTGCAGCATAGATGCCCATGATTTGGGCAGGGGCCTGCTCGCGACGCAACAATTCCGCCATGATGCGCATAGGTTGGTCGACATGGCGGAAGAACCGCTTGTAGCCTGCGCACAAATAATTCAGACCGGCCTCGCCGTCCGGAGTCTGGATGAACCGATCCTTGGGACAGCCGCCATGGCAGGCAAAGCGCACATCACAGCGCAGGCAATACTGCGGCAGGGTGTCACGTTTGTACTCGCCGAACCGGCGCTGCTTCTCGGAAGTGACCAGCTCGAGCACGGATTGTTCGCCAATGTTTCCCAGCCGGTAATCCGGCTCAACGAAATGGTCGCATGAATACAGATCGCCATTGTGTTCCAATGCCGGAGCGCCGCCGCACGTTTCGGCATGGATGCAGAGTCCTGGCGGAGCGCCGCACCAGTTGGCCAAGGCTACGTCAAACATCTGCACGTATACTCGGCCGACGTCGCGCCGCACCCACCCCTCAAAAACGTCGATCAAGAACTGGCCGTATTGTTCCGCGGTCACTGACCGATCGCTCACCTGGTCACCCTCCTGGGTATACAAGGGACGATTGCGCCAGGAGCGCCGATCTGCGCTTCTTGCGGCGCTGATGCTGTTCACCTCCCCGATGTGCGCCGGGACGGCACGCTCAACGATGGGAATGAACTGGATGAACTGTGTTCGGCATTCATCGCGCAGAAAACGGTAGACCGCGAGGGGCTGTTGGGCATTGGCACGGTGAATTGTAGTCAAGATGTTGTGCTCTACCTTGTGGTTCTGCAGAAATGCGAGACCGCGCATCACCTGGTCGAAAGTGCCATGGCCGCCCTTGTCCCAGCGATATGCGTCATGCATTGCGCGCGGGCCATCGATGCTGATGCCGACTAGAAAATCGTTTTCCTTGAAGAAGGCTCCCCATGAGTCGTCGAGCAGCGTCCCGTTGGTCTGGATGGTGTTGATGATCCTCGTCTCAGGGCCGCAGTATTTTTTCTGATATTCGATCGAATGCTGGAAGAAATCGAGCCCCATCAGGGTTGGCTCGCCGCCCTGCCAAGCGACAAAAACCTCGGGAGATCTGTGCGCTTTCAGCAACTGGCGGATATAGCGCTCCAGCATTTCGTCCGTCATGCGGAAACGGCTGCCCGGGTACAGCATTTCTTTTGAAAGGAAGAAGCAGTAGGCACAATCAAGATTGCAGATCGCGCCGGTCGGCTTGGCGAGCAGGTGAAAGGCGAACGGGGCTCCGTTCGAAGCCGTCAATCCAATGGGCGTCGCGCCTGTTTCCGTACTCATCTGCCGCCTTTCGCTCGGTTCATGCTGGTCGAGTGCCAATGTCAGGGATAGATCTGCACCATTCGGGCGGTCTTCTCCGAGTTGTGGCATCAGCGCGAGACACAGCGAGCCACGCTCCGGGCTATTGTATACCAGGGATATTGCCAATGGCAGCAGCAGCTGTGGAACACAACAGGCGCCATCTTCAAAAGAGTTTGAGGAGTAGTGTGGTTTCCATGCGGATGTGCACCCAGCGGGTTCATTCCTCGGGCATTTTGCCGAACGTCCAGTATTAACGTGGACGATGTGGCACTTCGTTGACAGCCCCTGGACCCTATGATATACGGGAAACCGCTTTATGCCCGGCGAGCTACCTATGGATCCAAAACTGCTCCAACATGTTTCCCTTGAAGGCCGGGTAGCGGTCATTTCAGGCGCTGCCTCCGGCATAGGCTTGGGCACAGCCCAACGTCTCGCCGAGTTCGGCGCCACAGTCGCCCTGCTCGATATCCAGGAAAGAAAAGGAAAACAGGCGGAAGCAGCCTTGTTTGCGATTGGCCGGCGTGCCCGATTTATCCGCTGCGATGTCCGCTCGAGCGCAGACTGCCGCCGCGCCATCGAAGAGACGGTTCACTACTTCGGCCGCATCGACATTCTGTTCAATAACGCAGGCCTGGTCATCAGGAAGAATACCGTCGACCTGGAGGAAAAGGAGTGGGATCTTGCGATGGAGGTCATGCTCAAGGGGACCTACCTGTTATCCCACTTCGCCATCCCCCACATGATCGCCGCCGGGGGCGGGAGCATCATCAACATGGGCTCCGGCTGGGCTCTGAAGGGTGGTCCGGATGCTGTCTCCTACTGCGCCGCCAAAGGTGGCATCCTCAACATGACCCGGGCCATGGCCATCGATCTCGGCCGCCATGGAATCCGGGTCAACTGCGTATGCCCGGGAGATGTGGACACGCCCCTGCTACGGAGCGAGTGCTCGCAGCTGGGCCAGAATGAGGACGAATTTATGGCGGACGCCGCCCGCCGGCCCCTGGCTCGCGTAGGAACGCCCGAGGACGTAGCCAACGTCGTGCTATTTTTTGCAGGCGACCTTTCAAGATGGGTGACCGGCGCTTTCCTCGTCGTGGACGGCGGCGGCATCGCGTAAGGCCTCCCTGAGAAATTCTTCTTCACGAGGTGTGCATGAGTGACGAACAGCCTTTCATCCATCCCTATATCCCGAATGCCGTCCCTGAGGTCAAGGAGCGGATGCTGCAGGAGATCGGCGTCCGAAGTACCGACGATCTGTATGCGGACATTCCGGAGCGGCTTAGGTTTCCCGGCCGGATGAACCTTCCCGAGCCTCTCATGTCGGAAGCAGCCCTGAAGCGGCACGTCGAAAAGATTCTGAACCGGAACCGGTCATGCGCCGAATCGTTGAGCTTTCTCGGTGGCGGTTGCTGGCCGCATTACGTTCCCGCGGTATGCGATGAAATCAACCGCCGCTCCGAATTCCTGACCGCCTATGCGGGAGAGCCCTACGAAGATCACGGACGATTCCAGTCCCTCTTCGAGTACGAAAGCATGATGGCTGAACTCCTGGATATGGACGTCGTCAATGTTCCGACCTTCGACTGGTGCCAGGCCGCAAGCACTTCGATAAGGATGGCTGGCCGGATCACCAAAAGAAATGAAGCCCTCGTTTCCGACACCATCGGTCCCGACCGCTTGCAGGTCATGCAGAATTACTGTCGCGGGGTGATGAGCATCGTCCAGGTTCGCCACAATGCGGCAACCGGTTTAATGGACCTCGACGACCTGGCCGCCAAATTCACGGAGAGAACTGCGGCCATC
This sequence comes from Acidobacteriota bacterium, assembly GCA_041501225.1. Taxonomy (GTDB): domain Bacteria; phylum Acidobacteriota; class UBA6911; order UBA6911; family UBA6911; genus JAFNAG01. The sequence goes on from JBGQNR010000004.1 coordinate 46,617, forward strand.
TATTTCGAGAATCCCTCCTATCTTGGCTTCCTTGAAACCCAGGGAGAACAGATCGCTGCCATCGCTCATTCCCGGGGAGGCCTGTGTGTTGTGGGCGTGGATCCCATTTCCCTGGGAGTCATGGCTCCGCCAAGCCATTACGGCGCCGATATTGTTTGCGGTGACGTTCAGCCTCTCGGCGTGCACATGAACTTCGGCGGCGGCCAGGCTGGATTTATCTCCACTCGCGACGAAGAAAGATTCGTCATGGAGTATCCTTCACGCCTCTTCGGCATCGCAAAAACTGCCGTCGAGGGCGAGTGGGGCTTCGGCGATGTGGCCTATGACCGAACGTCGTTCGGCGTCCGGGAAAAGGGCAAGGAGTTCGTCGGGACTGCGGCCGCGCTGTGGGGCATCACTGCCGGCGTCTATCTTGCACTGATGGGCCCCCAGGGCATGGAGGATATCGGCCGTCACATCCTGCAGAAGTCCCAATATGCCATGAAAAAGATCGCCGGGATATTGGGACTTCGCGCCCCGCGCTTCCGGTCGGCGCATTTCAAGGAGTTTGTGGTTGATTTCACGGCGACCGGGAAGACGGTTGCCGAGGTCAACGAAGCTCTTCGGGATCGGGGGATCTTCGGCGGGAAGGACCTGGGTGGTGATTTTCCCGAGCTTGCCGACAACGCGCTCTATTGCATCACCGAAGTCCACACCAAGGAAGATATCGACACCCTGGTCGGCGCACTCAAGGAGGTGCTCCGATGAATACTCCCAAGAACCGCGGACTCGAAGGAGCAGCCCCTAAGGACAAACCCGCCAGGTTGCGGGCCTTTCATCAGGCGAAGTGGGATGAGGAGGTTATCTTTGAGTTGAGCACGAAGGGGGAGAGGGGGATCCTCGTACCCCCGGTGGAGGAGGCGGTGGAAGAAGAAGTCGGCGATGGCATCTCGGCGATCCCGGAGAACTTGCGCCGTAAAGCCCGACCCGCGCTGCCGGAAATCTCGCAGATGCGTGTCCTGAAGCATTATCTGCGGCTCTCGCAGCAAAATCTTGGGGCCGACCTCAACGTGGACATCGGCCAGGGGACATGCACAATCAAATACAATCCGAAGATCAACGATGTCTTGGCGGCGTCCCCCAAAGTAGCCGAACTCCATCCTCTCCAGAGTGAAAGCACAGTTCAGGGCGCACTCGAAATCCTCTACAAGACCGACCTGTTCATGCGCGAGATCTCGGGACTCGACCGGTTTTCCTTTCAACCGGCTTCCGGATCGGCGGCCATTCTGGCCATGGCCTCGATTATCCAGGCCTATCATGAATCGCGCGGTGAGGGGAAAATTCGCGACGAGGTCATCACAACCATCTTTTCCCATCCATCGGATGCGGCCGCGGCTGCGGTCAAGGGTTACAAGGTCATCACCATTTACCAGACCGAAGATGGCCTGCCTGATCTTGATGCCTTGAGAAAATCGGTTTCGAAGCGGACGGCTGGGCTCCTGATCACGAATCCGGAAGACACCGGCATCTTCAACCCGCAGATCGATGAGATCACCCGGATCGTGCGTGAAGCCGGTGGATTGTGCGGTTACGATCAAGCCAATGCTAATGGGATTCTTGGCATGACCCGGGCAAGAGATGCCGGCTTCGATATGTGTTTCTTCAACCTCCACAAAACTTTCGGGACGCCTCATGGCTGCGGCGGCCCGGCCTGCGGTGCGCTCGGGGTACGGGAAAATCTCGTGGATTACCTGCCGGTCCCCCTCGTGGAATTTGACGGCAGCAAATATTTCCTGCGCTATGGTCTCGAGCACACGATCGGCAAGATCCGCAGCTTCTATGGCGTATTCCCGGTGGTCCTGAAGGCCTATGCCTGGATTGCCAGCCTGGGCGAGCGCGGCTTGCGGGAGGCGGCGAACATTGCGGTTCTGAACAACAACTATATTCTGGAAAAGGTCAAAAAAATCCGCGGCGCGAGCGCTCCTTTCGCCTTGGGCCGGCATCGCATCGAACAGGCGAGGTACTCCTGGGAAAAGCTGACCAAGGACACGGGCGTCACAACGGAAGACATCACCCGGCGCATGGCAGATTTCGGCTTTCACCTCTGGTCGAGCCACCACCCGTTCATTGTTCCCGAGCCGTTCACCATCGAACCGACGGAATCCTATTCCAAGGCCGAGCTTGACGAGTACGTGGCGGCGCTGAAAACAATTGCGGACGAGGCCTATGAGGATCCGGCCAAAGTCAAAGGCGCACCCTACCGTAGTGTCGTCCACAAGATCGATCACGGATGGTTTGACGACCCGGCGAAGTGGGCCATTACCTGGCGGGCCTATCTGAAGAAACATGGCACCGAGTGAGATGCTACTCTGAACAGCGCCTGCATGTGACCGTTCACTTTTTGACCATGGGGACGGTGCGTTTGAGTTCATCGAACCAATTCTGAACCAGGATGATCTCTGTTACCGGATTAGGGTCTGCCGGGGCCGGCTTGACCATAAGAAATCGCTGGCCATCAAGCGAGATGTCGTATCCGCCTATGTTGACGGCCCAGGAGTAATGGACACCCCCAAACAACAGCCTGGGCCTGCCGGGAGAAAAGTCCGGATCCCAACAGATTCGCTCATCCTACACGCGCAGGCAATCCGCCACAGCGTTAAGGAGTTCACTGGGTGTGAATGGTTTCTGAATGAAAGTGATGCCATGATCCAGGGCGAGCCACCCTCCAGCTATCTCGGGACTGTAACCGCTGCAGTAAATCACACGAAGTCGTGGATAGGCATGGCGCAGCGATTTGGCCAGTTCCCGGCCGCTTACGCCGCCCGGCATCACCATATCTGTGATCAACAGGTCCACTTGTTCCAGTTGTGCCTGAGAAAGTTGCCGGGCTTCGGCGCCGGAGCTGGCAACCATAACGTTATAGCCCTGACGGGCAAGCGTGCGGAAGATCAGCTCGCGCACAGATGCCTCATCTTCCACCAACAGGATGGTTTCGCCATGCCCCAATGCGGGCGCCCGATCCGTGCGGACTGACACTTCCGAATCCGGAACCGGACCGGCGGGCAAGTGGATCAGGAACGTAGTGCCCTGGCCTAATCTGCTGTCCACTTCAATCCAGCCGTCGTGCTGGGTGATGATGCCGAAAACAGTGGCCAGGCCCAGGCCGGTGCCCTTGCCCACTTCCTTTGTGGTAAAAAAGGGCTCAAAGATCCTTCCGCGGATTTCAGGAGGAATGCCGCAGCCTGTGTCGCGGACCGCCAGGCGGACGAATCGCCCCGGCCGGGCGTTGGGATTGGGCGAGGGCGGCGCAGACTGGTAGGTCACTGTGCTGGTTGCGATGTGCAATCGGCCGCCCTGCGGCATGGCATCGCGCGCATTCACAGCAAGGTTCATGATGACCTGCTCCAACATCCCCGGATCGCCTTGGACAGCAGGAAGGTCGTTCTCGTAACTGAATTCGAGGGTAATGTGCTCCCCGAGAACCCGTCCCAGCAGCTTGGTGAGGTTGCTGGTAAGCTCGTTTAAACTCACCGACGCAGGCTGCAATTGCTGTTTGCGGCTGAAAAGCAGCAACTGGCGGGTCAGGTTGGCAGCCCGTTCGCCGGCTGCCGCAATCTGGGTCAGCCATTCCATGCATTCAGGGTTGTCCGCCAGAATCTCGGACAGAATTGCCGCACTGCCGTTGATGACCGTAAGGATGTTGTTGAAGTCGTGGGCCACGCCGGCGGCCAGCTGGCCGACAGACTCCATCTTCTGCAAATGCCGCAACTGCTCCTCCAACTGGCGCCGCTGAGTGATGTCATTGACCACTGCGAGGATTCCCCTGCGGCCATCGGGCAGAGGGACAGACATCTCGTGCAGCTCCACACGGTGGACTTGTCCGTCCTTGCCGACATTGTCAACCTCGTGCAGGAGTGTCTTACCGGCCATAAGCTCATCGAGGTGTCGGTCCACCTCCGCCTGGTTCTCGGGTGGAACGAGCATGCGCACGCTCCGGCCGCACATTTCTTCGCGCGAATAACCGAAGATGCGGCACATCGCGGCATTAACTTCCAGGATGTTGGTCGCTGCGTCCTGTAGCACGATTCCCGCGGGGCAGAGTTCAAAGAGCGAGCGGTAGCGTTTCTCTCTTTCGGCAACGGCCTCCTCGGCGCGCTTCAGCTCGGTGATATCCCAGAAAATGCCTTGCACGCCGATGATCTGCTCCTGCGCGTCGCGCAAAGGGGATTTCACCACCCACACAACACGCCGGCCCTGGTTTGGGGACTCATGCTCTTCCTCGTGTTCAACGGACTGGCCGGTGTCAATGACATGCTGATCATCCTGCCTATATTTGGCAGTCAGGTCCGGAGGGCAGAAATCGGCATCTGTCTTCCCCAGAATCTCAGCGAGGGATTTGTCCAAGCTCCTGCAGAACTGCTGATTGGCAAACGTGAACCGGCCGTCCAGGTCTTTGCGGAATATGTTTTGCGGCAGGTTTTCGACCAGCGAGTGGTAGAGTCGCTCGGAATCCCGAAGCTGTTGCTCGGCCCGCCGGCGATCGGTCACGTCCATCACAAGAGACGCCACAGCTACCACCTTGCCGTGTTCGTCTACCAAGGGCGTGTTGTACCACTCGCAGAATATGCTCCGGCCATCCTTGTGGACGTTCTCATTTGTGCTGCGCTCGCCGCCTTGCCGGGCCAGCAAATTTTTCCACGTTCCTTCCACGTGCGGCCGGACAGCCTCGGGAATGATGAAGGCGGCGTGTTTGCCCAGAGCCTCCGCCGCACTATAGCCGAAGACTTTCTCGGCAGCGGGATTCCATCTCGTGACGAGGAAATCGAGATCCCATTCGATGACGCCCAGCGGAGTCTGGTCAAAATGCAGCCGCTCCAATTGGTGTGCCAGGCGCAGCGCCACATCCGCCCGCCTGGCCTCGGTGATATCGCGGAAACTCCACACCCGGCCTACCGGTTTGCCGCCGATCCTTTGCGGATGGGAGTAACGCTCAAAAACTCTGCCATCCTCGAACTCCACGAGGTCGAAGCTGTCCGCTTCCGGATTCGCGTAAAGCTCGCGCACCTTGGCAAGGAATCCCTCGGGGTCTTTCAGCTGAGGCAGGATGTTTTGCATGATCTGCCGGTCGCTTTCCGACTCGAGTATGTCGCGACTCCTGCCTGCGGCGAGCACGTCGGAGGGCAATCGCCACATCTGCAGAAACTTCTCGTTGCGGTCCACGATTCTCCCCTGACGATCGACGACCAGGATGCCATCGGCAGTGGACTCAAGGGTCGCCCGCAGCAGCGAGAGAGATCGCTGCAACGTCTCCTCCGCCCGTTTGTGTTCGGTGATGTCGCGGGCTGAGGAAAGGATCATGGGTTCGCCTTGGAGATTAAACAGTACATTGGTAATCTCCACCGGAACCGGACGGCCCTCCTTGGTGATATGCTTGCCTTCCCAGGTGGCGCGGCCTCCGGCCTGCAGTTTTCGCATCGCCTCTGGAATGGCTGCCAATCCCTCCGGCGCATCAAGGTCCATCGGCCGCATGCACAGGAGTTCCTCGCGCGTGTATCCATAGCGCCGGCAGGCCACTTCGTTCACTTCGATGAACCGGCCCGGCAGTCCATCAGGATCGAACTCGTGAACGAAAACCGCATCGTTGGCGCTGTTGAACATGAGCCGGTAGTGTTCCTCGCTGCGGCGGATCGACTCTTCCGCTCGCTTGTGTTGCGTGATGTCGCGGGCGATACCTTGGATCGCATAAGGCTTCCCTTGCTTATAAATGAGTGAAGACTGGACCTCGACATCAATCTCTTTGCCATCCCATCGTCGCAGCCGGAATTCAGCGGGTTTTTTCTGGTAGCCGATTGCCCTTATTTCCTCGGTGGTCTGGAAGGCTAGCGGCAATTGATCTGCACTCAGTATGGAGCAGTAGTTGAGCGTTCGAAGCTCCTCGCGCGCATAACCCAGCAAATCGAGGGCAGCCTGGTTGGCATCCAGGAAATTCCCGTCAAAGTCCCCGAGAAAAACGCAGTCCAGGGAACGCTCGAACAACGCCTGGTAACGATCTTCGCTTTCCCGTAATGCTTCCTCCATCTGCTTTCGTTGAGTAATGTCGCGGACGACGGCCAGCACCCATTCCCGGCCGCCACTCCCGGATTTGCGCAGCGAGACATCGCACCAAAACAACTCCCCGTTTTTCCGCCGGGCCCGCCATTCAAAAAGTTGGGGGCCCGTCTCCACCGCCTTTCGAAGCCACTCCCCTGCCTCGGTTTCTGAATAGGGACTCTCGGCGAGGCTGCTGTGCGGAGCGCGGAGTTGCAGGGCCTCCTCACGCGAAAAGCCGTACATTTCGAGCATGCGATCGTTTACATCCAGAATGCGGCCGGTCACCGCGTCATGGACGAATATAGCCTCGTTGGTGGCATTGAAAAGATCCCGCCATGGGCTTTCTTCTTTGCAGGAATTCGTCTTGTTCGGTGAACGCGATGATTTTTTCATGGTTGCCGCCTCGGATGAGCTTGAGCGGACAAACAGGGTCCTGTCTCAAACCTCTCCCTATGCACTCTCAATCCATCGGCAAATTCCGGCCAATCCTGAAGGTAATGAGCACTGAGGCCGAGAATTGCAAGTGACGTATCATTCGGCGCCAATCCAGCAAATCGCAGGGCTATGTACCGGGCAGGCATCCGCTCTGGTGCAAATGCAAGAGCGAAAGGGGATGTCGCCCCATGACGCAAGCGTACACCAGCACGGCAACACAATTGCCCGAATCCAATGCACCGCGGCTTACGGCGGGTATCGAACCATCGTTCATTTAATCAGTCGCAGGAGTGTTGTCAAGTAATTGTGAGCAGTTTCGCAGCGGCGACCAGCCTTTGAGTACGATATTGTAGTGGTTCCGGTCATCCCACCCACATCGCCGACCAGCACCGAGAATATGGTTTGCGCCAGGGAGCGCCCCGTTGGGGTCGGATTTCCTTTTGTTCGCAGCTCACAAAGGATATAAACAAGGCACTGGAAGTCCTGCAAACACTCATGACTTTTGGACAGGGAGGAACGAGCGATGGAAGCATTCCATACTGAATTTAGCGTGCTCTGGCATGACATGATCCTATTAGCGCTTCCGGTTGCGGAGAAGGTTTTGCGGCCCGTGATTGTGTACTTCTTTCTGGTCATTCTTTTGCGGATTTTCGGCAAGCGGGAATTGGCGCAACTGAATCCCTTTGACCTGGTGGTTCTGCTGTCGCTCTCCAACACGGTCCAAAATGCGATCATCGGGGAAGATAATTCGGTCACCGGTGGTTTGATCGGGGCGGCCACTCTCCTCACCGTGAATTATCTCGTGGTCCGCTTCCTGTTCAAGCATCGCCGTCTCGATCAGGTGCTGGAAGGCAAGCCGACGGTGCTGATCGAAAGAGGGCAGATCAACATGAAAGGACTTGCGAAAGAGCTGCTCACACGATCGGAACTCATGACTGTGCTCCACCGGCAAGGATTCTCCCGGCTGGAAGATGTGGAACGTTGCGTGCTCGAGCCCGACGGCACATTTTTTGTCCGCGGCAAAGAACCGGCGCTGCCTATCAGGCAGCACGCCGAGTTGATGACCAGGCTCGATCAGCTTTCCCAGCGGATAGAACATCTGGCCCAGTCGCGCACCTGAGGCTCGCCCAACTGCCTCCCCTGGAACACAGGTGAACTGGGCAAGCAGGCCCCGGCCGCTGGATGGGCGAGGAAACTAATAAATCCAGACTTCGGAGCACCGTGCGGCGCCCGGCGCCCGCTTCCAACTCTTACCGTTCAGTCTTTCAGCAGGTCGAAGCTGAGAGCAGGTTTGCCGGCCAGAGCGATCCGGAAACCAAATACCGCGAGGGCCGCGGCGATAAAAAGAATTCCGATCGAGTAGTTGGAATACCAACGAGACAGGTCTGAAGTGATGGGAACACCATTCGAAATATCGTAGAAACTAAGAAACGTTAGAACGGCAAAAAGGCCAAAACGGAGCAACAGCAGAATAAACCCTACGGCCAGGAACAACCCGAGCAAAGCACCGATCAGGGGGTTCACAGCCGAGCCGGCGCTGGTCGCCGTTAGCACGGCCACGATTACGGCAGCCGCGAGCCATTGTCTCTTTAAAACCAGCCGAAGCAGGAAAAGGGCCAGGAAGAGCAGGATCTTTTTCCAGGCAGCGCAGGATGACGCGTGCGACGACGGGATCAATGTCCGCAATGATCATAGACGGGTTGGTGGGATTCACTTCGCGATGCAGTCTCACCAATTCGGTGAGAGTGGTGGCCTTGAAGGCGGGCTTCCCGGTGAACAACTCGTACAGGACCAGACCGAGAGAGTACAGGTCGCTTCGAATCGATTCTCCTTTGCCAGCAAACTGTTCCGGGGCCATATAGGCCGGCGTGCCTTCCAATACCCTGGGATCGCGCACGTCCTCGACCGTGCGAGCCAGACCAAAATCCGCGATCCGCACCTTGCCGCGCCCACCAATCATGACGTTGACCGGCTTCAGATCCCTGTGGAGCACGCCTTTTTCATGCGCTGCTGCCAGTCCTGCGCACAGCTGGCGCGCAATTTCGAGCGCTTTGTCCTGAGGCAGTCTGCCGATGCGGCGCAGCAACGATGCCAAATCCTCGCCATCGATATACTCCATGGAAAGGAAGTGTTTGCCCTCCTCCTTGCCGACATCGTGAATCCGACAAACGTTGGGATGCGATACCTGGAGCGCGAGCCGCACCTCACTGTCAAAACGTTCTAATCGGCCGGAATCTTCTGCCAACTTCTCCGGCAGGAACTTGAGTGCTACCGGCTGCCCAAGAGTGAGATCGTCCGCACGATACACTTCACCCATGCCGCCCTTGCCCAGCAGCCCTATAATGCGGTATCGACCTGAAAAAATGGCGCCCGGGGCAAATCGAGCGGCCCCCTGCAAGGAGGAACTGGAGATTCTACTCCGCCGGAAAGATTCGAAGATGCCGGCACGGCAGTAGGGGTGTCAGCCGCGGCGGTGGGCGTCGCCTGTGTCACAGCCATCGTGGCCAGCATGGAGGAAGAGAACGCCAATCCGCACGATGGACAGAACCTGGTGTTTTCAGGCGATTCAGTCGAGCAGGAGCGGCAGTGCATTGGTCTTTCCTTTGAATCAATGACTTATAGGGCTTTCTATCCCGGGGAGCAAGTAGAAAAGCTGAACGGAAAAAGTGAAGTGTTGGTTCCATAGCTTCATCTTTTTAGCTTTTGGATATATCGATCAATGTTGCTAGATTTACCCTCATCCGAGTGATGAACCATGACCAAAGCAGGATTTTTGATCGACGACCGATTCCGGCACCACATCACTGGCAACCGCCACCAAGAGTCCCCGGATCGACTGACCCACATCCAACATGCAATTGATGATTTCGGCGCAGGGGAACGCTGGCGGCGGATCGAAGCCCGGGCCGCCCGGATGGATCAACTCGAACTGGTTCACCACCCGGCTCACATCGACCGTGTGCGGCGCGCCACAGAGCTGGCTCCAAGCTTTTTGGACATGGACACTCCGGTGTCCGCCGGGAGCTTTGATGCGGCTTTGCTGGCGGCAGGAGGCGTTCTGGCGTGCGTGGATGCCATCTGCGCCGGGGAAATCGATCGTGCCTTTGCATTCATCCGGCCTCCCGGCCACCATGCGGAACCCGATCGAGCTATGGGATTCTGCTTGTTTAATAACGTCGCCCTGGGCGCGGCCTATCTCAGATCAGAACATGCAATCGAGCGGGTCGCGATTGTTGACTTCGACGTCCATCATGGCAACGGCACGCAGGCGTGTTTCTATAGCGATCCCGGCGTGCTTTTCATCTCCTCTCATCAGTATCCCTACTATCCCGGCACAGGTGATTTTTGCCAGGTTGGCATCCAAGAGGGATGGGGGTACACGCTCAATTTCCCGTTGCCGGCTGGAACCGGAGATGACGTTTTCGTCCCCATCTATTCCCGCATCATCGCCCCGATCCTTGGACAATATCAGCCGCAGTTCATCCTGGTTTCCGCGGGATTCGACGCCTTCCTGGGCGATCCTCTGGGAGGTTTGGCATTGAGTGCCGCCGGCTTTGCATCCGCAGCTGCTTCCTTGATCAAATCCGCGGACAGGTGTTGCGGAGGCAAGATCTGCTTTGTGTTGGAGGGGGGATACAGCCCGGCAGGACTTCAGGATTGTGCCAAAGCGGTCATGGGCGAGATGGAATCCGAGAATCCGAAAGAGCTAGCCCTCCCCGAGGACCCCCTCTTTGAAGTAATATCAAAGCATGCCCAGGGAGAACTCGGCGAACATTGGCATTGGTGATGTTGAAGGGGTCAGGTCTGGAAAATTTCATTTTTCATTCTCCTCTCGCCGGTGCAGCAGATGATGCAAAATGAAATTTTCCAGACCTGACCCCCATTTGACCCCCATTACCCATTACCCGCTTGGAGGAGGAATGATCATGATTCGAGAGCCCGCGGTCGCAGGTCAGTTCTACTCCGCAGATGCTGACAAGCTCAGCAGCAGCATTCGCTCCTTCCTGGGGCCGGACAAGCCCCTGCTCGAAGCGAAGGGTATCGTGGCACCGCACGCAGGTTATATCTATTCCGGGGCGGTGGCCGGCGCTGTCTATCAGGCTGTGCGTTTGCCCAGGCGTTTCATCATCCTCGGTCCCAACCACACGGGAAGGGGACGCGCGCTATCCTTGTATCCGCCGGGCCAATGGCGCACCCCACTCGGGCTGGTTTGCATCGACGAGGAACTGAACCGAAATCTCATGCAGGAGTGCAGTCTTTTGGAAGAGGATGCGGCCGCCCATGTGCGCGAGCACTCCATCGAGGTCCAAATCCCTTTTCTCCAGTTGCTGGCTGCCAATCCCAGCATCGCAGCCATCTGCGTCGGGACCGCAGACTATTCTTCACTCGAAACCTTGGGGCACGCCTTGGCCCGCGTCATCAAGCTGGCACCGGAGCCCGTGCTGTTGGTCGCCAGCTCCGATATGAGCCATTACGAATCGGCGGAAGTCGCTACCAAAAAAGATCGCTTTGCGATTGAAAAGATGGAAAAAGTCGATCCCCAAGGCCTCTACAGCACGATCTTCGAGAAGGATGTAAGCATGTGCGGCTTCGCCCCCGCCGTCGCGCTGCTGACCGCTTGCCGGGACTTGGGGGCCTCCGGCGGCCGCCTGATCCGCTATGCCACGTCGGGCGACGTCAGCGGCGACTTCGAACGTGTGGTCGGTTACGCAGGCATAGCCGTTTGCTGACGTTGATACCCTGCCTGCGCGAAGCGTGAGCCGACCCCTATTTTCTGCGACGGCTTTTCCTGGCCGGGAGGGGAGTTGTCTGGGTTGCCCTGTGGCTGTGACAGATTGCGACAGCCAGGGCGTCGGCTGCATCATCCGGGGTCGGAGTTTCGGGCAGGCTGAGCAAAAGCCTGACCATCATCTGCACCTGACTCTTTTCCGCGCGCCCATATCCTACGATTGCGCTCTTGATTTCGAGCGGAGAATACTCGAAGACCGGGAGGCCCTGCTGCGCTGCAACCAGGAGGGCCACGCCCCTGGCATGGCCCAATTTAAGCGCAGACTGGACATTCGCCGAGTAAAAAACATTCTCAATGGCGACCGCATGGATCTCCTCGCGGGAGAGGATTTCCATAAGCTGGGTGTAGATCTGCAGCAGTCGTTCGTGGAAGGCCCGGCGCGGTGAAGTTCGGATCGCGCCGAAGAGGATGGAGGAATGCCTGGAACCGTCCGACTCGATGAGACCGTAACCGGTGGTGTTGCTTCCAGGGTCAATCCCCAGTATTCGCATCAGTAAACGGTCTCACGATGCTTCTTGCATCGCTGCAGCGTCGATGTCGAAGTTCGACCAGACATTCTGGATGTCTTCCTGGTCCTCGAGAGCCTCCATCAGTTTCAGCATGGTTTGGGCCTCTTTGCCCTCGAGTTTTGCATAATTCTGCGGCACCATCGAGATTTCCGAGACGGCCATGGGAATGCTTGCCGCTTCCAGCGCAGCCTTGAGAGTCTCGAATTTTTCCGGAGCGGAGAAGATCTCATAATTGTCGCCGTCTTCGCTCATATCCTCGCCGCCATTGCTGAGAACGAGATCGAGCAGCACCTCCTCGCTGGCGGAGGCTTTCTCGACGACAAAGTAGCCTTTTCTGCCGAACATCCAACCCACGCAACCGGATTCACCAAGATTCCCCCCATTCTTGGAGAGAATGTGCCGCAGTTCAGCGACCGTGCGGTTGCGATTGTCGGTGAGGACGCGCATAAAGATCGCAGCCCCACCGGGCCCATACCCTTCGTAGGTCACCTCTTCATAGGATACGCCGGGAAGTTCGCCGGTGCCGCGCATGATGGCGCGCTTGATATTCTCCGCCGGCATGTTGGCCGCCTTAGCGGTGTTGACGATAAGACGCAGCCGTGGATTGGCATCAAGGTCACCGCCTCCGCTGCGCGCAGCGACCGTCATTTCCTTGATCAGCCGCGTAAAAATGCGCCCGCGTTTGGAATCAGCCGCAGCTTTTTTATGTTTGATAGAATGCCACTTTGAATGACCAGACATAATGCCGCTCCTTTTCACACAGTATCCTTTTATAATAGCATATTTACTGGTACTTTGTACCCTTCAAGGCAAAAGCAAACCGAATGGAGCCGCTATGACGCAAGAAGAGATCTTCGCCCTTTTCAAGTCCTCGGGTGCCCTTCTCGAGGGCCATTTTCGCCTCTCATCGGGGCTGCACAGCAGCCGCTATTTCCAGTGCGCGCTGGTACTCCAGTATCCTGATCATGCATCGACATTGGGTGCCGCCCTTGCAGGCTTGATGCTTGAACGAGCAGCTAAGCCCAGACTGGTCATCGCCCCGGCGCTCGGCGGCATCCTAGTTGCGCATGAGGTGGCGCGTGCGCTCGGAGTTCGCGCCCTGTTTGCGGAACGCCAGGATGGCGTCCTCTCCTTGCGCCGCGGTTTCCACATTGAGCCCGGCGAGACATGCTTCGTGGTCGAGGACGTAGTTACTACGGGAGGGTCCACTCGTGAAACGATGGATGTCATTAAGCAAGCAGGCGGAATCGTAACCGCCGCCGGCGCCATCGTGGACCGGAGCGGCGGCAGAGCAGACCTGGGAGTGCCAAACGTGGCCGTGGCGGTGCTGGACTTTCCCAATCACCCGCCAGAGGACTGCCTTATGTGCCGTGCCGGCAGCAAAGTGGTCAAGCCGGGAAGCCGATGAGATCCCGCCGCAATATCAAGCTCCTGCTTGGATTTGACGGCAGCGCCTATCATGGCTGGCAGATCCAGAGCCAGCAGAATACCATCCAGGGCGAGTTGCAGCAGGCGATCGGCCAAATCACGAGCGAGCAGACCAGCCTTGTGGGGAGCGGCAGGACAGATGCCGGTACCCATGCCCGTGGTTTTGTAGCTAACTTCTCGACCGCCGCACGCATTCCCGCAGCAAGCCTAGTGCGCGCATTGAACAGTGTCCTGCCCCCGGACATCCGAGTTCTTTCGGCAAGAGCGGTTCCTGCGGATTTTCATGCGCGGCGCAGCGCGCGCTCCAAGATCTATCGCTACCAGATCTACCGCGGCGCAACCCTGCCGCCGCATCTGGCAAGGGAGCATTTTCATTACCCTTATCCGACAGACCTCTCCATCATGAAACAGGCGTCGGAGTTATTCGTGGGTGCGCACGATTTTGCCAGTTTCGCGGCTCAGGGGGCAGGGCGGGAAAACACTGTGCGCCAGATCTACAGTTGCCAGTTGACAAACCTCGGCCATCGGCTGATTTTTGCCGTCGAAGGAAACGGCTTTTTACATCATATGGTCCGGAATATGGTGGGTACCCTTCTGGAGCTTGGACGGGGACAGATGACCTTGCCGGAGTTTGAGACTCTTTTTACAGTGCGCGACCGCACCCGGGCCGGTTTCACGGCCCCGGCCCGCGGTCTCATTCTGATCAAGGTGAATTATTGATCCTATTATCCTGCGCGGCATTTTCGGCTGCATTGCTCTTTTGTGATACCATGGTCCTGCAATCATAGCGCGAGGTCGCATTTCCTATGACTCGTAAGATCGTGCTGGCCGAACCAGGAAGTATCGAAGCGAGCCTGCTCAGGCAAATTGACCCGACCCGGCTGCCGCGACATATCGCCGTCATTATGGACGGCAATGGCAGGTGGGCACGTCAGCGCCGGCTGCCGCGAGTCGCCGGGCACCGCGCCGGGATCGACTCCGTCCGGGAGATCATCGAAGTCTCCGCGCGGCTGGGCCTGGAGGTTCTGACGCTGTATGCGTTTTCGGTGGAGAACTGGAAAAGGCCTCAGACTGAAGTTCGCACCCTCATGAGCCTGCTCAAGGAATACATCAAACGCGAGCTGGACAGGCTGGCTGACGGCAATATCCGCTTTTTCGCCATCGGCAGGGTGGAAGAACTCGCTCAGTCGGTGCGCTGTGAGCTGGATCGGGCCGAAGAAAAGACCCGCGGTAATACCGGAATGATCCTGAACGTCGCGCTCAACTACGGGGGCCGAGCGGAGCTGGTGGATGCCTTCAACAGGTTGCTCGAACAGCAGAATGGGAATCGCGTCACCGTGACGGAGGAGCTGATTTCCCAGTCTCTCTACACCGCGTCAGTTCCCGACCCGGACCTGCTCATCCGAACCAGCGGTGAAATGCGGCTCAGCAATTTCCTGCTGTGGCAGGTCGCCTATGCCGAGATTTATGTGACTTCGACGTACTGGCCGGATTTCCGTCGCAAGCATTTGTTCGAGGCCATTCTCGACTACCAGAAGCGGGATCGGCGCTACGGCGGCATCCAGGGTTGAGGTAGGATTCAGTCGTCAGGTTTCCCGTTCAGTTCTTCATGAAAGTGGGCGACAGGCGCCGCCCGGCGCTCAGATCCTGGGAATATTTGATCTCGAGCTCCGGCCGGCGGCCGGGACCTGCTTGCGATAAGTGAACCCTCGCATGCTAATGCGAGTTGTGAACCAGACACATGCGTTTTTACGCTTGTGCGGAGGTCGGAAGTCGGAGGTCCGAAGCCGGCAATCAAAGCAGGCGGCAGTTTTTGTCTCTTGGAACATGCTGATATGTTGTTGCGGATTCTCTCTGCGTTGGTGCTGGTTCCGGTCACTCTCGCCATCGTCTTTCTCGCCCCACCCTTCTATTACCTGGCGGCATTGGGGATCGTTGGATCACTCTGTCTGCATGAATTCTTTCAGATTATGCGCGGGATGGGATGGCGCGGGCAGCCCTGGTTCGGGTATGCAGGCTTCTGGATTCTCCTCATCGGTTTGTGGGCGCCGCGGATTCCGGCAAGCTCACTGGGTGCGGGCCTGGTGATCGCGGCTTTTCTCGCTGCCATGGGGAGGCGCGATCCAATCCGCGAGCGAGTTCAGGGTCTGATGGCTAATCTGCTGGGCATTTTCTACCTGGGGCTTTGTCTCAACTCCGCCTTGGCGGTGCGCTTCAGCTTTGGCCCTCAGGCCGGCCTGGAGTGGACCCTTATTCTGTTTGCCGTTGTTTGGACAGGAGACACCGCCGCCCTCTTTGCCGGCAAGAGCTTTGGCCGAACACCCTTTGCCCGCTATCTCAGCCCCAAAAAAACCAACGAAGGAGCTTTGGCCGGTCTCGCCGCAGGGGTACTGGTGGCTGTGCTTTTGCGTCAATTCTTCTTCACGGACCTCGCGCTCAAACACGTGGTGGTTGCTGCGCTGCTCACCGGCATCTTCGGCCAACTGGGCGACTTGGCGGAATCGATGCTGAAACGCGCGGCCGAGGTGAAGGAAAGTTCGCATTTGATCCCCGGTCATGGCGGCGTGCTCGACCGCATTGACAGCCTTCTGTTTGCCTTCCCGGTCCTCTGCCTGTATCTCCAGCAAATCCAATCTTAGCGATTCAGTGTCCCGCGATTTCTGCTAAAATGTTCGTTTTGCATTAGCCGATAAGGCACGTACTCATGAAACTCATTTCGATTCTGGGCTCGACTGGATCTATTGGCACGAACACCCTCCGGGTTACGTCGAGCTTCCCGAATACATTTCGAGTTGTCGGGCTGGCTGGGGGCAGGAATGTAGGCTTGCTGGCAGATCAAGTGGAAGCGATCCATCCGCGAATCGCCTCCAGTCTGGACGAGAACACTTCCCGCGAACTGCAGGCAATTCTGCAGCATAGGGGATACCCCCTGGATGACACCCGTTTCGTGCACGGCGAGGAGGGGAACACGGAAGTCGCGTGTTATCCGGAGGCAACGATGGTCCTGTCGGCCATTACGGGAGCCGCGGGGCTGGTGCCGACCTATCGAGCCGTCGAAAGCGGAAAACACATCGCCCTGGCCAATAAGGAAACCCTGGTCATGGCAGGCCAATTGATCATGGAAAAGGCGCGCGTGCACGGCGTGGAGATCCTGCCGGTCGACAGCGAGCACAGCGCGATCCACCAGTGCCTGCGCAGCGCAGGCCGGAGCGAGATACGCCGCCTGATCCTGACGGCGTCGGGCGGTCCGTTTCGTGACACGCCCAAGGAGAGATTTGCTGCGGTGACGCTCGAGGAAGCCTTAAACCACCCGACGTGGCGCATGGGGAAGAAGATCACCATCGATTCCGCGACGCTCATGAATAAAGGGCTTGAAGTCATCGAAGCCTCCTGGTTATTCGGGGTGACTCCCGACGAAATCGATGTCGCAGTGCACCCCCAAAGTATTGTGCACTCTATGGTTGAGTTTGTTGACGGGTCTATTCTGGCCCAACTCGGGCTCACGGATATGCGCATCCCGATTCAATACGCCCTGACTTACCCTAAGCGCTGGCCCTGCGCGCTCCCCTCGCTCGACATCCATAATCTGACTAAGCTTGAGTTCCTGCGGCCTGATCGCGAGAAGTTCCAGTGCCTTAATCTGGCGTATCGGGCGCTGCGAGCGGGGGGGACCGCTCCGGCAGTGCTCAACGCCGCCAACGAAGTCGCGGTTGAGTCTTTTCTAAACCAGAGGATCGGGTTCGACGATATCCCCAGAATTATTGCGTCAGTAATGGACGCTCATCATCCGGAGGATGCAGCCTCCCTCGATGCCGTTCTTGGCGCCGACACTTGGGCGCGGGCGAAGGCAGGGGAGTTTTCGGACCGCTCGCGATCAGTTGCACATTGATTGAGAGTTTTTTCTTTTTGGAGCATCATTAGATGGTGGGGGCATGAGGAGTTTTTGCCAATGATAGTCACCCTTCTCGCTTTCATTGTTGTTTTAGGGATCGTGATCACAGTCCACGAATTCGGCCATTTTGCCATGGCCAAGCTGCTGAAAATCCGCGTGATCACCTTTTCCCTCGGTTTTGGCCCGCGTCTCGCAGGCTTTACCCGCGGGGGGACGGAATACCGCATAAGCCCACTGCCGCTCGGTGGCTATGTCAAGATGGCAGGGGAAGCGTTTGATGAGGATCGCCAGGGGGCTCCGGATGAGTTCCTGTCCCATCCCAAGTGGCATCGGCTGCTGGTTGCCCTCGCAGGCCCCTTCATGAACGTGCTGCTGGCAGTGGCCATTGTCACAACTTCCTACATGGAAGGTATGCTGGTGCCGCGCTATCTCAAAGGCCCCGCCGTCATAGGACCGATCGTACCCGATTCGGTAGCCCAGCGCAGCGGACTGAAATCGAAAGACCGCGTGGTGGCGATCGATGGCAACAAGATCGATACCTGGCAAAACATGGAAATTGCTTTGGGGACAGCCCCGCGGGATACGCTCAATGTGACGGTCGATCGAAGCGGCCCGTTGGTAAACCTGCATTTCGATCCGCCCCGGTCGGAAAATGTGGACCCGGACAGCCTGGGTTTTAAGTACATGTTGCCCAGAACGATTGTGCAGGATTTGGATCCCAATATGCCGGCACAGAAGGCCGGCCTCCAGCCAGGGGATGAGATTGTCTCGGTGCAGGGTGGCGGCAAGAGGGGCAGCAGCTACGACGAGATTCTCAATATCATTGCGGAAAGCAAGGATGTGCCGCTGCAATTCGAGGTCCGCCGTCCTCAGGTTCGGCCTCAACCGGCCACCGACTGGGACACCATGATCCAGGAACTCCCTCGCAATTCAACAAATCATACGCTCACGATCACCCCGGTCGAGGACAAGGGTCGCGTGCTTATCGGCTTCTATGCTGAAATACCTGCAGATCATGAACGGTATGGTTTGTTGGGATCTATAGCCCAGTCGGTTCGCCACAACTACGATGTCACGCTGCTTACTTTCCGAGTGATCGGCAGGATAATTACCGGAAGTGCATCGGTAAAGACTATTTCTGGGCCGATCGAGATCGCGAGCGTAGCCGGGATCGCTGCTCGTACTCGCAGCGCCCGGCTATTCTTCGGTTTTATCGGGCTATTGAGTCTCAACCTCGGAATTTTTAACTTGCTCCCGATCCCTATTTTGGACGGAGGCGTGATTGCTCTGCTCCTGATCGAAGGCGTGATAGGGCGGGACTTAAGCCTTGGAATCAAGGAGAAGATCGTTCAGGTGGGTTTTGTCTTCCTGATCCTCCTGATGGGATTGGTAGTGATCAACGATCTCACCAAAATCAACTTCAACAATATCTTCCGCTAAAAGCCGCCCAGCGCAATTCTCATTTGAAGCTGTTGATTGCTGCCTGCTCGTCATCGAAGGTCTGGAATACCGTCAGAAGTTTGGTGATAGCGAGGAGTTCATGAATCTTCTTGGTCAGATTCAGAAGCTTCAGCTGCCCGCCCTGATTGGTAACGGTCGTGAAGCTGCTTACCAGTTCTCCAATACCCGAGCTATCGATGTAGTTGACGTCGGCAAGGTTGAGCACAATCTTCTTGCCGCCGTTCTTTAGCACTTCTCGAACTGTGTTGCGAATGGCCATCGTCCCTTCGCCGAGGGTGATTTTTCCGCTGCAATTCAGCATGTGTACGTCCCCGACGATACGATTATCGATCTTCATATCTCTGTCTCCTTAACTGCTGAGTTAGAAGGTACCTTCTTTACCATATGCACTTCCATCCCACCCTGCGAGTGTGGAATGAATTCTACTTCATCCATAAAGGATCGAATATAAAAGATTCCGCGTCCGCTGGGCTTCAGGAGGTTCTCGGGATCGAGTGGATTGGGTAACTTGTCGACCTGAAAACCGTTGCCCTGGTCCTTTACAGTAATGTCCAGGTGATCCGGGGCAACCTCAAAGCGGATGTCGACTCTCTTGTTCGGGTCCAGCTTGTTGCCGTGCTGGATGGCATTGGTCACCGACTCCCGAACCGACATTCCGATCCAGTGAGCCGTGTCATCATCGAAACCCATGAAGTCCGTGATGCAGTCCGTGAGTGTCTGCACCAAGTCCAGGTACTCGAGCGCGCTGCCGATCCTGATCTCAATCCTATCGCTCTTGACGGTCATCCGATGGCATCTAAGATAGTAGAATAGCTCATGAGAACCATTGGGCACTCACGCCCAGCCCCGGGCAATCTTAGCTGTGGCTCTTGGAGCCTGTCAAGGCAGGATTTACTACGAAATGAGGGTGCACGGTTTCCCCCGGGCTGCGGCAAAACTCAGGAGCCGGGAGGCACCGAAAGGTGACGCTTGGCGACCAGCGCGGAGGGGCTCGTAGAATCAAGCTTGAGATAGGCAAACCAATGTCGGCAGGCATCCGGTTGGAGGCCGGCCTTTTCATAGCACAGCGCCAAATTGAAGTGTCCGTCCGCATGATCCGGAGATTTGGCGAGGATCGCTTGGTAGCCTGCAATCGCCTCCCCGGTCTTGCCCTGCTCTTCTTGAACCCCCGCGAGATTGAACCATGCTGCGGTCATGCCGGGCTCAATTCTTGCGGCGGAGCCAAAAAACTCTTCCGCCGCCCATAAAATCCCCATCTCGCGCATGACATCCCCGAGATGGAAATAGGCCTGGGCAGAATCAGGGTCAAGCGCCAGGACCGCTCGAAATGCCTCGCACGCATCGGAATAGAGACCTTCCTCTTCGCAGCCGCAGCCGAGCTTTAACCACTCGTCGGCATCGTGTGCATGCGGATCGAGGGGCAACACGACGCCCCCCGCCCGCCTCCGCCCCTCAAAGTCAAAAAGCAATTGTCCGGTGCTGGAAAAACGCACCCCGTCCAGATCGACGAGAAGCATATCCTCATTCTCTGCAAACACGCGCAGTTGCGCCAGGGGCCTTTCCAGGTCGGGAAGGATGGCTGTCAAATTGCGCAGGCTCGCGGCGATTTTCTCCGGGCGGATGCCATTGCATACTAAGTCGTGAATACGCTGGACCGAGACAAGATCCTGAAAATCATAGAATCCACTCAGGGATTGGACGAGGCTAAGATGCTCCCAACGTCGCAGCGTCTCGTGATCGATGGACATGATCCGGCATACTTCGGATGCCGAATAAGTTCTGGTTGCGGTCGCTCCTGGGGGCGTTTTGCCGATCAGTTCCAGAAATGCCGGTTCGGGCACAATTCGAATCGGGCAGCCGGCTCCCCGCAACTCCTCTGCGCGTTGCAGCTTGCGGCTGATCTGCCCGTCAGGCAGCAAGGGCCACCCTTCCACCCCAACCACCAGCATCGTGGTCCGATGCGAAACATACTTCGCAGGTTCGCCGCCGTTGGCGCGCACGATCCCCCAGGCATCTTTGCGCGTCATCGAAACCATTTTCCCGGTAAAAGTGATTCGAGCCTTTTCGAGTGCGACGGCCATGTAGTACCTTACTTGGGACCAGGTTCGTGTGAAAAGCACCGTCCGAACACAGTCCGTGAGGAATGCAATGGCCTTGAGCATCGGGGCAGCAGCTCAACTCTTTCACAAGCTCAGTAGTGCTGAAGTAAGACGGGGCCGATGCTCCCCTTCCGGGCTTAAACTCGCCGGATCAGAACCTCATAAAAAAGACGGTATCCCTACCCAAGGTGTAAAACAACAAAAAAGTCGGAGCGCACCAAATGGCTGAAACAAGGTACTCTTCAGCGAAACGCGATGACAGCGGGACCGAGAGGCCGCGATCTTTCTGACCAGGAAAAGGAGAGAAGATGGAGCCATTTCTTTATCACGTGTTTGTCTGCGATCAAGTCAGGCCCGAGGGTGTTCCCAGCTGCACCGCCTGTGGGTCCGGAGCGGTTATCGAGATGCTGCGCAGGGAGATCGCTTCTCAGGGAATGATCGATGAAGTCCAACTCACTACCTGCGGCTCGCTGGGGCTTTGCGAACATGGTCCCAACATGGTCGTGTACCCGGATGGAGTCTGGTATAGCGGCGTCGTCCCGCAGGACGTATCGGAAATCGTCCGCTCTCATTTCAAGGAAGGGATCCCCGTGGAACGCCTGATGCGCAGTGAAACTTCGGTGCTGCGGGCCGAGATCCTCGCGAACCGTGGAAAAAGGGAGGCGGCCATGCGCTCCCGTGAAGCGTCCGGCGCCCTCCCTGACGAGTTGCTCCAGATCATTCGCGGCTTTCAGGAAAGCCGCGCCTTGTTGAGCGCAATTGAACTCGACCTGTTTTCAGCAGTCGGAGCCGGAGCCTCAGCCCAGTCCGTTGCTGCCGGGTGCAAAACCAATGCACGAGCCACGGAAATGCTGCTCAATGCCCTGGCGGCCATGGGTCTGCTGATCAAGAGGGATGAAATTTTCTATAATACCAAGGCAGGCGCCCGCTACCTGGCCTCCCCGTCTTCGGATAATGCCCGCGAGGGCTTGATGCACATGGTCCATCTTTGGCCGCGCTGGTCTACCCTGACCGATTGCGTTCGATCCGGCACCTCAATCCTGGCGCGTGAGGACGGTGAGCGGGATGAGGATTGGACGCGCGCCTTCATCGCTGCCATGGATCGCAACGCAGCCGAGCGGATACCTCACGCTGTCCGTGCCGTGGACTTGGCAGGCGTGCGTCGTATGTTGGATCTGGGCGGGGGATCCGGAGCCTATGCGATAGCCTTCGCCCGCGCAGCCAAAGATCTCCAGGTGGAGATTCTGGACCTGGCGGAGGTTGTGCCCATCACGGAGAAGTACATCGCCACCGCCGGCTTGTCGAGTCGCATCCGCACGCGTCCGGGCAATCTGCGCACCGGCGTGCTCGGTAAAGGCTTAGATCTTGTTTGGGTTTCGGCGATTTGCCACATGCTCGATACTGGAGAGAACCGCGATCTGTTCAAGCGCTGCCGCGAAGCACTCGCTCTGCATGGGCGCCTGGTTGTGCAGGACTTCATCTTGGCACCGGACAAAACCACACCAAGATCTGCGGCCCTGTTCGCGCTCAACATGCTGGTGGGCACCAAAACCGGCAGCAGCTACAGTGTGGATGAATACACCGCTTGGATGAAGGAAGCGGATTTCCAGGATGTGAAGCAGGTCAGGCTGCCCGGGCCGACAAGCCTGATGATCGGATTCCGACGCTAGAAGCCTGTCCGAGGTTTTGAATAGTCGGGGTTTTTGTGCAGGCTTCGGCTACAATCGTTGGAGACCGAAGCTTCTCTTCACGCAGCCGGAGGATTTGATGCCAAAAAAAGTGGCCTTTCTTCTCACCCTGGCGGTATGTACGACCATGTCGTCCGCTTCCCTGACGGCATGCAAGGCATTCCCGCGTGCCGAGCGCGTCTTTTTCAACGGGCACATCGTCACGATGAACCGTTCATTGCCGGAAGCTCAAGCCTTCGCCGTGGACAACGGAAGGATCGTGGCGGTGGGGACGAATGAGAAGATCATGCATGTCTATCCAGAGATCGTTCCGATCGACCTGCATCGGCGAACCGTCCTGCCGGGAATCGTGGAATCCCACGTCCACCTTCTCAGCCTCGGCCAAAGTTTCATCGAACTCAACATCGAAGGAGTCGATACCCCTGACGAGGCAGTCGAAATGGTCAGGCGGCGCGCAGCGCGCACGCCGGCCGGAGAGTGGATCACAGGTTGGGGTTGGGATGAAGGAGCATGGGCTAAGGCCTACCCGACGAACGAAAAACTGAGCCAGGCGGCGCCGGACAATCCGGTATGGCTCAGGGGTTTGCACGGCTTTGCCGGCTGGGCGAACGCAAAGGCGATGGAGATTTCGGGCGTCACACGCGACACTCCCAATCCCGGGAAGGGAGAGATTCTCAAGGATCCCAGGACCGGCAAACCGACCGGCATCCTTAAGAACGAAGCGCAAGGGCTGATCACTGCTCACATTCCGCCCTTATCCCCCGCGCTGATAGAAAAGGCCCTGACGATGGCGGGAGAGGAATGCCTGAGTTATGGCCTGACGACGGTTCATGACGCAAATGTGTCGAAGCCCGTGCTCGAGGTGCTCCGGTCCCTTGCAGCGAAAGGGCGGCTTAAGACCAGAATTTATGCCATGCTCGATGCGACCGACAAAGATCTTATTGAGCCCTTTCTTCAGCATGGGCCCGCCATCGATCCTGACGGCTGGCTGACAGTGCGCTGCATCAAGATCTTCGCCGACGGAGCGCTCGGCTCGCGGGGCGCGGCTCTGTTTGAGCCCTACTCGGATGCTCCGGAAACGCGCGGCGACCTGACCACCTCACAAGAGGAAATCCACAGGCTGACGGCCCGGGCATTGAAGGCGGGCATGCAGGTAGCGGTCCACGCTATCGGCGATCGAGCCAACCGGATCACCCTGGACGCCTATGAAGCGGCACTCAGAGAGACACCGGAGGCGAAGGACCCCAGATTGCGCATCGAACATGCCCAGGTTGTCGCATTACAGGACATCCCGAGATTCAAGGCACTGGGGATCCTGTCCAGCATGCAACCGCCGCACTGCACCTCGGATATGCCATGGGCGGAAAACCGTGTGGGCCCGGAGCGCATCCAAGGGGCCTATGCGTGGCGGCTGTTTCTGAACGCCTCCGTTCGCGTGCCGCTCAACTCGGACTTTCCAGGGGAAACACCCAATCCGTTCTGGGGCATGTTTGCCGCCGAGACCCGGCAGTCAACTGACGGCAAGCCTGAAGGCGGCTGGCATGCCGATCAATGCCTCACGAGATCCGAGGTGCTGCGCGCCTACACCGTTGAATCCGCTTTCGCAGGATTCGAGGAGAATACCAGCGGCCAGATCGCACCGGGGATGTTGGCCGATTTCATCGTGATCTCAGGCGACATTCTGAACATGCCGTCGAAGGCGCTGCTGACACTCAAAGTGGAACAAACCTACGTCGGAGGCAGTCTGGTTTACAGCAGGCGCAGGTAACGTGAGTCGGGGACAGGTCCGAATGGCACTTAGTTAAGCTTCAGCGAACGAAGTCAGGCAGGACAATGACCCTGAAAGGGTCAAACAGTGAAAGCCCAGGGCGCAAGCCCTGGGGAAATGGTGCAGTCCGAGTAAAGCCCTGTAAGGGCGGCACAGGCTGTTTCGCCCCTGCAGGGCTCTTTCACTCTTTGTTTCCGTATCCCCAGGGCTTGAGCCCTGGGCTGGCGCTGTTGAACCCCTTCGGGGTTCCTTAACTATGTGCCATTCGGGACAGGTCCCGAATAAGGCAAAACCCATGAGAGCTGAGGACTGAGAATTCGTTATGAAGATCGCGCTGGCTTCAGATCACGCCGGTTTTCTCTACAAGGAAAAGATCCGCGAGTGGCTCAATGCCCGAGGGCACAAGGTAGTGGACTTCGGCACAGTTTCGGAAGATCCCGTGGATTACCCGCTCTTTATCCGGCCCGCTGCCGAGGCGGTTGCGCGGGGCGCGTGCGAGCGCGGCATCGTGCTGGGAGGTTCGGGAAACGGGGAAGCTATCGTCGCAAACCGCCTTCCTGGCATCCGCTGCGCGGTGTGCTGGAACACGGAGAGCGCACAACTGGCCCGCAGACACAATAACGCAAATGTCATCTCGCTGGGTCAACGCATGATGCCCCTGCAGACTGCGCTCGAGATCGTGCGCATCTTTCTGCAGGAGCCCTTTGATGGCGGGCGCCATCTCAGAAGGATCGAGCTGATCGACCAAACGCCGGATTAGCGATTGAACAGAGGATAGCGCCGCGGATCCGCTTCGTGCATGAGTCCGTAGACGGCCTCGAAAATCTGCTCCCGATTCGGCTTGGAGAAATAATCGCCGTCGGAGCCGTAAGGCGGACGATGCTCGCGCGCCGGAAGCGTGCGCGGCGCCGCATCGAGCCATTCATAGCCGCCCCTTTGTTCGAGCGTCTGCTGCATCATATAGGCCGTCGCCCCGCCAGGCACATCCTCATCCACGAAGAGCACGCGATTGGTCTTCTTGAGCGATTCCACGATCACCCCGGGAAGATCAAATGGCATCAGCGTTCGGACATCGATCAGTTCCGCCTCAATGCCGACACCGCTCAGCATGCCCGCTGCCTCCTCCGCAATCGGGCAGCAAGCGCCGTAGGTCACGACGGTGACATCCTTGCCGACCCGGATCACCTCGGGCACTCCGAGCGGAATCGTGAATTCACCGATATTGTCCGGCAAGGGCGCTTTGCGTCGATAGGCGTTCAGTACTTCGACGATCAGCGCCGCGTCATCCGAACGCAGCACGGTGTTGTAGAATCCGGCGGCCTGTGTCGAGTCCCGCGGCACACAGATATAGATGCCGCGCAGCAGGCCGAGCAAGCCGGACATGGGAGAGCCGGAATGCCAGATACCCTCCAGCCTGTGCCCACGGGTCCGAATGATCACCGGCGCCTTCTGCCCGCCGCACGTGCGCCAACGCAAGGTTGCCAGATCATCCGACATGATCTGCAGAGCA
This sequence comes from Acidobacteriota bacterium, assembly GCA_041501225.1. GTDB lineage: Bacteria > Acidobacteriota > UBA6911 > UBA6911 > UBA6911 > JAFNAG01. Next base: position 72,265 of record JBGQNR010000004.1, read on the forward strand.
TAGAGGACATAGTCCAGGTATTGGATTTCCGCGATCGGCCTGAGGCCCCGCATGGCCATGCCAATGGCCTGCCCCAGGATCGTCGCTTCGCGAATCCCCGTATCCGTGATGCGCAGTGCGCCGTACTTCTTCTGCAGGCGGGCAAAGGCCTGATTGACATCCCCCAGTTGGCCGACATCTTCGCCCATGGCGACCAGCTGCGGATAACGGGTGAAGGCGGCGTCAAAGCAGGCATTCAGGATCTCGAATCCCTGCAGCATGGGCGCACCTTCTGAATAGACCGCACGAACCTCCGGCACTTTGAGAGCGGATTCTTTTGACTCGCTGTAGAGGTCGGATCCGTAACGCCGTTTATTCTCCTCCTCCTTCTGCAGCTTCCACTGGACCAGCCTGCGCTGTGCTGGAACCTCCTCGGCTCGTACTTCGATGAGCGCTTCCTCGGCAGCAGCCATCAGGTCACGCCGCAATACATACTGTTTCCCAGCCAATGCTGCGGAAATGCGCGCTAACTCTGCGGTACGCCCCGAGTTCTGCTCCAAGTTGCGCGTGAGCGCAAGGAGCTGATCCCGCTCCGCCTCGATCGGCTGCCGGAATGCTTCCCAGGCACGGTCACGCGCTGCAATCACGGACTTTTTTTCTTCCTCCTCCACATCCTCAATTTCGCGCTCCGAGGCCAATCCTGCCCCGATCATCCAAGCCCTCATCCTTGGGATGCAGTCAAATCCCTTTTCCCATTCCAGCCTTTCGGGCGACTTATAGCGCTGCTGGCTCCCGGAGGTTGAGTGCCCTAGCGGCTGCGTCAGCTCGGTCACGTGAATCACAACCGGGACGTGGTCCCGTCGCACCGATTCCTCGGCCGCCAGGTAGGTTTCGCACAATTGCGGATAGTTCCAGCCCGCAACCGCGTAAAGATCCAGACCGGATTTCTCTCCCGGCCGCCGCTGAAAGCCTTCCAGGATGCGATAAATGTCTCCCAGCGTCATCTGAAACTGATTGGGCACCGAGATGCCATAGCCATCATCCCAGATCGACAGCAGCATTGGCACCTGCAGCACTCCGGCGGCATTGACCGCCTCCCAGAAGATTCCTTCCGCGCAGCTGGCGTTTCCGATCGTGCCGAAGGCGATTTCGTTGCCGTAGTCCGAAAAACCCGCGTCTGCCAGATCCTTCAAATCCTCCTGGCGCCGGTACAGGACCGAAGCATAGGCCAGACCTAGAAGTCGGGGCATCTGAGCACCAGTGGGAGAGACATCGGCAGAGGAATTGCAGGTGGCTCGAAGGTCCCGCCAACTCCCGTCGGCATTGAGCAGCCTCGTCGCGAAGTGCCCGGTCATGGGGCGGCCGCCGGAGACTGCTTCTCCCGGAAGCTCGGCGTTGGCATAGAGCTGCGCGAAGTACTCCTCCACCGTCAGCATATCCAGGGCAAACATCATCGTCTGGTCACGGTAGTATCCTGCCCTGAAATCGCCTTTGCGGAATGCATGGGCCAGCGCCACCTGGGGAACTTCCTTGCCGGCGCCGAAAATACCGAATTTGGCTTTACCGGACAGGACTTCCCGATGAGCGACCGTGCTGGCCTGGCGGCTCAGGAAAGCCAGGCGGTAATCATGCAAAACAGTATCGCTGGAGAACTTCAGTCGCGTATTCATCGCTAAAAGCTAGCATAAACTGTGAAGTGCGCAAAATACCTGAAAGGAAGAAAATGAGGCTGTTCGACGGCTCTCTCCAAGAATTTGATGCACTCTGCAAGTCTGGCAGTTATTGTATAGGCAGATGCGCATCCTTATCGTTCTTGCTCATCCTAAGTCAGATTCCTTCAACGCCGCCATGTGTGCCGCACTTTGTGAAGGTCTGCGCGCCGCCGGCCATGAAATCGAGATCGCGGATCTGAATGCCGAAGGATTTAATCCTGTATTGCGGGGGCCTGAACTTGATAAGTTTGGCACCGGTCCCCCGCTCGAGGATGTGGTCTGCTATCAGCAGCGCCTCCTGAGGGCGGATGCCCTGGCGTTCGTCTTTCCGGTCTGGTGGTTCGGTCTCCCCGCCATCCTTAAAGGATTTGTCGATCGTGTCCTTCAGGAGGGATTTGCCTTTTGTTTTACGGAAAACGGCAAGGTTCGTGGCCTGCTGCCCCATAAAAAGGCACTGGTCATCGCCACAGCCGGCGCGAGCGCAGCGCTCTACCGGCTGTTCCGTTTCGGCAGGCCGCTCGAAAAGACTTTTGGCGAGTGGACCCTCAAAATGTGCGGCATCCGCGCCGTCCGGCACGTGCTCCTGCACGACGTGGTCAATATCGACTCTGCCGCGCGCGCGCGCTACCTAAAAAAGGTGCGGCAGCTGGGCTTCCGATATTTTTGAGTTGAGCGCACCTCGCCGGGTGGCGATTACTTGATCAGCTTGTCGAGGAAATCTCTCAGTGCGGGAAACGAAGGATCACCCGTGAATCGCTGCTGCCGGCCTGTCTCCGTAATGATGAACGTGGTCGGCGTTGAGATGACTGCACGGCTTTGACCCAGAGCGACTTCCTGGTTAATGGTCGTGTCGATAGCCGGATCCGCGGCCATCTTTTTCAATTGATTCAGATCGGCGGGATCCAATGCCTTCTCGAGAGCCGCCTCGATATTTCCGTTCTCGGACCATGCCGCCTGCTGCGCGTAGAGAGCATCCGACACTTTCAGCCATTTGTCCGGGCCCAGGCGGTGAGCTGCCAAACCGAAGCGCACAGCCTTGCGTGCGAACTGATGGATATTCTCCAAGGGAAAATCGTGGTAAACGATGGAGACCTTGTCGATCTTGTTGGTTTTGGTGTATTCCGCCATAAGAGGCTTCAAAGTCTCCAAGTAATAGGTGCGGCAGACCGGGCATTGATAATCCGAAAACACCTCGATTTTGACCGGAGCCCCCGGGTGGCCGGCAAGATAGATTTCCTCTTGCTTGTTGCTGCCGGCCTGACCGGCCATTGACAGCACCGTTGCGAGAAATACGAACAAAACCGCCAACGCTAATCTGCATTCCCCTTGGTTTCTGCGCTTTAAATCTTGAATCATATCCAGCCTCATTCCCTCGACATTGGTTTGGATCAGTATACCTATCGGGCATGGCTGCTTGAAGCCCAAAAACCGGGTGAGGCCTCGAAAAGCGGGATCCACCAAGAGGATCAAAAAAGCGCATCTTTTTATTCTGATTTCATGCCCAAATAATTGTTGCACAGCCTTGCAGGCGCCTCTATGCTCAGGGCCAGCGCTCCGGCCCAATGCCCGGCAGGCTCCAGATCGGAAGGAGCCCGGCCGGATCAGGCCAACGTCGCGCGCAAGTTCAAGCAACTCGCATTTTATCCCAGGAGGACGCCGTGCAAAAGTTTTCCACCGGCCGGCCGCAGTTGCTGGCAGCAGCGGCACTGGCTATTGCCCTGTGCACTTGGTCAATGGCCGCACCAGCCGCTGACTTTTCGAAATACCACACGTACGCTGAAATGACTGCAACGCTCCAAAGTCTCGTAAAGGAACACGCGAACATTGCCAGGATTGTCGAGGTTGGCAAGACGCGTGAAAATCGATCGATCTGGGCCGTGGAGATCATGAATTCCGCCGGATCAACCTCGCCAACCCGTCCGGCACTGCTCGTAGCGGCCAACTTTGAAGGCGACCACCTGGTGGGGAGTGAGCTGGCGGTTTACATGATCGATTACCTGCTCAACAACTATGCAACCAACCCTCAGGTCAAGCAGCAGATCGACACCCATGCCTTCTACATCATCCCGCGAGTGAATCCGGATGGTGCGGAGTTTTTCTTCTCTGCGGTCAAGTCGGATCGGAAAACCAATACTTCCCCTTTTGACGACGACAACGACGGGCGCATCGATGAAAACGGCCCCGAAGATCTGAACAAGGACGGCTTTATCACCCTGATGCGCGTTAAGGACCCGAAGGGCCCGTATATGATTCATCCCGAAGATCCGCGCCTGCTGAAAAGGGCGGACCCGCAGCGCGGCGAAGTGGGGGCATACAGGGTTTACTACGAGGGGCTCGACAAGGACAACGACGGCTTCATCGCTGAAGATGGGCCGGGCGGCGCCGACCTCAATCGCAACTTCATGCATAAGTACCCCTTTTTCCAGCCGGACGCCGGGCGCTTTATGACCAGCGAGCTGGAGTCCCGTGCGATGACGGAGTACTTGATTCACCACCGCAACATCGCCGCGGTTCTCACATTCGGTGAGAGCGACAATTTAATCGCAGGCCGCAACGGCGACAACGCGCCGGCTCAGACCATCGACCTGTTCAACTTCGCCCAGCAGAGCATAGCCGAGTCCCGGAGGGTTGGCATGTTTGCGACCGGCGGGGGCGGCAGAGGCTTCGGCATGGGCGGCCGCGGTGGCGGCGGCGGAGGTGGTGGTGGTGGAGGCGGCGGCCGGGGCGTAGATGTGCAGGCATCCGGTGGACGTGGAGCCGCGGGCGCCACTGCGGCAGGCCCTGCTGCCGGCGGGCGTGGAGGCGGCCAAGGTGGGCAGCGCCCTGCTGAAACCATTAATCCGGCCGACACGGAATACATGCAAACGATTGTCGACAAATACCGCGAACTGACCGGCTTGCGCAGTAACCCGGTAGTGCGCGCCCCGGCGGGCGCGTTTTATGAAGTCGGCTACTACCAGTTCGGAGTTCCCTCGTTCAGCACCCCGGGTTGGGGTCTTCCGCCGGCCGCCGGAGGGGGTGCCCGCGGAGGCGCTGCGCCGGATATGGCCATGGCTGGAGGAGGACGTGGCATGGCCGCCGCCGTCGGTGGCCGTGGAGCAGGGACCGGAGCGGCAGCCACCGACGGTTCTGCAACTTTCGATCTGCGCCTGCTTCGCTGGATGGATGCAGAAAAGATTGATGGATTCGTCAATTGGACTCCCTTTAAGCATCCGACCCTGGGGGATGTGGAAATCGGCGGTTTCAAGCCCTATGCCATGACCAATCCACCGGTGGCAAAAATCGCTGAACTGGGCAAGCCGCATGCGGATTTCGCCGTGTACCTGGCATCGATTTTCCCCAAGATAGGCGTGGCTGAATTCACGGCGACCAATCTGGGCGGCGGCTTGTTCCGCATCAAGGCCGACGTGGAAAACAAGGGATTCCTGCCGACCTCGACGGCCCATGGTCAGGTATCACGAACGGTAAGGGCAACCATGGTCCAGCTCAGCATACCCCAGAAGGACATCGTCTCGGGTGACGCCCAGACCAACAATATTCCAATCCTGGCAGGCTCCAGCCGCAGGCAGAGCTACCAGTGGATCGTCAAAGGGAAACCCGGCGCCACGGTCACGTTGAAAGTCGTGGCCCAGAAGGGCGGGACGGACACAGCGACTCTTACGCTGAAGTAGTCGGCGACAACATCTTTCGAATAACGGAGGTAACATGCGAACCACTTCATCAGTCTTTACCCGCTGCCTCGTCCTGGTGACCTGCCTGGCCATTGCAAGCCTTGCTCCGGCAGTCATGGGGCAGAAGGTAACGGACCTCAAGGCGATCGACCAAAAACCTTCTGGGTCAGATCCGCAGTTCAAGGTCAAGCTCGACTTCAACCGCTGGCACGACTGCGCCGAGATCAAATCGGATTTGCTGCGCATGGAAAAGGCCTGGCCGAAGTTTCTCAAGTACTCCTCGGTCGGCAAAAGCTATGACGGCAAGGACATGATGTGCATGGCGATCAACAATCCCGACACCGGCCCGGAGCTGAGCAAAGCGGCCATGTATATCGAGGCCAACGTGCACGGGAACGAAATCCAGGGGGCGGAGATCTGCCTCTACACGGTCTGGTACCTGATGGAAAACTACGGCCGGATCGATGCCATCACCAAGCTCGTCAACGAACGCGTCTTTTACATCTTCCCCACCGTCAATCCCGATGGCCGCGACTATTTCATGAAGGGTCCCTCGGGCGTACAGGCCAGGGGCGGCCACGTGCCCACGGACGAAGATAACGACGGGCTCGTGGATAACGATGACGTCATCGACTTGAACAACAATGGTGTCATCGACCAGATGCGCAAGTATGTCCCCGGTCAGGGGAATTACCGCAAGAGCGCTCTCGATCCCCGCATCATGGAACCGGTTCCCCAGGGAGAGAAAGGCGACTACATCATGCTCGGGCGGGAAGGCATGGACAATGACGGCGATGGCCAGGTGACCGGGAGAATGCCGGGCGGCTATGATCCCAACCGCAATTGGGCCAGCGACTGGCAGCCTGATTACATTCAGGGCGGATCAATGCACTATCCGTTCGAGTTGCCGGAAGCCAAGGCCATCAACGACTTCCTGCTGACGCATCCCAACATTGCCGGGGTTCAATCCTACCATAACAATGGCGGCATGATTCTGCGGGGCCCGGGCGCTGAATGGATGGGCGAGTATCCCCGATCCGATGTCCAGGCTTATGATGAACTCGGCCGCAACGGCGAGCGCATCCTTCCCTTCTACCGCTACCTGGTGATCTGGAGCGGACTCTATACCGTGCATGGAGGCTTCATCGACTGGACGAATGACGGCCTCGGCATCCTCTCCTTCTCGAACGAGCTCTGGAGCAACGAGCAGTACTACACCAGCCAGACTCTCAAGGACCAGCAGCGGGATCCGAACAGCCCGATCAACTCGCGTGTCGCCAACTACTGGTTTAACGACAATGTGGAGTTTGGCGATGATTTCACCGAGTGGAAGGAGTTCGATCACCCGCAATTCGGCAAGATTGAGTTGGGCGGATCATGGAAGAAGTCCTATGGACGCGTGCCGCCCCGATTCATGAATGAGGAGCTCTGCCACCGCAATATGGCCTTCTCCCTGTATCAGGCCGGCGAAATGCCCAAGATCAGCCTGGGAGAGGCCAAAGTCGAATTGATCAGCGAGAACGTGTACCGCGTTCGCGTCGATATCAAGAACGAGCACCTCATTCCGACCATCCTGGCGAAGGCAGCGGAAAACAACGTCGTCTCCCCTGACCTGCTAACCGTCGAAGGCAAGACCGCCGAGGTGCTTTCGGCAGGCTGGGTGCTCGACAAATTCCGCCCGATCTCCACCCAGCTGATTGACCAGCGCGATCTCAAGCGCATCATTGTGCGCAACGGTCAGGCCGGCGATTCCACGCGTACGATCGAGTACCTGGTGAAAGGCTCCGGGGACATCACGGTCGTATATGCAAGCCTCAAAGGCGGCACCGCCCGCAAGACCATACCCTTGAAGTAACCACTGCAAAATGCAGGGCCCGCCGGAGGGTGGAAGCGCCCCCGGCGGGCCCGTCCGTTCAATTTGATCCACGAAAAGACACGAAACACACGAAATCGCTTTCGTGTGTTTGGTGGTTCCGCTTTTGCCCGCGGGTTTTCCGAGATGTCTCGTCCGTGGCTCACTAAATTTTGACGCCGAGCATATTCAAGGCGGCATTCATCTGGCCGCCCCAATCCCGGCTGGCGCGCGGATTGGCCCCGCTCGGGTGCAAAACGCCCGCCACAACGAGAGGCAAATCGGCCAGTGCTGCGCGCGCACGATTTTCTGCAAAACGGCCGATGCCAATCACCAGCCTGGGCTGCAAGGCGCTGGCCATGGCGTGGAGCGCACGGTCGCAAGCGGCGAATAGCGGTTCACGCTCTTCCTGCCCAAGCCGGTCGGGAGTACGGTTTCCCCCGCCGGCATCAAAGAAGCAGAGGGGACAGTAATTGACGACGAAGAAGTGTTTGAAGAACAGCTCGGGGGTCGTGAAGGTAGCTCGGGCCCAACCCCAAAGGCGGTGCCCGCTGATTTCTCTGCGGTGACATTCAAATCCTTCGACCGGGCGACGTGGATGGACGATCTCGGGTTGGTACACATGGCCCGAGATGCCCAGCCAGTCGCGGACCATCTCAATGTCCCCGAAGGGAATGCCGGTCTGAACCATCCCCCAAGGGCCAGGATTCATCCCCAGCAGGACGATCTCGCGATGCCCCTGGCCGAAGCGCCGGAGGTAACCGGCATGAGGGGACCAGGCGTACTCCAACGGATTGTAGACGCAGGCGACGGGCGGCCCGAATTTCTGGCCTCGCAATTCAAATCGAAACCGCAATGCGATTTGATCAAGCTTCATGGCCAGCTATTTTGACATATTTCCCTGTTCGCATCTTCCCTGAAAATCCGGCTAATTCTTGCCTGACAGGCAATGAGCAGCACGACGATGATTTGCCGGATCTTTATTTTGCCGGTTGCGGGCCGCAAGCGATTCCGGCATATTATGGGTAAGATTTATCAGCTGCCTCGATCTTTGATGCTGATCCGAGGCTTTTGTCAGCGGTTTATCCAGGAGTTCGGCAGCTGGTCCTGCTGCGATCTGCAGATCCGCATCTTCGGCCCGAACTTTGAGACCGTGATCTTGGAAGAGGAAGAGAAATTCCATTTGGCGGGTGGGCACACCGCCTGTGTAGGGCTCGTCAGTAGAGCCACACGGCTCGCAGCCGAGACGATCCTGCAGCTGCCCCGCCGGTGATCCTTTCGAACCCCGCGCTCCGCCGGGAGCCCATACCCGCTCTCGGCAATAATGCCCAGCGTGGCAGGTAAGCCATCCGGATGCCGGCCAGGCGCCCGGCCGCTTGAGGTGTGCCGGAGTACCCGCGCACTCTCGAGCGGCAAACGCAGGACTCGGTGCAGGCAGCGAATTGCCGGGCTTTTTGCCGCTCAGAAACCGATTTCGGCCCGGCAATTCGCTGCCTGCACCGATTTCCTTCCCTTCCCGATTTCCCCTTGTGCTCCCGGATAGAAACGCTTATAAGGTTGGACAGGTCCACGAAGTAAAGGAGGTTTCGCCATGCGGATCTCTTACCTGACATGCTTAGGTTTATTCGTGACAATCCTAATCTGCACACCGCTTTCCACATTTGCTCAGGAACGATGGAAAAGCTTGGAGGAAAGGCTACCGTCAATCAGTTTAGAAGGGTGCAATTCCCAGCCCAATTTGTTTGTACCCACCACAACGCATACGCTCTCCCTTGAAAGTTATCGAGCGCGTGATTTGTTCAGCAAGAGGGTTCCCGAGGGAGAGCCAAAGGCTATTTCGGAGGCTGTGATTTCGCGTCAAACGGATCTAAAGCAGCTTTTTGAAAATATGAATCCAGAAAATGCCCTTCCAAAGAACGGCGAAAAACTCCTATCGGGCCTTTCAGACGAATTACAGAAATTCATCGGAACCAACTATCGGATTCCCGAAGGTCGCGCTCTTACGGCCCTTCTAGTTTTTGTAACAGACCCATCGGGCAAACTTCAATGGTGTCTTGTCTATTATGTCTTCGTCGATGACGGAGCGCTCATGACTTCCGGAATATTCTCGGCGGAAAAAACAATCGACAATAAGCTGATCGTAACACTTGTGGGAAGAGATATTAATAGAGCAAAACTCTCCAGCGCGGTTGCCGTTGGATTGGCGTTAAATGATCGAAACAGGGGCTTCGCGTGCGGATCGCTTTCCTCCAATAACCTTCCTCCAACCCGAAAGTAAGGACACTTTGCGTTGTGCCTCGGATAGGTAAGAGGAAAATGAAAATCTTGGAAATAGATCACTCCGCGTTTGATCCCGTTGATGATGCATCCGTCGAAAAAACATTCCTGCGGATTTTTTCGGGGTCTGGGGTTGGGGTATGGGGTCGGACCCGATGCTGACCCCATGCTGATTGCCCCATGCTGATTGCACAGGGCGCCGGTAGGTGCTCAGCCGGGCTCTTATCCGGTCTCGACGTTCAGCGGAGCGAGTTTTTCCTGCGCTGCGGCATGCAATTGCCGCCCATCGGCTCCGGCAAATGTGATCGGTTCGCCGAGATTCGTCTGAAGTATCAAGGCCGAAGCCAGGTGGATGGCGTCGAACCCCCGGAGAGGATAGCGCCGGATCAACTCGCGTGCGATCGAAAGAACTTCATCCGTCAGTTCCAACCGCACGTAAGCGAGCCAATCAAGTTCAAATTGACGGCAGATGCGGTCATACTGGGCCGGAGCCAGGATTCTTTCCCGTTTCTTGCGCGCCAATCCTGAGTGGATCTCCGCATAGGCGATCTTTGCGGTCGCGATCGGTCCTTCCTCCTCAATGATCCGGCGCACGCGCTCCGAGCCCTTTTCCTTCGCGAAGCGCTTGATGATGGCGCTGCTGTCGAGGTAATTCATCGCCGCTGTTCCAGGATGATCCGCGAGACCGGTTTCCCTCGGATGCACGCGGGTTTGACCTGTTTCGAGGCATGCCGGATCGGAAGAGTAGCGATGCCCTGAGCCGCCAACCTGGCCAACCTGGCCTCGAGGCTCGTGACATCCTTTGCCGCGGTCAATCCCTGCATCAGCACGACGGGCTTTCCGCGCTCGGTGACGACGAGTTCCTCTCCCTGCTTGGCCAGGCGGATGTAATAGGTCAGCCGGTTCTTTAGTTCCTTAATTCCAACGCTGCTCATTTCGGCACCATGTAGGTAGCTATTGTAGCTACTTTACAGGGTCTTGTCAATGCAGGCCAAATTTCCGGGTCCTTAAGTTGGGGCCGGGGGTCAGGTCTGGAAAATTTACTTTTTTCACCGAGGATCGATGATCAGCGAATGGGCAAAAACAAAAGTAAATTTTCCAGACCTGACCCCCGGCCACGCGGAGCCGCGTCTGCGGAAGAATCGCGGGTGCTCGCGGATCTAAAGTTAACTGGCACGACCCCGGTACTAGCGATGAATTCACCGAGTGGAAGGAGTTCGATCACCCGCAAGTAAAAGGGAAAGGGGAAAAGGGTCAAGGGATCAAAGCCTCTCCCGGCACACACGGAAACCATAGTCGTCGAGCCTGTCGACGGCGACATACCTGAGGCGGTAGGAAACGCGGGCGTCCCACGAATTGCCGCCCCAGGACCCGCCCCGCACTACTCTGTACTGCCCCGAGGAAGGGCCCTTAGGGTCCGCGGCAGGAGAACCGCCATAATAGCTTTCGCCATACCAGTCCGAGCACCACTCCCAGACATTTCCCAGCATGTCGTAGAGACCATACCCGTTCGGTTGCTTCTGCCCCACAGGGTGTGTCTTACTTCCCGAGTTGGAGTCGTACCACGCGATTGCGTCAAGGTTGCCGTAATATGGCCCGTCGGCGCCCCCGCGCGCGGCATATTCCCACTCCGCTTCGGTGGGCAGGCGGTATCGATAGCCGTCATTCAGAGTATTCAGCTTCATGACGAACCCCTGCGCGTCGTTCCAGCTAATTTGCTCCACCGGAAGGCGATCATCCCCCTTGAAACTACTAGGATTGTTTCCCATCACCTTGACCCACTGCCCCTGTGTCACCTCATACTTCCCCAACTCGAAGCTTCGGGAAATCGTCACTTCATGGCGTGGGTTCTCGTCACCATAACATTGGCTGTCCCCTGCCGAGCACCCCATCATGAACTTCCCGGCGGGAATAGAAACAAACTCCATTCCCTGGGCATTTGCGGCTACAGACCTGGGCGAAACAGGAACGTCACCTGCTCCACTGCGCGAGCTGATCAGCCAGGCCAAATAGGTGATGATGCCTACCGCCACAAGCCCGATTACGACCCAGCGGCCATAGTTCGCCTTTGTCGCGGCTGAGCCTGTGTTAAGGTTATGGGAGAGCCGCTTGCGGTTTTCGGCCGCGGTCTTTTCTGCGAGGCAGCGCGCCAGCGCGGCCTGGGCATCGACATTTGCGGGATCGAGGCTCAGGGCTTCCTGGAGTCTCGCCTGAGCCTCATCAAAGGCGCTGCGCTCGATCGACGCTATCGCGGCCATTGTGAGGCCCGAGGCGGCTTTCCTGGCCTCCACTTTCCGCTGCGCTTCCTCCTGCCGCCGGTGCTCCTCCTCTTTGCGCCTGTTCGCCTCAAGTTCGGCCTGCTTGCGCAGCTCAGCGGCACGCCTCTCTTCCTCTTTTTGCCGATTTGCCTCGAGTTCAGCCTGCTTGAGTCGTTCCTGTTCCTTGCGTTGTTCTTCCGCTCGCCGCCGGGTTTCTTCCGCCCGGCGCTGTTCTTCGGTCCGAAGCCGCTCCTCTTCCTTTCCTGGTGTCGATGAGGTGATCGACCCGCCACAGCCGGAGCAGAAGCGGGAGCCGTCGGCGTTCGCGGCCCCGCAGTGATTGCAGAACATCCAGCCTCCTGTTCGATGCCGGCGTCCGGCCGGCCGCAGGTTATACTTTCAGAATTGCATTTGGATCAGGAAAACGGCGCTATCTTACAATGCCGCCGCAACGCAGGTCCATACGAAAAGGGTCATGCCGCCGCTAATTCCAGGGACAGATTGCTTAGGAGATCACACGGCGGATCGCTGATGAGAGTATGCGGAATTCTCTCTCCATCCAGGCAAGCGGGCGAATTTTGAGCCGAGATTGCAGCTGAAAGGAGTGGAAACGGGCCGGAGAGGCGCCCGGCGAGCTCGCCGGGCGCCTCTCCGG
>JBGQNR010000005.1:0-83381 GCA_041501225.1 Acidobacteriota bacterium
ACCCAAGTTTTTATGCCCGACTTATGTGAAATCCCGGTGGCAAGCCGGTTTTTTGTGCTTTTTCTGGCAATGCCGCAACCCATTCGTCTGTATCTTGGATCCGCTCAAAACCCATAAGCGTCCGCCGCAAGCAGACAGCGGCTTCCTTCAAGTGGTCGTTATCGGAAATGCCTCGGCAATCTCTTTTTGCTCGTATCCCGTCGATTTCTGCGCCGAGGCATTTCCGATGAACGCTAACAACTTACCGCCCGCAACGCGAGTTTGTGATTGAATTTACTCTCTAAATCCTTCAATGATAATGGGTTTGGAGATACACATATAGGCCGCCGAGATTGGAGCGTAGGAAATGCGCGATGATGCGATGTCCTATACACGATGTCGACACAGCATTATTCTTATAGCAACCATTCTTCTATCGGCGTGTGCCGCAACCGATAGTCGCAGTGCTGATCTGAAGAAAATCAGTGCTAGAGAAGCACGAGAATTGCTGAACGAAGGCTTAAGAGCCTGGTGCCCAGGGTGCGATTTGAAGGAAATTGCGATTGAATCCATCAAAATGAAATATGACGCAAATTTCTATTACTATCACGCCACATGGAGCAATCCAACAGGGAGTCCCAATTTGGGCAATTTTGCAGTGAATCCCTGGACAGGAAATGTTTGGGACGGGTGTGTCGCAATCAACTCGCCAGCTCTAAAGGAACTTCAAGACCGCATTCAAAAACGTTTTAGCCTTAGTGAAAAAGATTATTCCCTGCTTCGATCGAGAAAACCGGTTTGGTGCGTCGACAAGAAGCCTTCTGCGTCAGCCCTCGTCGTTTCAGAATTTCGGGAACAATCCTAAGGACATGCGCCCTTGGAGACGAGTTCAAATAGATCGCAGTGAATCGGGGTCGTATAACGGATTACTGTATGCGGTAAGCGAGGTACACCCAGAGGTGGGCCGACGGACTTTTCCCCACTGCCCCAGTCCTGGACACACTCCGGCGCAGGCACGGTCTTTGAGTAAAACCAAATGCAAAGCGGGAGACGGAGGGCGTAGCGGATCAGCTCGAGTTGATAGTCGGCGGATTCCAGTTGGCTGGCAGCAATGACTCAAGCTGAGTGGTCTTCAAGCTGGGAATGCGACCCAGTACGTCGGTCAGATAGTCTTGGGGATTGATGCCGCGCCGGCGGCAACTCAAGATCATGGAGTAAATCACCGCACTGCGCCAGCCGGCATCCGGATGCCCTATAAACAACCAGCGTTTTCGACCCACTGCCGTGGGGCGGATGGCATTCTCCACGAGGTTGTTGTCGATCTCAAAGCACCCGTCGCGCAGATATCCGGTCAAAGCATCGTACTCATTGAGGAAGTAGTTTGCCGCCTTGCCCATGGTGCTCTTGGGCAGGAGCGCCGGTTTCAGCTCCTCCGCCTTGGCTTTCATCGCACTCCAGATCTGTGGCGCCTGTTCCAGTCGCCGGGCCTGCCGTTCCGCGGGGAGTAGTCCACGGATTTCATCTTCGATCCGATACAGCAACCGGATTTGTGAGATGAACCATACGGCCATAGGGAGGTTTTCACGTACCGCCTTGTACATATACCGGCGGGCATGCGCGAAGGGCACGGGGTCAGGTCTGGAATATTTACTTTTCGGACTGTTGCCTAACTCCGCGGTCCGCAGAAAAGTGAATATTCCAGACCTGACCCCATTCCCCATTCCTTGACCCCATTCCTTCCTGACCCCATTCCTTCCCGGCTACATCCCAATTTCCTGGCGCAAACGGCTGGACAACTTGCTGGGGACGACGGCATGGTATGATGACTTTTACAGAGTGGAGAGGACACCGATGCTGTTCGGCAACGACCAGGAGCACGTCGTGAAGGCCAGCATGGACACAATCGGCCGCTACTTCGTCGAACGTCTCAAGAAGATCTTCCCAGGCGTGGCAGAGGAACCGGGAGTGCTTCGGAATTCGACCAACAATCCGCTTTACTTGCTGTGTTTTGCGGCCTCCAATAAGCGCGGCGCCGAGCCGGCGCTCAGAATCGCGGGATATTTGTTAAAGGATCTGCGCTAATGGCACAAGGCTCAACCATCGAGTGGACCGAATCCACTTGGAATCCCGTAACCGGCTGCACAAAGATCAGTCCGGGCTGCAAGCACTGCTACGCGGAGCGCATGGCATTCCGGCTCCAGGCCATGGGGCAGCCGAATTATGAGCGTGGATTCAAGGTGTCGCTCCAGGAGCATATGCTGGAGCTGCCGCTCACATGGAGAAAGCCGCAGACCGTCTTCGTGAACTCCATGAGCGATCTCTTCCACAGCGAGGTCCCCGATGCCTTCATCCGGCGCGTGTTCGATGTCATGGGCCGCGCCTTATGGCACACGTTCCAGGTTCTGACCAAACGCGCCGAACGCATGGAAAGTCTCGGCCGCGACCTCGAATGGCCGGACAACGTTTGGGCAGGTATAAGTGTCGAAACCCGGAAATACCTGGATCGAATCGATTATCTGCGCAGGGTCCCGGCCCGCGTCAGGTTCATCTCCTTCGAACCGCTGCTCGCAAGCCTGGGTGAGATCGATCTCACCGGGATCGATTGGGTGATCGTGGGCGGCGAATCCGGCCCCGGCGCCCGGCCGATGGAACAAGCCTGGGTGGTGGAAATCAGAGAACAATGCCTCGCCGCCGGCATTCCCTTCTTCTTCAAGCAATGGGGCGGCACCAACAAAAAGAAAGCCGGCCGTCTCCTCGACGGCCGCACATGGGAAGGTCTGCCGGCCAGGGTGATGGAAGCCGGCAAACTCACGATGCTTGAGACCGTGTGAGCCCTGCGCATCCTCATTGACGGGTGCCTCGATCGGCGGCTATCCCATGCCCTGACCGGCCACTACTCCGCCTTCCGGTGAGACTCGCGAGAGGCGCCCGCACCACGCTGCCGTTGAAATTGCCGCCCGATGCTCACACCTGCGTGGTATCCTAGCCCGAGCCAGCAGATGTTTTTAATGGAAGGAGTCCGTATGCTTACCAAAACTAGGAGGGACGTTCGAATTCCACGTGCTGAGTGGGACCGTCTCAAGAAGAATCCCTCCTTTAGGGATCTGGTTGAGCTTCTTGAAGATCGGGACGACCTGCAGGCCGCCAAAAAGGTCCGTGGGAAGAGCTTGACTTTGACCCAGTACCTGGAAAAACGTGGCATACGAGATCCTCGTTAAACCATCCGCTCAACGAGACCTCGATTCACTTCCGGAACGGGAAGTAGCGAGGATAGCTCTCCGTCTTGCCCTTTTGGCTGATGATCCGCGCCCCTTTGGCGTGCAGAAGCTCAGCGGTATTGATGGATATCGCATCCGGATCGGAAACTACAGAATGCTCTACGATGTCAGTGATAAGCAGCACCTCGTGTCGATTTATCGAATTAAGCATCGCCGTGAGGCATACCGGCGAGGCCGCCATTAACCTGCAACATCGATGCGACCACAGCGCTGATGGTCCGCACAAGATCTGAATATTGGCATCCAGCTATGAGAGAAGGATGAGGTGTTGGCCATGACAAAGTTACTGGCGCAGGCATTCGAGAAGGCGGCCGAGCTTCCTGAGGATTTGCAAGATCAGCTTGCCAGAGAATTGCTTGAGGAAATCGAGTGGGAATCTCGCTGGGATGCCACTCTGGCAGGTTCGCAGGAGAAACTGGAGCGATTGGCGGAGCGGGCCGCTGAAGAATATCGCATTGGCAAGACTGAGAAAAAGGGGTTCGACGCGCTTTGATATTCCATCTCACTGCGGATTTCATTTCTTGCTTTCGAAAACTTCCAATCCGAATCCAGCGCCTGGCGCGCTTTCCTGGGGCATCGTGGGCTTCTTCACTTGAGCGCCGTCTGCTATATTGCCCTACATGAAGCTTGACGAACTGAAAGCGATTGTCCACTCCAACCCCGAAATCATGGGAGGCACGCCCGTTTTTGCAGGCACGCGCGTCCCGCTACAGAACCTCATTGATTATTTGGAGGGCGGCGAATCCATCGAAGATTTTCTCGATGCCTTCCCGACAGTCAGACGAGAACAGGTCATCGCCGTGATCGAAGCCGGCAAACTCACGATGCTTAAAACCGTCTGAGTTATGCGCATCCTTATTGACGAGTGCCTTAACAAGTACGGATGTCCGAGGAATTGGTGGGACCGGAGCCAGTGGAGTTTACCCGGACTCAGTCGGTGAATTGCCATCGGCTGCTTCATTCGGAAGACCGCCGCGAGCAATTCCTTGAGGGTAGATAAAAGAGGTTGCAATATGGTCCGTGTACCGACACATCGAGAGCCAACTCACCCAGGCGAAATGCTGGTCGAGGAGTTCCTCAAGCCCATGGGCCTGACCCAGCGCGAGCTCGCCGATGGGATCCTGGTGCCCTACCAGAGGGTCAACGAGTTGGCGAGAAGACGGCGGGGAATCACGCCGAGCACTGCCCTGCGCCTCGCCAGGTATTTCGGCATGTCGCCTGACTTCTGGCTGAACCTGCAGCTTCGGTGGGATCTCTATCATGCCCGGGCGAAAGAAACCGAGGAACTGCGCAAGATCAAGCGGGTCAAGTCGAGAAGCGCAGCCTGACATTTGATCTTGAGCACCTGGCGCTGACGTTATGTCTCGCCCGCGTTCAGGTCGTCGGGGAGATGAGGCCGCACTCGTACTCGCCCGGGCTCCACCGTGACGAGCGCGCCTTTCAGGAGATCATCCCCGTAATGTCCGAGGGCCCGTTGGCACATGAGAGCCTGCTTCCGAACGGGGATGTCGACGAGCCGGACAATACCGGCATGTTTGGGCCCCAAGGCGACGGCAAGCTCGCCGAAATCCTTATCCAGTGTGATCAGCATGCAAGAATCCCGTCGAGCGCCTCGAGGATCTCCTCGTCGCCTGGATCCGCGGACCGGTCTCCTGCCCATGCCACCTCATGCCCGGCGGCCACGAGCTCGTCCCGCGTGCGTGGCGAGACGCATGTGTCGAGAAGTATCTTTATGCTGGTCCATCGACCAGCGCCGGCTCAACACGTTCTTGTCCTACGATCCGTCGCGCACAGACAAGACAGGCCTGGATATCTTCCTTCTCGAGGAAGGGATAGAACTCGACGATTTCCCCTGGCGTATCACCGGCTGCGAGCATCCCAAGGATATGCTCGACAGCGATGCGTCTGCCACGAATAATTGGCTTGCCGCCGAAGATGGCGGGATTGATCGTTATGCGATCCAGCAGTTTCTGTTCGTCCATCGAAGGGCTCCTGGCGAATTGCGCCGAATTCCATATGCTGCAGGATACCGCAAGGCCGATGAAATTGCACCTCGGAGCGCATAATCCGGATGGCGCCTGACGGACGGCGCCCGCGCCTGCGCACGGTGTGGCAAATGGATCAGGGCCATATTGCGCCGCACCTGATTGCAGGTTATCCTTTGGGGACAGAGATATGATTAAAGAACACGATTGCGTGATCTTAACCCAGGATCTTGCGGACGAGGGCCTGGTGGCCGGCGACATTGGAACCGTCGTCCACATTCATCAGTCGGGCGCTGGCTATGAAGTAGAGTTCATGACCCTGGCCGGAGAAACCCTCGCAGTGACAAACTTGCTGCCATCGCAGCTTCGCCCAATTGCCTGCCGTGATATAGTCCACGTCCGCGAGCTGACCCCAGCCTGAAGAAATAGGAGACAGAAACACTCGACGCCATCTGTCGCTTTCGGGGGCATCATCGGCTTCTTAAACCGAGCGCCGTCTGCTATGCGGCACATGAAGCTTGACGAACTGAAAGGGATTGTCCATTCCGACCCCGAAATCATGGGGGGCACGCCCGTTTTTGTGGGCACACGCGTCCCGCTGCAGAACCTCATTGATTATTTGGAGGGCGGCGAATCCATCGAAGATTTTCTCGATGCCTTCCCGACAGTCAAACGCGAGCAAGTCATCGCCGTGATCGAAGCCGGCAAACTCACGATGCTTAAAACCGTCTGAGTTATGCGCATCCTTGAAGCACGTTGACGGCACTTGCCGGTGCCAGTACGCTTTCCGCAGTGAGGTGTGGGCCATGACAAAGTTACTGGCGCGGGCATTCGAGAAGGCGGCCGAGCTTCATGAGGATTTGCAGGATCAGCTTGCCAGAGAATTGCTTGAGGAAATCGAGTGGGAATCTCGCTGGGATGCCACTCTGGCAGGTTCACAGGAAAAACTGGAGCGGTTGGCGGAGCGTGCCGTTGAGGAATATCGCATGGGCAAGACTGAGAAAAAGGGGTTCGACGAGCTTTGATATCCCATCTCACTAAGGAGTCCGCATGCTAACCAAAACCAGGACGGACGTTCGAATTCCACGTGCTGAGTGGAACCGTCTCAAGAAGAATCCCTCCTTCAGGGATCTGGTCGAACTCCTTGAAGATCGGGACGACCTGCAGTCCGCCAAAAAGGTTCGTGGGAAGAGTTTGACTTTGACCCAGTACCTGGAAAAACGTGGCATACGAGATCGTCGTTAAACCATCTGCTCAACGAGACCTCGATTCACTTCCGGAACGGGAAGTAGCGAGGATAGCTCTCCGTCTTGCATGGACTAGGCAGCCGTGCGGGGCAAGACCTCGCGCTCGATCCGCTCCTTCAGGGAATCCTCAGCCATTTCGAGGTCATACCGTGCTTGGAGATTAATCCACATTTGCGCGGAGGTTCCAAAGTACCTTGCCAGCCGCAACGCGGTATCCGCAGTGATGCCCCGCTGGCCTTTGATAATGGCTCCAATGCGGTTCGCGGGCACCCGCAGCGACAGGGCCAAGGCGTTCACGGTCAGTCCAGCCTCAGTCAGAATTTCGTGTAACACCTGCCCCGGATGAATCGGCGCCAGCCGCTTGGTTTTCCTGCCCGCCATAATTTTTCTCCTAATGGTAGTCGACGATTTCGACGCTGTAGGCATCTCCGTCGCGCCACTCAAAACAGATGCGGTATTGATCGTTGATCCGAATGCTGCACTGTCCTTTCCGGCCACCCGCAAGCGCTTCGAGCCGTAAACCAGGCACTCTCAAGTCCTGCAGCGACGTAGCCGCATCGAGCAGCGCCAGACGAATTCTTGCGGACTGTCCGATCGCGTGAAATTTCTTACTGAACCGGCGCTCCAGCAGCTTCCTCGTCTCCTTGTCCCTGCAAGACCGAATCATACGATAACTGTATTACGTTCAACGTACAATAGCAACAAGGAAATACCCGGTCCGGGCCGGGTCAGCCTGGTGAATCGGCTGGAGGGATGTACCCGTGGAAGTGTATGAATTTCTACAAAATGCTCTCGATCTCGGGCTGTCATCCATCAGCCCTCACGCTGAAGGGAACGCATCGGTCATCGATAGGATGTAGTCGGTTACCAGCCGGAAGGGCGAAAGAGCCTTCCTGAACGCGCTGTTGCCGCTAGGGCAGCCCCGCTAGAGGATTTACTACGCGCACAGCGCCGTAAGGAAATCATGAGCAGTCGACAAACCACAACGTATGACCGCAAACAGCAGGAAGGTTACCCGCTAAAATTAAAGGCCGTATTCTCTCGCCAGCCCGGTTCGTATCACTTACGTACAAGTCCTTGCTATTTAGCCAAGAAAAGCAACAGCTCAACGCAGAGGGCGCGGAGGTCGCAGAGAAAGGTCATTCGCAAAAAGTTCTCTGCGAGCTTTGTGCCCTCTACGTTGAGGCTTTTCATCGCGGTTATGCCGACCCCTGTTCTTCGTGGCTGCTTTGGATGCACAACCAATTTTGATGACGAAGGCACCCCGATGAAAAGAAACGTGCTCATCGAAAAGGGCGTGCTCAAGTTGTTCATGACCGACATCCTGTCAGCCAGGCAGCTGAAGATGAAGCGCACCGGAAACGGCCGGCGCGAAAGCTTCCGTTTCCCGCCCATTCCGCGCATGACCAACACCTTCATCGATAAGGGAACCGACAAGCCGGAGGACATCCTCGCATCGACCAAAAAAGGCATCTACGTGCAGAGCCTGAGCGGCGGGAGCGTCAATCCGACTACCGGCATGTTCAACTTCACCTGCCGTGAATCGTACCTGATCGAGGACGGGAAGAAGACTAAGCCCGTCAAGGGAGCAACCCTGATCGGCAGCTGCATGGACATCATCTCGAACATCGACGCCGTGGGCAATGACCTGGATTATGGCCAAGCCATCTGCGGCAAGGGACAGAACGCCGAGGTGAACGCAGGCCAGCCGACGGTGCGCATTCGCGGCATCACCGCGGGCGGAACCCGGGCATGAGCGCCAGGCAATCGAGAGGGAGGAAATAATCATGGACTACAAGGCATTATCCGAACAGCTGGTTCAAACCTGTTTAAAAAAAGGAGCCGACAGCGCCAAGGTTTTCGTCCAGACGGGGCGCCGCCTGAGCATAGAGGTGCGCAAGGGCGAGATCGAGACTGTGGAGGAAGCCTCCTCGCAGGGGATCGGCTTCCGGATTTTCACCCGGGGTAAAATGGCCTTCGCAAGCTGCAACGATTCCTCAGAATCAGCCACCGCCAGCGCCATCGACAGTGCGGTCCGCTTTTGCCAGCAAACGACCCCCGATCCGAACAACGTGCTCCCCGACGACAAAGGGATCACTGCGGTGGAGGGCCTCTACGACTCCAGGATCGCCCAGATCTCGATGGACAGGAAGATCGAGCTGGCCAAGACCGTCGAGAAGCTGGCCATGAAGGATAGCCGGATCACCAAGAGCGCAGGGTCCGGATATTCGGAATCGGAGGGCGAGATCTTCATCGCCAATTCCAACGGTTTGTCGAAGACCTATCAAGCATCGGCCTGCTCCCTTGGAGTTTCCGTGGTTGCAGAGAAGGAGACCAGAAATCTTCAGGGGATGAGTCCTGTTCGCGACGCTTCTTCGCCGACCGCAAAACACCCGAGGAAATCGCCGCCAAGGCGGCCCGCAAAGCTTACGAGCTGCTCGATCCGCGCATGGTTAAGAACCAAAGGGCAGCGGTAATCTTCGATCCTGATGTTGCCGGCTCCCTGCTGGGCGGCATCCTGGCAGCCGTGAGCGGGGAGCGTGTGCTCCAGGAAGCCAGTTTCCTCGGCACCAGAATAAACAAGAACATCGCTTCGGCGCTGCTAACGATCATCGATGACGGCACGCGTGCCAAGGGCCTGGCGAGCCGGCCATTCGACGGCGAAGGGTGTCCGACCCAGAAGCGCACGATTATCGGCCAGGGCGTGTTGAAAGGGTTCATGTACAAAACGATCATTGCACGCAGAGCCGGGGTGAAAAGCACAGGCAACGCTTCACGAGGGGGCTTCACCAGCGTGCCGGGAATCGGGCCCAACAACTTTTACATGGCCGCGGGCAACTCCACACGCGCAGAAATAATCGCTGTCACGCAAAAGGGCCTGCTGCTGACCGAGGTCACCGGATACGGCATCAATCCGGTTAATGGAGATTTCAGCGGCGGCGCTTCCGGCTTCTGGATCGAAGCCGGAAAGATCGCTTTCCCCGTCAAAGGGCTTACCATCGCCGGCCGAGCCGACGAGATGCTCAACGGCATCGACATGGTCGCCAACGACCTGGACATGAATCGCGGAACAACAGCTCCGACATTCCGCATTCGCGAACTGCAGATTGGTGGGGAATAGAAACAGAATAAAGAATATAGAATACAGAATTCAGAAGTTGGCTCACGGTGGAGAACCCGGATGCCGACTGTTACTCTGAATCCTGAATTCTGTATTCTGAGTTGTGTCTTCCTCCTACTTGTGCATGTGCAGATGGGCCGAGATGATATCCCGTGCTGCCGGGCGGATTTCCTCCCAATGGGCTTTGGGCGATTTTTGAAGCACCACCATCGCTTTATCAATAGTCACTTCAATCACTCCGGGGATATCGAATAGTCCCTTGGCCAAGCCGTCGTCGGTAGCCGGGATGTCCTGCCGGTTGTGATATTTGTGCATTGATTCGGTCAGCTCGGTTTGCAGATAGAAATAACAGGAGTTGGCTGTGGAAGATACTACCTCATTCAAAATGCCGTTCGAATTGACTTCCTTGGGAGGCACCTTGTCCTTGTCCCGAAATGTCACAAAGACAAATGCACCCAGTCCTCCCAGTCCCAGGATGAAGCACAAAAAAAGGATCAGATTCTGTGCCTCATACCCTTGTAACGTTCCTTTGGCCATCCTCCTCCTTCATTGAAAACCGACGCACGACAATAAGTGCTTAAAAATAGGGGACTTCAGCTCACCATTCAAGAGCCAAACGGATGCGATCCCCGCACCCCCGTTACTAACACGCTCATCGCGTACCCTTATTTCACATTGAAATTCGCTAACATCTTCTCGCAGATGGGAAGCGGGTTCAAGATATGTGTGCTGTGCAGCCGTCAAACGGCACTAATTTGTTGGGTGCGAAGCAAGGGATTAGCTTGGGAGGGCCAGGTTGGGATCGGGGCCATGCCGGGGCCTATGAATGCTTTGTCCTGCATTATCCTATCGTAGTAGAATTCGAGTCAGAGGGTCACTACCCACATTGGTCCCCAAGGGAGAGGTGGAAATATGCCTGCGGAATCATCGGCTAAACGCAAGGAGCGTGTCCTCAAGATCCTAACCATCCTCAGGCAAACATATCCCGAGGCGCGTATAGCCCTGAACTTCAGTAACCCGCTGGAACTGCTCGTGGCAACGATTCTCTCGGCCCAGTGCACAGACAAACGCGTGAATATGGTGACCGAGTATCTGTTCAAGAAATACCGGACGGCGGCCGACTACGCTGCCGCCGACCCCAAGGTATTCGAAGAGGAAATCCGCTCGACAGGGTTTTATCATAACAAGACCAAGTCGGTGCTCGCGGCGGCGACAAGGATCGCGACAGAATTCGGGGGAAAGGTGCCCGACAACATGGCAGACCTGCTCACGCTGCCGGGCGTGGCCCGCAAAACCGCCAATGTGGTGCTCGGCGGCGCCTTCGGCAAGAATGAAGGGATCGTTGTAGACACGCACGTAATCCGGCTGTCTCAGCGCCTCAAGCTCAGCCGGCACAAAGACAACGCCGGCGATAAAATCGAAAACGATCTCCTGGATTTGGTGCCGCGGAAGGACTGGACCGATTTCGGCAACATGCTCATCTTGCACGGCCGCACGATCTGCGAAGCGCGCCGCCCAAAATGCCCGGCCTGCCCTATTAACAACCTCTGCCCTTCGAGACAAAATCGGTGACAGGCTACCATTTCCCCAATTCCATCGCGAAGTGTCTCTTGCGATTGCAGCCTGGAAATTGGTGAAATGGTAGCCTGTCACCGATTTTTTAAAAGTTTCCTTCGTCGGCGGAGGGGCCGTAGATCGAGGGGACGGGGACATCTTTGAGCCGGAGATACACGCTCAGCTGGCCTCGGTGGTGGATCAGGTGATTGAGCAGGAATGAGCGCAGTACACCCACCTTTGGAATGCTCAACAGCACCTGTTCCCCCTTTTTGAGAGCCCAGGATTCCATCATTTCCGCGTCGGATTTCGAGTCTATGGCCGCTCTCGCCTTGGCGATGCTCTGATCAAAAGCCGCGAGCAGCTCACCGGTTGTCGCATAACTGGGCCGCACATGTTCCGGATTGGCAGCCATATCCACGAATGGAGCGTTGACGATACTTCCCACCCAGCCGGGGATCTCGATGATGTGCGCAGCCAAGTCCCCCATCGTCATTGACTTGGCGTGCGGCTTCCACTGGGCGTCCGCCAGCGGCACGCGTTCGAGCATTTTTCGGGTTGTCGCCATTTCATGATCGTACTCAGCAAGCAAAAAATCCTTGATTGCCATATTCGTTCCTCCGGTTGACTATTGGATATCCGGTTCTGAACCCGGGTCTCGGTTATTTTCTGCCGCCACGCTGAGCGGCAGCTATGAATGGGGTGTCCCAGAGAGTGATCATGCTACCGCCGGCATCAACCGCGATCAGGCCGGCGGATGCGGCCGCCAGGGTTTCGATTTCCGCCATTACGGCCTGCCCCGCCGCCTCGAGCGATTTGCCGTCGTTCATCAGGTCGCATAATCGCTTGGCCGACAGCAGTACCATGATGCGCTCGCCCACACCCGTAAGCGAAACCGCTGCTTTGGGCGTGCAATAGGTTCCTGCCCCGATGATCGGAGAATCCCCGACGCGGCCGGGATAGCACTGCCCGGTGCCCCCGGTGGACGTTCCGGCCGCCAGGCTGCCGCCGGCATCCAGGGCGACGCAACCCACGGTCCCGAGGCGTGGATGACCGTTTTTCCAATCTCTGCCCATCTGCTCGTAGTCGAGCTCCAGGCACGCCTGGGTCATGTGCTGTTGCCAGTAAGCGATTTTTTGCGGCGTGGCCACGACACCTGACTCATGGCCGAGCTTGAGCCCAAGCTGGGTAGCCTCGATGCCGCATAGCATGACGTGCGCGTCGCACTCGAGGATGTAGCGCGCCAGCCGGATCGGATTCTTGAGTCCGGGAACCTGGGCCACGGCACCTGCCCGCCCGTCGCTCGCCATGAGACTCGCATCCATCCGGGCCACGCCATCTGCCTGGAGATAGCTCCCTGTGCCGGCATTCAGCACCGGCTCGTCCTCGAGCCTGCGGATTGCGGCCTCCACTGCATCCAGCGCACTTCCCCCCGCTTCCAAGACCTTCCACCCCTCATCGGCGGCCCTGTTGCAAGCGGCTTCACGCAGTGCCTTTTCATCAGCAGAAACAGCGGCACAGCCACCATGCACGACCACAGTTGGCTTCATACTTCATTCCCCCAAATCTCGGCTTACAGCCCCGATTGAGTGATGAGTTACGACTCATCACTCTCCCGGGGATTGCGGATTACATCTCTATCAATCCTACCGCTTTTAATTGTTCAAGGTAGTTTAAGACGTCCTGGAGGTCGGTCTTCGTCTGATATTGGGCGTCGAGCATGTTCTTGATGTCGAGCGCGCTGTGCAGGCCGTTGATCAGCAGCTGCAGCTCGCCGGTATTCAGCCTGCCCTTGATGGGGTATTTCGCACGCGCCGCGTCGTAGGCTTCCTTGATTTTGACTTCCACGGGAGTCGGAGTCGCGCCTGGCGCTGCGGGACCAGCGGGTGGCATATAATATAGATATCCGCGCTGCCCCCTCTCCTTCACCCTGGCTGTAGGTTTGGGGATGATCTTGGCCGCCTGCTTCTCGAGGTCGGTCAGCTGGAGGACGAGGGCAGCGGCGTTGAGCCTCCGGGCCACCGCCTTCATGTGGTTTTCGAGGGCGTTGAATTCCGCCTTGCCGATGTCATCGATAGACTTCTGCATGGCAAGCACGTAGTCGCCGACCGACTTCTTGTCCGCCGCCAGCTGATTGATGGTGGCAAGCGTATCCTTTTCATTGATGACCGCTGCCGAAATATATGCGCGGCCGGACTTGTACGCTTCGGCAAAGTTCTCCGATGTCGCCTTATTCAGTTCCTCCAGACCACGCACCAGCTGGTGGCCCAGACGGCTCGTACCGTTGCTGGTGATCTCGCCGGCCATCTTCATCGCCATATGGTCGTCGGCGCTCGCGATGGTGTAAGCGGCGGCCGCCGCGATGATGGTCACCCGTTTCATCTGTGTGGCATCGGACTTGTCGACATGGTCACCCGAGGTGTGATACCAGCGGTCGGGCCAGGCAATCATCATGATGCCCGGCACACCCACGCCCCAGTCGTTGAACACGGTGTGATCGGAAGAGCCATAGTAGGTTTCGATGCTGTAAAGGAAAGGCTCATCGGCTCCGGTCGGCGCCACAATGCGACGCGTCTGCGCGGTAAAATTGCCGCGGTTCTGAAGGTGCTCCCGATCGGCCTCGCCGACATAACGATAGTAATTCTCCATCACATCGTTGATGTAGTGAGGATTGCCATATGTAGTGCGCATCAGGCAGAAGAAGGACTGGTTCTTGCTCAACCATTCACCGACCATGTCCAGGTTGATGTCGCACAGGGTCTTGGCCATGATCTCCTTGTGGTCTTTGGCCCAGGCGCCGGTACCCGACATCTCGGGACCCATGATGAAGCGGATGGTGCGCTTCGGGCGCGGGATGCGGTTCTCTTTGATCAGCGTGTTCAGCACCCGCGCCATCTCCATGAGGGCGGCGCAACCCGAAATGTCGTCGTTGCCCCCCTGCTTGACATAACCTTCGAACAAATGGGCGGAAAAGATGATCTCGTTTCCGTTCGGGTCGGTGCCGGGAATATAGGCGACCACATTCTGCATATCCGTGGGCACAGTTTCGGAGACAACCTGTGCGCGCACCTTGATTTTCTGACCGGCCAAAAGGCGCTTCTTCAGATAGTCGCCATCCCGCGGTGGGATCTGGAATCCAAATTTCATCGAATTTGTGGTCGCCGCACCGCCTCCTCTGCCGCCGATCGATGCCCAGTTGAGCTGCATCGGATCAAAGTAGGGGCGGCTGTTGCCGATTCCAATCACACCCACAACGCCGGTGCTACCCAATCCCCCCATCGATCCATCCGTGACCGCAATCTTGTCTTTCAGGTCTTTGCCCTGGCGATCTTCCGGTCTTCCCGAACCCACCCAAACCAGCTCACCCGTCACGTCGCATGTGACGCTGCCGGATGCGAGCATCGCCGTCATGTCAAAATAGGATGCCAATTTCTCATGGCCGGGTTCGACCTCCCATAGTTCGCCCTTGATGCCGTTCCATGCAGTTCCACCCGGATAACGGGCCACTTCGGCGCCAGGAATGCCGTATTCCTTGAATTTGTCCAGGTAGTACTTGGTTTCGTGAAACATCGTGGACGGCCCATACTCTGACGCCGGGCGGATATGGTCGTAGCCGCCGGTCTCCATAATTGCGTGTATGGCGTTTTCCCCGGATGACTCACCGATGATTTCGTCCATAATGTTCGACGGCAGGAACGTCCACTGCAGCCACGGCGTCATCTGCGCCAGAGCCATCACGCCGAGAAACAGGATCGTAACCAGCGACAGAAGAAGGGTTCGCTTTGCCATATGCATCACCTCATGACATCTTGGATGGGCTGTGCTATGTATGACCTTTAAAAGACGGCATAGTTTAATCGAATTCCATAATAATTGCGACGAAGACGTAATTAAAATTTCATTTCAGGCAGGGGAGAAAGAGCCTGGCCACAAATGGCACGGCGCGGCCAAGCCGCAGACAAACAATCTCACCGTGAAGACCGCAAAGACCTCAAAGAATTGCAGTTATTCTTCTTCGCGGTCTTCGAGGTCTTGACCGTTCGATGTCTGCAAAGGAGGGGTGGCAATGCGGGAAGAGCTGAGCGGTGAAGCGCTGGCGGCTTTGGTCGAGCGGGTCTTCAAGTTGCGGGCTTCTGACCGTGCGCTGGCGGTGCTGGTTGATTTGCCCGATCGCCTGCGTGGCGATAGTACCGAGTGGCGGGAGCGCCGCGAAATGGCTGCACAATGGGTGCGCAGGCTCCTTCCTTTCCAGCAGCGGTTGAGGCTCGAAGTTCATCTGTACCTGTATCGCAACGTGCGGACCAACAATGCCGATCTCCCGCGCGGCGCCTGGCTGCACGCTGAAGGGCCGTTGCCCGGAACCGCGGATGAACTTGATCCGCTAACAGAGCAGCCGTTCGCGGACATCTTTCGCGCGCACAGCGTTCTGATGGCCGTCACCGAACTCTCGGCTACTGCGCCCCTCAAACTCATGGCCAAGACCTTCGGATTCCGCGCCGCTACCATGCCCGGTTTCTCGCCGGCAATGATTCCTTCCCTGCGCCTTGACTATGAGGAGATCAATCACCGGGTCACCAGACTCAAGGAATGGCTCGACCGCTCGGAGGGAGCCGACCTGGTCTTCCAGGTGGAAGCCGGCCCTGAGTGCAAGCTGTTCCTGGATCTGCGCCATCGGACCGGCCACGCCTCGGGCGGCCTGCTTCACGATCCCGGCACGGCGGGCAACCTACCTTCCGGCGAAGCCTACATCGTGCCGTATGAGGGGGAAATTACGGGCACTCCGAGCGCCTCAGCCGGACAGTTGCCGGTGCAGTTCGGCAGTGAAGTGGTCATTTATGACATCCGCGAGAACAACGCGGTAAAAGCCGGAGGCACGGGCGCAGCCGCGCGCCGCGAGGCGGATTACCTCGCGCGCGAACCTGCGTATGGAAATATCGCCGAACTGGGTCTCGGCGTGCTAGCGGACTTCGGCGTAAAACCCTGCGGGTCGCTCCTGTTGGATGAAAAGCTGGGTCTGCACATCGCCTTTGGACGCAGCGATCACTTCGGCGGCCGCGTGGGCGCTGCCCAATTCACCCGGCCTGAGGAGGTGGTGCACATCGATCGCGTGTACCTGCCGTCCGTGCAACCCATGGTGCATGTGCGCCGCGTCGACCTGCGCGGACCGGGATTTGAAATCCCCTTGATGCGCGACGACCATTTCATCATCGATTTCGGGATCTCTTAGACAAACCACGATGGAATATACGCAACCTAAAAATCTCAACGCAGAGGGCGCAGAGACCGCAGAGCACTTTTAGTTTTTGAATGACTTCTCTCTGCGACCTCCGCGTTGATCTTTTGCTTTTCTTTGCTTTACGCAAAGATTTATACGTAAGTAGTACGAAACACACCAAAGAGGTTTGATATATTTACGAACATGATTCCTGTTGCATTGACGATCGCCGGGTCTGACCCATCGGGGGGCGCTGGGATTCAGGCCGACATCAAGACTTTTCATCAGCTTGGCGTTTACGCCACCAGCGTCCTGACGTTGGTGACCGTGCAAAACACGCAGAGCGTCAAAGCCGTGGAGGTGTTGTCCGCAGAGTTGGTGGGCGCCCAGCTTGAGGCCGTGATTGAAGATATTCCTCCGCAGGCCGCAAAAACCGGAGCTCTTGGCGATGATCGCATCATTTCTGAAATCGCGCGCCGCGCCTCCGCTTTCACCTTTCCGCTCGTCGTAGATCCCGTCATGATCAGCAAGCACGGGCTGCCTTTGATGACCGAGCGCGCTCGCGCAATCCTGGCGGCAGAGCTTCTCCCCCATGCATATCTGGTCACTCCCAATGTGCATGAAGCCTCGGTGCTCGCGGGCATGCCGATAAGGGATGTTTCCGACATGGAAGAGGCCGCACGCCGCATCGTCAAGCTCGGCGCTGCAGCCGCTCTGGTGAAAGGAGGACACCTCGCAGGGGACGCTATCGATGTGCTCTTCTGGAAGGATGAGATGCGGCGTTTTTCATCCCCTCGCATCGAGACCCGGCACACCCATGGAACCGGGTGCACCTATTCCGCCGCCATCACCGCCGGACTGGCGCAGGGTCTGCCTTTGCTCCAAGCCATCGAAAGAGCCAAAAAATTCATTTTCCTGGCCATCCAGTCACACCCGGGCCTCGGCCATGGATGCGGTCCCGTCAACCATTTCATCGAAATTCGGTAATATTGGCCTGTTTCGAGCAAGTGGATGGAATTGACGATTTACGATTGACGAATGGAGTACCGTCGGATCCGCGTTAATCGTCAATCGTAAATAGTCAATCATCCGGCGCGACTATCCCGAAATTCCCGAGTGAGTTCTGGTATTCTTATGCACTTTATGGATCAAGCATAAATCAGGAGCTTATCATGGATGATGCCAACTATCCGCCGAAGGACCTCGCACCTCATAAAGCGTATCAGAACCTGCGCTTCCTCAAGAGCAAGGATGCACGACTCATCAGGATCCTGAGCGAGTATCTCGAACCTGCCGCGCGACTGAAATGGCAGCAGGTGGAAGATACCATCGTGTTTTTTGGTTCCGCCCGTTCGGTCCCTCTCGAAGAATCGCAGGCCCGTCTGGATCTTCTTAAGAAACAGCTCGACTCGGGTAAGGATCCGGGCCCGTCTCTGAAGGAGGAGATTTCCCGCGCCGAGCAGCGGGTCAAGATGTCGCGCTATTATGAAGATGCCGTCGTGCTCGCGCGGCTGGTAACCCAATGGTCCAGGACCTTAAGCAGCGGCCCGAAGCGCCTCATGGTCTGCTCCGGCGCCGGCCCGGGGATTATGGAAGCTGCAAATCGCGGCGCCAGCCAGGCCGGGGAGCAGTCGATAGGCTTTTCGATCAGCCTGCCCATGGAACAGCGCATTAATCCTTTTGTTCCACCCGAGCTGGCCTTCCAGTTCCACTACTTTTTCATGAGGAAATTCTGGTTCATTTACCTTGCCAAGGCGCTGGTGATTTTCCCAGGAGGATTCGGGACGCTGGACGAGGCTTTCGAGGTATTGACGCTGGTGCAGACCCAGAAAACTCGCAAGAGAATGCCGGTTCTGATGTACGGCTCCGAGTACTGGAACGAAGTCCTGAATTTTGATGCCATGGTTCGTTGGGGAACCATTGCGCACGACGATCTGTCCCTGATTCATCGCTCCAACGATCCCGAGGAAGCCTTCGCATATCTGAAGACCGAATTGAGCAGGATTTGGAATCTGTAGGAGGAGGAGACGGAATTTAGAATCCAGAATACGGAATTCAGAATAAAAACAGCAGGGTGAACATCAATACAGGTTGTTGCGAAGGGCAGATTTACTCCAGAGATTTGCTCCATCTTTTGACTCCTGCCTCCTGTATTCTCAATTCTGTATTCTGTATTCTTTCCAATTATGAACAGCTTTCTTCTCGAGCGCCAATATCCGGAACCGCCGCCTTCGGCGAAGGACCATCGACACCCCACGGAGCGGGATTGCGACCGCATCTTGCACAGCTCTGCATTTCGCAGGCTCCAGGGCAAGACCCAGGTCTTTGGCATCGGCCAGGCGGATTTCTATCGCACTCGGTTAACGCACAGCATTGAAGCGGCTCAGCTCGCCCGCGCCATTGCCAACAACATGCTGGTGGAAGAGCCGGCGTTGGAAAGCTGCCTGACTTCCGAACTCGCAGAAGCGGTAGCCCTCGCGCATGATCTCGGGCATCCGCCCTTCGGTCATGCGGGGGAAAGAACCCTGGATGCTTGCATGAGGGATGTCAGTGCGCGCGCCCGTCTGAAGGGCAAAGGAGCGCTGCGCTTCGAGGGCAACGCACAGACGTTCCATGTGCTGGTGGCCGCCGAGCCGAAATCGCCGGCCTTTCCTGGATTGAATCTGACGCGCGCGACCCTGGCGGGCGTCATGAAGTACCCCTATGAGCAGGACACCGGAAATGACAAGTTCATTTTCACTCTCGATGGGGAAACTGCCCGGTGGGCACTTCGCGATGGCGGATATCTGGTCACGGCGAAGCAGATGGATAAAGGATTGCAGCCGCAGACGTCCATTGTCTGCCAAATCCTGGATTGGGCCGACGATTGCGCTTACTCCATTCACGACATCGAAGACGCGCTGCAAGCCCAATTTCTGCGGCCCGGGGATCTCACGGATGCCCGCTTCGCTCAGCGCGTGCTGCAGCATTATGAGGAAACCCGCGAAAGCGAAGCAGTTCCGCGGCTGGCCCTGAACGAAATCCGCGAGCAGCTGCGCGCGCTGAAGCGGCGCATACGCCCCCCGGAAAGCGGGGACGAGCGGGCCCATCGCAAGGAGGCGCTCCGGAACATTCTCAACGAACTGGTCACCGAGGTTACGGTGCGGCCGCGGTCCGGCGTGCAGCGATCCGACTACGCCTGGTCTCTGATCGTGCCGGTTGAATCCAGAATACTATCGGCTCTGTGCAAATCCGTCATTTGGGAAGCGGTGATCACCGATCCGCGCGTCGCGGCGATGACCACCAAAGGGAAAGAGATCCTCCACGACTTGTTCTACCTGCTGGTTGGAGAACTGGTGGAGAAAAAGAGCGACGCGGTCTTCCCGCGCTACTATCGGCCGATTATCGAGGAGTCGATGGGCAAAGGGGAGGTCGAAGCCGCGCGCGGCGTGTGCAACTTCCTGGCGCTATTGACCGACATGGATGCGCTGCGACTGCACGCTCTTCTGCGCGGCTCGAAGGCATCTTCCATTTTCGATCTGCTGTAATCATGAATTGCTGTTCCTGTATCGCCAGCCACGAAGAACACGGTGCGGAATATGCGCAACCTAAAAGCCTTAACGCAGAGGCCGCAGAGGATTTTTTGCTTTTGAATGACTTTTCTCTGCGACCTCTGCGTTGATCTTTTGCTTTTCTTTGTTTTACCGCAAAGATTTGTACGCAAGTAGTACCTATTTGTGATCTTCGTGACTGCTTTTGCATGATCAGGCGAGCACGTCGAGGTCGCGCTGCCTGGTGGGCGGAGGATCATAAGGAGAGCGCGTTTTCTGCGCCGGTCCGGCATTCTGCGCATTTTCGGGATCGGAGTCCTCGGGCGCTGCTTTCCGCGCGCGGCTTTTGTACCGGACCCGTTCAATCGTTTCCGGCAATCGCCGGAGAGAGTCCTCCGTTGAGACCGTCGGGTAGGCTCGAATGGCCGGGCGATCCGGCTCATCCGGCAAGCTTCTCGGCTTGGCTATGGAATCCGAGCCGTCGGGCGTTTGGCCGGCGGAACGTTTGACGGGTTGCGCGGCATTCGCAGGCGAGCGCGACAATGCCTGTGAAGGGGTTGCGTTTATCGCATCAGTAATGTTCAATGACATACATCCTTCGGGTTCGACCGGACCAATCTCAATCAGCCAGAATTCTGGCAGGTCGGTGCCGAGGGGCAGGCGCTTCAGTGGGCATCCTATGTATCGGCAACACCCGGTTGCAGCATTATGAAAAGATTGACGATTGACGATTTACCATGGAGAGGTGAGAGGTTTTTCAATCGTCAATCGTCAATCGTCAATCGTCAATATCCTGGGGGAGCTATGCCAGATTCGATCTTTGTGGAAGGGGGAGTATTGGTGCCGGGCGATGCACTCGAGGTGCGGGCTGTGCGCGCCTCCGGCCCGGGTGGACAGAATGTCAACAAAGTCTCCACCAAGGTCGAGATGCATGTCGATCTCGACCGCATTCAGGGAATGGGGGCCGAAAGCCGGCAGCGATTGCTGCACCTGGTGGCAAAACGATTGGACAGCAGCGGCAGGCTGCTGGTGACCAGCCAACGGACGCGCGATCAGCAGCGCAACCTGGACGATGCCCGGCGCAAGGTCCACGACTGGATCGTTCAGGCATTGATCAAACCGAAGAAGCGCGTCCCTACACAACCCAAACCGGTAAGCCGCGAGCGGCGTCTCGAAGCAAAAAAGCGTCACTCGGTGCGCAAGGCGAGCCGGCACATCCCAACCACGGAGATTGAGTACTGAGTGCTGCGTAGATGACAATCAAATCTTTGATTGGCACAGGCGGTTTGCATTTATAAGCTCCATTCACCACTCAGTATTCAGCACTCAGCACTCAGTACTGAGTATGTGTTATGATCCGCGCGGAGGTATACAGACGATGACGCAATCATTCCATCCACCACAGAGAATCCTGCTGGGACCGGGTCCGAGCAATGTTGAATCTCGTGTCCTGCAGGCTATGCTGGCGCCTCTTCTCGGCCATATGGATCCCGTGTATTTCGAGTGCATGAACGAGGTTCAATCCCTGCTGCGCGCAGTGTTCGAAACTGCAAACCGCGTGACCTTCGCGGTCCCCGGCACTGGAGGCGCAGGCATGGAAGCCTGTCTCGCCAATCTGATCGAAGCGGACGAAGAGATAGTCGTATGCGTCAACGGCTTCTTCGGACAGCGCATGGCCGACCTGGCGGCACGCTGGGGCGGCAAGGTTGTGCGGGTCGACGCGGATTGGGGCAAGCCGTTCGACATGCAGCGCGTTCGCGATGTGTATAGGAGCTCGAGCGCCCGCATCCTCGCCATGGTTCATGCCGAAACTTCCACGGGCATGCGCAATCCCATTGAGGAGCTGAAAACGTTGCGGGATGTGCGGGATGCCATTCTGATCGTGGACTCTGTGACCTCACTCGGCGCCCACCCGGTCGGCATCGACCGCAACGGTATCGATGCCAGCTATTCCTGCACCCAAAAAGGAATCGGCGCACCTCCGGGACTGGCACCCGTCACCTTCTCCGAACGCGCCCTGGAGAAGATGCGCACGCGCAAAAAACCGCCCAGAACCTGGTATCTCGACGTGCAGCTCCTCGACAAGTACTGGAACTCGGAGCGGGTGTACCATCACACCGCGCCGGCTTTGATGACCTACGCCATGCGTGAAGCGCTTGCCATCATTCTGGAGGAAGGGCTGCAGGTACGCTGGCGGCGGCACGAGAGCAACAGTAAGGCCTTCGTGGCCGGCATCGAAACCATGGGGCTGGAAATGCTGGTTGCGCCCGAGCATCGGCTCTGGTCACTGAATACCGTCAGGATCCCGCCCGGAGTCGATGATGCGCGCGTCCGCTCCCGCCTGCTCAATCAGCATAACATCGAGATCGGCAGCGGTCTCGGCTCCCTCAAGGGGCAAATCTGGCGCGTGGGCCTGATGGGGACAAACAGCACCGAGAACATCGTCCTGCTGCTGCTCTCCGCGCTGCGCAGCGTGCTCGCGCTCGAAGGGTAGCATGGCATTTAGTTGATATTCAGCGAGCAGACAAGCGTGCTCTGCGGCCTCTGCGCCCCCTGTTCCGAAAATAACTCGCCTAAAACTGCAAAAGCAGCCACGAATGACACGAACTTCTTATCCATTCGTGTCATTCGTGGCTGCCTTAAAAAGGCCATTAATTTTCATGCGCACGGGTGCGCGTCATGTCACTTGCGAATCACATCCAGCGCAACGATCATCCCATTTGAGAGGGCGGCCAGCGTGCGCCTCGCCTGCGCCGCGTCTGGCGCATTTGGATGCAACTCCAGGTAGCCATGCAGGTACTCCATAGCCTCGGCAAAGGCCCCTTCCCCTAGCGCAATTTGAGCGAGAAACAATTGGGGCGCATCCGGAAAGGCCGGATCAAGTGCCAGCACACGCTTAAAGCGCTCCCGGGCCTGGGCGTAATCGTGCAGGTAGTAGTGGCTCAAGCCGAGCTGCGCATTGGCTATGGCATCGTCGGGCCCCAGCTTTAGGGCCTTTTTATTTGCCTCCAGCGCCTCCTGGTACCTCCCGATCGCCAGGAGGCTGCCGCCTAGATTCATCCATCCCACGTGGAAGTCGGGATCCAGCTCCGTAACCTTGGTAAAGCTCCGGATCGACTGCTCATAATCCCCGGCGCGATGGTAATAGGCGCCCAGATTGTTCCACGCATCGGCATAATCAGGGTAGATCTTGATCGCCTCCTTCAGGTGCTTGACCATCGCAGCCTCGTTACCATCGAGCTGATCCTTTTCCGACTGCTGCATATGCTGGCGGGCCTCTTTGGGAACCGCCAGCGCGCGTACGTTGACCTGGTGCAGGCCCGTGATTTGGGCGGCCGCCCTGGGTACCTTCACTTCCTTGGCGAATTGCATGTTCTGCGGATCAGCACCCGGCCTCAAATCGATCGATTCGACACTCCGGCGGCCCCCCTTCCCGGACAAATAGATTCGATAAATGCCCGGCAACAGGTTCTTGAAATGAACAGTGTCCCCAACCATGCGCAAGGCCCGTCGCAAAGGCGCGCCCGCCGCATTGCATAGCTCGATCAGCCAGACAGAGCGCGGATGATCTTCCGGCATGCCCACAATCTTGCAGGTCAACTCAACCGCTGAAGCCGGCCGCTCCTTTTTCTGGGCAAACCCGGATTCGGTAACACCCCGGGACACAATAGTAATGATGACAAGGATCGCCCCCGTCACGAGGCGCACAGATAAGGGATGCTTCATCACTGGATTACACCTCCGGCGAGTCAGCGCAAGGCTTCACTGACAATCTGGCAGCAGGGCTATGCAGATTGACTCATTGATTCCAGGTGCATTCCTGGGTGAGGCACTGTCGAGCGATGATCGGGGTAAACAGTGTCCAGGCAGGGATGACCTGGATGCCCCTAGCATATTTATTTGAAATTGGATTGCAACAA
This sequence comes from Acidobacteriota bacterium, assembly GCA_041501225.1. Taxonomy (GTDB): domain Bacteria; phylum Acidobacteriota; class UBA6911; order UBA6911; family UBA6911; genus JAFNAG01. The sequence goes on from JBGQNR010000005.1 coordinate 23,830, forward strand.
CTTTTTCAGTTCAGGCGAAGATCTATCGAATCCAGAGCTTGACCACTTTCGGGCCGTTGCGGATAGTGAGAATATTGGTGGAACTCAGTCTTTTCAGGCTATCCCAGATGTTTTCGATGTCGAAACCCTTTTTGCGGAGCTCCGCTTTCGTGGGTTCGTCGAGCGCCAGAATGGCCAGCTGAGCAAAACTCATCGGAAAATTCATTTCAACGGTGGGCGGCTTGTTCTCGCCGTTTTCGAAGATCTGAATATAGAACATCTTGACGGTCGCATCTGTCTGCTTGGGCACGCCTTTGGTCTGTTTCGGCGATTCCGGCTGAGCCAGGGCTACAGGATCGATCCGCAGCAGGGCGATCGAAGCGGGATTCACGAGATCTGGCTGCTTTTCTTTGGCCCGGATCTCTTTGAGAACGGGGACACACAAGGCGTTCAGCTCGCGATCCTTCAAGTAACTGCAACGGATGGCGGCAAAATATCGCACTTCCTTGGTCGGGTTTGCCAATGCCGCAATCAACCGGTTGCGATAGGCAGTTTTCCCCTGCTCGACAAGAGAGACCGCCAGATCCACGACGGCTTTCCCCGCTTCCGCGGCAAGGAAGGGTTCCTTGGAAAACTTCTGCAGGAACAGTTCGTAGGCCGGCAGCGCTTCCTCAGATTTGTTCTGCAACCGCAGGCAATAGGCGGAATGGAAATAGGCCTGAGGCAAAAGGCCGCTTTGAGGAAACTCGCGGATCAGACGCTGGAAAACCTGGCGCGCTTCTTCCCATTTCTGCTCCATCATCAGGATCTTCGCCTGATTGAGCATCACCTGGTCCTTCGTCGCAACGGAGGCCCGGAGCATGCCCGCACCCAGCACGACTGCCGTAAGCAGAATCAGCATCCTCAATACCACACTCTTCATTGGCAACCCCCTGGAGGGAGTAACGATTGACGATTGACGATTGTCCAATGAATGGGGATAGGTTTTTCAATCGTCAATCGTAATTCTTTGTTCATCCATCTCCCCATGTTTATCATCCTCACCATCCATTCTACGACTGCCGGTCCAATTAGAAGTTGCTTCTCAATCGTCAATCGTCAATCCCAACCCCTCTACCGAAATCCCCCCATAATCTACGAGATTCCTGATTGCATTAGATTAATGCGCAGCAACAGCTGATTGCTTTCGATGAATTGCTCCATGCTGTGGACCGCATCGCCGGTTTCACATTCCTGCGCCATCGACAGGCTGACCAGGAAGCTTTCCAGTTCATCGCACAAGGCCTTGGCACGCGCCACATCGGGGACACGCAGTTCGGCATCAAGCATCTGCTTCTCCTGCAAGAGCTGGCGCGCGCGCGTGACTTCCGACGAAACGTCATATCGGTCGCTCACGCACGTTTTGTCGGCGCTGATAAAATCCAGCAGGAGGTCGTGGCATCCGGAGAGGTATTGTGCCGTGGCCTCGCGTGCATAGGCGGTATGCATGCGGGCCAGAAACGCTTCGTTGCCCGCGGCCGCCAGGGCCGGCGCGGGTGCCGGCGGCGCGATCGCCTGGTAGCGCAGCGTCCAGATCAGTCCGATGGCGAGCGGGAGGATCGCAAGAGCAACACAGGCCCACTTGGCCAGGCTCAGGCCGGCCCAGCCGCGCTTTCCGTCCTGGAGCAGACCGGCGCGGCTGGCGAGCTTTTCGGGGAGGAGCTGCCATGTCAGATCCTGCTCCGGCGCGAACACTTCAGGATCAGCCAGCCATGCCCGGATCCTGCCGATCTCATCAGCCTCCGCGCTGCAACCGGCACAGGCTGATAGATGCTCATCCACCTGGCGTTTCTCTTCCGACTCGAGCGCCCCATCAACATAAAGGACGAGCTTTTCCCGGATCATTTCACAGCTAGTCATAAATCAACGCTCCCTTCTGTGCGAGGAGCATACCTTTGAGCCCCATGATCGCCTTGTGAAGGTTGGATTTGACCGTGCCCAGGGGGCAGTCGAGCAGCGCGGCGATTTCCTCCAGCCTCATGTCGCCGAAAAATCTCAAGGAGACGACCTCGCGCTGCCGCGGCGGCAAGCGGCGCACGGCTGCCTCGAGCAGACGCCGTCGCTCGAGCTCGTGCATTTGGTCAATCGGGCCTCCTGCCGGGCTTACGGTCACAGATTGTTGCGACGGCTTCTCCATTATTTCCTCCAGCGACGAGGTCCGCCCACGGTCGGATCTGCGATAACGATCGATGCTGGCATTGATGGCAATCCGGTAGAGCCAACCCGCGAATGAGAAGCGGTTTTCCCAGGTGTGGCGGGCGGTATAGACCTTGAGAAAGGTGTCTTGAAGCACTTCCATGGCATCTTCGGGATTGCGCACATAGGTGCTGATGACCCGAAAGACCTTTTTCTGGTAGCGCCGGACGAGTTCCTGATACGCATACATGTCGCCTCGCTGGACCTGCTTCATCAGGTCGTCGGTCTCGCAAGAGGCGGGTTCGTCGGGAATTCCTTCTTGGGCCATGGAGTTCAGCCGTTATGCCGGTCCGGTGGGTCCACCCACCGCAAATAGAGTGTCGAAAAGCACACGGTCTTGCCGGCCGGATCAGCCCACGCGGTCAGGCGCATGGGACAAGGATTCTAGGTTGGCAGCCATCGTATCTCCATGCCCATTAGGAGCTGGAATTTCTTAGCCCGCATCTTCATCTACGCGGCCGGGTAACATAGGGTTCACTTCGTTCCCAGCACGCTAACCCTTTTTGGAAATCATGGCAAGCAGGATGCGATCTCTGCCTCGTTGGCAGCCTTATGAGATTGCTGTGGAAAACCTGTGGAAATTTCGTGAGACACTTGTGGTTTTCTAGGGCTTGATGCTTTGGCTGTGTCTTATTTCATTGCTTTGCAATATCTTACAGCCTTAAGATCCTGCACAGCCGACCCATGATCGTTAACCTTGGCTGTGAAAAACTGCCGGCGACAGATTTCACGGATCACGGATAGCGGCAGCAAGTTCAGGCTGCCGGCTTCAAGTAATTTGGTTGACACCGGCCTGGGTCATTCCTATCATGACAGTTCAGACTCGATCGGCGGGATTTCCTTCATCACTCTGACTTCGCTATGCTTGTGGCTCTGCATCGGGAGGGCGATGCACAATGGGCAGGTCGATCATGCAGCCCCTAGAGCGAATGGCACTTAGTTAAGCTTCAGCGAATGAGTTCAGGCAGGTACATCACCCTGAAAGGGTCAAACAGTGAAAGCCCAGGGCGCAAGCCCTGGGGAAATGGTGCAGTCCGAGTGAAGCCCTGTAAGGGCGGCACAGGCTGTTTCGCCCTTCCAGGGCTCTTTCACTCTTTGTTCCCGCATTCTCCCAGGGCTTGCGCCTTGAGCTGGCGCTGTTAAATCCCTTCGGGGTTTCTTAACTAAGTGCCATTCGCCCCTAGAGCCGCAATCTACGGCGGGCGCCTTTTCCCGCCGCCGTGAGGGCATGTGGCTCCCTAGCCAGTACCTGGAGGCAGCCGGCAGAAGATGTTGCCGATATCGATGCCAGTAATTCTCGCGTGCATTACCGTTGCCGCAACTTATTGTGGTGTCGCATTTTTCCGCTCTTGGGCGGTAAGGCGGCAAGTCCTCGATATCCCGAATGAACGCAGCTCTCACACCCGGCCGACACCAAGGGGCGGCGGTCTGGTCATTGTGGTCGTCACCTTGCTGGGCGGTTGGGTACTCGCCGCCGCCTCCGATCTCCGTTCTATGTGGCTGCCGTACCTGTCGTATGCGACAGGGGCGCTTCTGGTCGCGGTGATCAGCTGGCTCGACGATTTGCGCCCACTCCCCAGCTCGATTCGGCTTGGCGTTCATTTGGGCGCAGCGGTCATTGTGATTGGGGGTCTTGGCTACTGGCGCACTCTGGCTTTGCCTCTCGTCGGGTCGATCACGCTGGGATGGTGGGGGGCTCTCTTGACGGCCGTCTGGATCGTGGGGCTTACCAATGCCTACAATTTCATGGATGGCACCGATGGAATCGCCGGCGTACAAGCACTGGTGGGCGGCCTTGGATGGGCGCTCTTGGGCTGGAAGACGGATCAATCGCTAGTGAGCGGCCTTGGTCTGGCTACGGCCGGCAGCAGCCTGGGATTCCTGTTCCACAACTGGCCGCCCGCGCGCATCTTCATGGGGGACGTGGGCAGCGCGTTTTTGGGTTACACGTTGGCGGTTTTGCCTGTGATGTATGGTTTTTTCAGCCAGCGCAGCCCTGGGGTTCCGGTAGTTGGATTGCTGCTGGTCTGGCCCTTTGTGTTTGACACCTCTTTCACATTCATCCGGCGCCTGCGCAGGCGTGAAAACGTCTTCGTTTCGCACCGGTCCCATCTCTACCAGCGCATGAGCACGGCCGAGACTGGCCATGCCCGGATTGCGCTATTATATTCGGGCCTGGCGCTGGCGGGAGGCCTCCTGGCACAAGTCTGGTCCGCACGCGTGGTAGGCGGCGAGGTAAATTGCCTGCTTGCCCTGCCGGTCCTGTGTCTGGGATTATGGATATTTGTGGCAATTCATGAGCGCCGGCGGCAAGTGGCGCCAAATCGCGCCTAGTCACTTTCGAGCGGACCTGAGCGAGGGGAATTCTGAAGTGCGTTCGCGAATTTTGAAATATCGCAAGATCATCATCGCTCTCTCCCAGACTATACTGCTGGCACTTACCTATTACCTCAGCTTCCTGTTGCGCTTTGATTTCAATCTGAGCGCGCCATTCCCAGCGGTCTTCATCGAGACACTGCCCATCGTCCTCGCGATCAAGCTTGCAACCTTCGCCTATTTCCGGTTGTTCCGCGGCTGGTGGCGTTACGTCGGCATGAGCGACCTGTTCGACATCATCAAGGCTGCACTCACGAGCGCTTTATTGCTTGTGGGAGTCATCTACATCTCGCGGGGGTTGATTGGTTATCCGCGATCGGTTTTTATCATCGATGCCGTGCTCACGGTCGTGGTCATAGGCGGGATGCGGTTCGCGGTCCGCGCCTATACCGAGTCGGCGCAGCTGCAGATGGCCCAGGCAAATGCGCTGATTATCGGCGCCGGGCGCGCCGGCACCGCCATCGCGCGTGAACTCAAGAACAACAATGCCCTGGGGTATAACCTGGTCGGTTTCATAGATGATGATCCCGCCAAGAGGGGGGAGCGCATCCTTGGCGTCAGGGTTCTGGGCAAAACCGACGATCTGTTGCGGGTAGTGAATGAGCACGAAGTCTCCCAGATACTGATCGCCATGCCATTGGCCACCGGCAAGCAGATGCAACGGATCATCAATGCCTGCATCGAGTGCAAGGTTGATTTTAAGACGCTGCCAGCGCTGGGAGACGTTATTTCAGGATCCGTCTCGGTAGGCTTGCTGCGGCGGGTGAAAGTCGAAGACCTGCTAGTGCGAGAGCCGGTGCGCCTCGATTCAGCGAAGATCCGGCAGAAATTTCAGCAAAGGGTGGTTCTGATTACGGGCGCGGCCGGCTCCATTGGATCTGAGTTGGCCCGGCAGATCGCGCGCTTCGATCCGGAAAAGTTGGTGTTTTTCGACCGGTCGGAAACCGACCTTCACTGGCTAGACATCGAATTCGCCGAAAAGTTCCCGAAGCTGGCGCGCGTCCCCATTCTGGGGGATATACTGGACGTGAACCTGTTGCGGGAAGTCTTCTCGACCCACAGGCCGGCATCGGTATTCCACGCTGCAGCCTATAAGCATGTCCCCATGATGGAAAGGAACTGCTTCCAGGCGGTGACCAACAATGTTTTCGGCACCTACAATGTTGCGCTGATCGCAGGACAGTGCGGGGTCGAGGACTTTGTCATGATTTCATCCGACAAGGCTGTCAACCCGTGCAACATCATGGGCGTCAGCAAACGTGTGGCCGAAATCCTGATTCTCGGACAACAGGAGCGGTCCACCCATTTTGTCTCCGTGCGCTTCGGCAACGTGCTCGGCAGCCATGGAAGTGTAGTCCCTCTGTTTGAAAAGCAGATCGCCAGCCGCAAACCTGTTACGATTACCCACCCCGACGTCCGGCGCTACTTCATGACCATCCCGGAAGCCGCGCAGCTCGTGCTGCAAGCCTCCACCATGGGAAAGGGCGGGGAAATCTTCGTGCTGGACATGGGAGAACCCATGAAGATCGTGGATCTGGCGCGCGACCTGATCAAGCTTTCGGGATTGGAACCCGAGACGGACATCCCGATCGTCTTCACCGGCCTGCGCGCGGGAGAGAAGCTATACGAAGAGTTGAAGTTCGACATGGAAGGTCTGAAGCCGACTGCCCACGAAAAAATCCGCGTACTCGATGGTGGCATGTCCGATGCCGGACGGGTTCAAGCGTGGCTGGATGAGCTTGCCGCTATGGTCAGCGCCAAGAATGTTCATGGGCTTGTGACCAAACTAAAGGAAATCGTGCCCGAGTACACGCCGAGCCCGGAAATACTCGAACTTGCCAAATTGGATCGACACGACGGTTTCGTAGCCTACCAGCAGGCGCGGGCCAGTCTCAAACGCGATTAAACCTAATCATGATTTACAGAATCTCTGCGGCCTCTGCGCCGGGATTTTTCTGACTCTTGATTTCGAGGGAGGAGTGATGTTGAGGAGCCGAAGCCTTTATCGGAAGAGTGCCTTTGTTTTTGCATTGCTGATCGTTGCGGCAGCATTCAGCCAGGAAGCGCCCGAATACGGACCGCCGAACGGCACCCTGGTCATCGTCGGCGGCAACCTGAAAAATCAGGCGATCTACGACCGCTTTATCCAGCTCGCAGGCGGACCGGATGCCAATTTCGTGATCGTCCCCACCGCCGGCGGAAACAAAAACCCCGACGGGACTATTCGTGTATACAAAGAGGAAGACGTAGTCGCCCCCTGGAAAAAGCGCGGACTCAAGAACGTCACTATGCTGCACACGCATGACCCCAAGGTCGCCAATACCGAGGAGTTCGTACAGAATTTGAGGAAGGCGAATGCCGTATGGTTCGATGGCGGCCGGCAATGGAACTGCGTCGACTCCTATGCCAACACGCTGACCTTCAAGGAATTTCACAAGGTGCTGGAGCGCGGAGGCGTGATTGCAGGCTCTTCCGCAGGCGCGACCATCCAGGGCGCCTATCTGGTGCGGGGAGCCATATCAGGTCCCGACGTCATGATGGCCCCCGAGCCGGAGCATCAGGCGGCATTCGGTTTTCTGCGCCGCTCAGCCATCGACCAGCACATCAACGCGCGGAACCGTTGGGATGATCTGATCCCGGTCATCAAGAAATTTCCTGACCTGCTCGGCATCGGGCTTTCGGAAGACACGGCGATCGTGGTCAAGGGGGACACCTTCGAGGTCATGGGCACCTGGAAAGTCGCAATTCACGACACTACCAGGCTCTACCAACCCTGGGAAAAACCCTATTACGTGCTCTCTGCCGGTGATGTTTACAACATGAAGACGCGCAAAATTGTCAAACTGGGCGACGGCACCCAGAGGCCGGCGCAACCGGCGAAGAAACACCCGTAGACATCCTCGGGTTATCCCAGCGGCAGCGTTCCCAATGCGCGCATCCCGGTAATGGCCTCTCGCCACCCTGCCACCAGATCGAATTCCGGTGCGAAACCCAGTTCCATCCGGATGCGCTCGCTGCTGACGGCGACATCTTCCGTATACTTTTTGAGCCTAGCTCCAAAGGCAGGCTTGCGCCCGATCAGTTGTGCGGCGCCATCGAGAGTGCCTGCCACGCATCGCGCCAATCCCAGCGGAACGGAAACGGCGGGGGGCTTTCTCCCAAGGGCGAGACAGATAGCGGAGATGATCTCCCGGATGGTGTGGAATTGACCATCGGAGACGTTGAATATTTTCCCGGCAGCAACAGGATGGCCTACGGCCAACAACGCCGCGCGCGCGGCATCGTCGACGTAGAGGATTGTGCGGCGATTGGTGCCATCTCCAACGGGAATGAATCGTCCTTTCGCCAAAGCCTGCACCAGTTGCTGATAGTTGCCCTTGAGGCGCGCCCCATAAATGGCACCGCACCTCAATACGGTTCCGTTGACTTTGCCGGCGGCTGCGGAAGCGCCGAGTATGATCTTCTCAGCTTCTAGCTTGGTCATGGCATAAAACGTATCCGGCCGGGTTGGGCTGGCTTCAGACAAGATTTCTCCCCGCAGCCCGCCGTAAACCGAAATCGTGCTGAAATACACCACCCGTTTCGTCCCGGCCCGCGCCGCTGCCTCCATGATCGCAGCTGTTCCATCCACGTTGACGCGTTCATACTCCTTGCGCATGGATAAAGGCGGATCCAGCACGTGGAGCAGAGCCGCAAGGTGCACCACCGCATCCATACCTTTCATCGCGGACCTGACAGCCGTCACGTCCCTGATATCCCCGATGCGCACATCGACATCTTCGGGCATTAATCCTGCTGCAGGCGCTTCAAGGGAGAGAGTGCGCACACGACACCCTGCGGCACGCAACACACGGACCACTCGCGGACCCACACACCCGGTCGAACCGGTCACGAGGACAGTTTCAGGGATAATCATCGCCTCATCTTGCATGCGCTCTCGCAGGGGGTCAAAAGCTCTCCTCTGAATGCCATTGATACGGAATGTGTCAAATCAATGCAATCCGTCGTTCGGGCGCAATTCTGGTCGATTTTTGTCTACGGCCTTTGAGCATCCGACCACGCCTGAAACATGAGAACAGCCCATAGAGCATGATCCGCTTTCCGTTTTCCGGCGAGATGGTCGGCCCATGCGCTCCGCACGGGTTCGGGTCTCAAGAACCCGCCTTCGCGCAAGCGCTTCTCCTGGAGCAGCTCTTCCGACCAATCACGCAAACTGCCCCGCAGCCAGGCTCCGAGGGGTATGCCGAATCCCATTTTGGGTCTTTCGACCAGGTGTGGCGGAACATGCCGGCGAAGCACCTGGCGCAAAAGCCATTTGGATTTGCCGCTGCGCTGCTTGAAACTCAAGGGGAGTTTCCAAGCCCACTCGGCAACCCGATGATCAAGCAGGGGGCTCCTGGCTTCGAGGCTGACGCCCATGCTGGCACGGTCCACCTTCACAAGGATGTCGTCGGGCAGATACGTTACGAGATCACAAAACATCATGCGCTCTGTGAAGTCAGGAAAACGCTCGCGCAAATCAGGGTCATCCAGAATGGTGTTTGGTTCCCTTCCATCGATCACCAGGTCGTTGGGATTCTTCCAGACACTCACCAGGCTGCGATAGAGGCCGTCCGGATTGGCAGCCGCCAGCAATGCCGCGAGCTTGTGCGCTTTATCGCCGGGAAGCGTCTGCCGCCAACGACCCGGCAGCAAGGGAGCCAAGCCTTGATAGATCAGGTCCCACATCCTTGTCGGAACGGCCTGGATGGCTTCGGCCGTGAGACGGCGGGCAGCCGGGGGCGACCGGCGCATGAGATTCCAGATCCGTTGCGCGATCATGTAGCGCGTGTATCCGCCGAACAGCTCGTCTCCCCCGTCGCCGGAGAGACATACGGTCACATGTTTTCTCGCCATCCGGCAGACGAGAAACGTGGGAATCTGGGAGGAATCGGCAAACGGTTCGTCATAATACCGCGGCAGGTCCGGGATGACCTCTTGCGCCTGCTCGGGCGTCACATACAGTTCGGTATGTTCGGTGTGCAGATGCGCTGCGACGGCTTTCGCGGCCACCGCTTCGTTATACGCGGCTTCGCTGAAGCCAATGGTAAAGGTCCGGACGGGGCGCGTGCTGAGCTGCTGCATCAGCGCTACGACGACCGATGAGTCGATGCCTCCGGAAAGCATGGCTCCTAAAGGAACATCAGAAATCATCCTGCGGCCGATCGCATCCAGCAGCAACGACTCCAGATCCCGTACGGCTTCCTTCTCATTAAGGTCGAGCCGGAGGCCCAATCCCTCTTGAGCTACTTTACCGGCATCCCAGTAAGAGCGGACTTCTGTCGGCTGCTCTGTTCGAACCAGGGCAATGTGGCCCGGAAGGAGTTTGCGGGCCGATTGATAGATCGAATAGGGCGCGGGCACATAGCCATAGCGCAGATAACCCGCAAGTGCGTCGCGACTGATGGTGGCATCAAACGCCGGATGAGCGCGCAAGGCTTTGAGTTCCGAGGCGAATAGAAACACCCCACCCGCGTCGGCGTAGTAAAGCGGCTTTTTGCCCAGGCGGTCGCGGGCCAGGTAGAGGATGCGATCCACCCGATCCCAAAGGGCAATTGCAAACATGCCCCAGAGGCGCCTACAGGCCGATTCGACTCCCCAGAAGGCTGCAGCTTCGAGCAAAACCTCGGTGTCCGAAGTACTGCGGAAGCGCACTCCGTGCTTCTCCAGATCGGCGCGCAAATCGCGGAAGTTGTAAATCGCGCCGTTGAAGACGAGAACGAATCGCCCGTCAGCGGAAAGCATCGGCTGGTGGGCCGCTGCGGACAAATCGATGATGGCAAGGCGGCGGAAGCCAAATGCCAGTCCCGCCGGTGTATCCACCCAGAAACCGGCATCGTCGGGGCCGCGGTGCGCCAGCGTGTCTGCCATGCGCATGACCTGATCACGGAGAGTGTCCGTCGTCGTCACGGAGGGCTGCAGGAAACCAGTCAAGCCGCACATTGCAGGTATTCAACTCCTCAAACTTTACACGCCAAAGCGAGCGAAGAAATTCTCATATTCCCGCACGGAGCGTTCCATGGTGAAGTTCTGCAGCACCCGCTCGCGCGCGGCGCGGCCCAGAGCCAGTCTCTTTGCCGATCCCATGGCTATGGCGTGCAGAAGACCCTGAGCCAGAGCTTCCGGGTCCCCGCGCGGGACAATGATGCCTTCGTCTCCCAGAATCTGCCGCGTATCGCCGGCATCGGTAGCAACGCAGACTACCCCACAGGCCATCGCCTCCACCACTGTGTTCGGAAATGCCTCGCTGCGGGAGGCGGAGCAGGCGATATCCAACGCCGCCGTAAAACGGGGAACGTCCCGGCGTTCCCCGAGCAAATGAACGCGGCCGGCAAGCTGCCTGTAATCCAGGGCAGCCGCAAGCTCCCGGTTATGGTTGTCCATACCCTTGCCGGCGAAGGCAAAGTGCACCGTATTGTCTGCCTGGGCCACGTGTTTTGCGGCTGCGATGAAATTGGCGTGGTCCTTCATGGGATCAAAGCGCGCCACCAGGCCGGCAAGAGTATCCTGCGACCGCAGGCCCAATTCACTTCGTACACAATCCCGGGCCTTGTCATCCGGTTTAAACTCCGAGGGATCGACGCCGTTTCTGATCAGCACCCATGCGCGCGGCCGATAACCTATCTCCGCATGGAAAGATTTCCCTCGTTCTGAATTCACGATAACTGCAGACGGATAGCAAGAAAGCTTCGTGCCCAACCGGCGGATCCAGCCTGAAAGGGAGCGATACCTGGACATGTCCATGTCTGCGGCCCGCAAGTTCCACGCGATGTCGCGCACTCCGGCCAGTTTTCCCGCCATCAGGCCGAGCAAATCGGCATGGTAAAGCCACGTCATCAGAAGATCCGGCCGGTCCTGCCGCAACCAGCGAGTCAGCCTGACCAGTCCGGCAGGCGAAACAGCGCCGCGTTTCAACCCGAGCGAGCGGACCTCGACCCCCAGTTCCCTGATGCGCATCCCCACCGGCCCCGGTTCGAGCAGCGAGATCACGCTGCACTCGAACCGCTCCCGGTTCAAAGCGGCAAGGAGCCGGAACAAAAACATTTCGGCTCCTCCGGTATCGAGGCTGGAAATGAGATGAAAGATTTTTCGCATGTCCGTCCGCAAAGTATATGGGAATTACGGGAACAGTCACCATAATTCATGGAATGCGGACTGCGATTCAGACAGTGGAGAAGATCGCACCGCGAAGACCTCAAAGACCGCAAAGAGGACAATGCGATTCTTCACTCCCGGGGGCCAACGCTTCGCGTTGCGCCATTCTCGGCCTTGAGCGGCGGAAAAGCCGATGAGTGCAGGCTGAAGAGCAAGAGTCGGCGCAGCTTTTCCGCCGTTCACGGCCGAGAATGACGGCCGAAGGCAGCCCCCGGGCGGGTCTGGGAGTCAGCTTTGCGGTCTCTGAGGTCTTCGCGGTGAAAAGATGATCGATTTCTACTTTCCATGCCCACTGTCTGAATCGCAGGGAATGCGAACCGTGGGTTGCGCTCCATGGGATTTTCGTGAATAATCCCTCTTCAGGATACCGTATCCCTGATACCCATGAATTTGGGGAAATGAGAGTTTGAGTATGCCAAAAGAGGGATCTTTGCCTGCCCAGGTGAGTCTCGAACAGAGTCTCGACGCATACGAGTACGTGATTTCGAAGTTCGGGTATGAACCGGTCATACGCCCTGGCAGGATTGAGCTCCTCGGGTGGTCTTTGGATTATGCCTGTGGTCCGGCCCTGGCCACCTTCATCGACCAGATCCTCATCCGGCGTTTGAACGATTTATCTCCGGACAACGACCAGCCTGTCATCCTCGACTGCGGCGCCAACATCGGTTTCAGTGTGCTCCATTACAAGCGCTGTTTTCCCCGGGCAAAAATTGTCGCCTTTGAACCTGATCCGCAGTTCGCGCCGCTGTTGAGGAGCAACCTCGCCCGCAATGGAGCCACCGATGTGGAAGTCGTCGAAGCTGCGGCCTGGATCCGGCAAGGCGAAGCCCGCTGGCTGTGTGAGGGAATCGACGGCAGCAAAATCATTGCAGAGGGGCCGGCGACGCCCAACACGGTCGTCGTCCGAACGGTTGATCTGGCCGACTACCTTTCCGGTACGGTGGACCTGCTAAAGCTGGACATCGAGGGGGCCGAATATACGGTGCTCGACCATCTGCGCGACCGACTGCAAAGGGTCAAGAATCTCTTGATCGAATGTCACCTTGACCAGACCAATGTTGCGCAATTCGGGAGGATGCTGGGTATCCTGGTCGCGGCCGGATTCAAGACCAGCGTGAATTCCTTTGGCCCGTGGCGAGACCTGATCCGTCAGGAACCCGTTGGCCCGAATCATTGGGAGCAATATTTGCTCGTCGCGGCATGGCGCAATCCCATTCCGCAGGTTGTTTCGGAGAATCCCTTGCTCCCCTATACGGGCGCACAGCCCAGCCTGGAAATGCGCATGCTGCGCGCCCAAGCATCGAATCTGGGCCAGGAACTTCGGACGGCACAAGCCCGGCCGAACCAGTTCCTGGCATTGCTGCGCGCTTTCCTGGCCAGCGGCGGAGAGACCCTGCAAATCCGCCGGCTCGAGACCCGCTTCGAAAAGAGTGATGGCCGCTGTTGGTTTTTGAATATTCCAGATCTCGAATCCATCGCGGACGACGAACAAAACCCGACACGTTCCACCCTATTGCTTTTCGAGGATCAAAACCCGCTGGGTTCTCCACACAGCCTGCATAAGGAAATCGTCAAACAGGGCGGCGGCCTCTATTCGCACTGGAAATCCGTTCTTTACTTATCCACCTCCGATGGTTCCGATCCTAATACCAATGGACGGAAATATACCATCGTATTCGTCGAGAAAGAGTCCGGTGAAGGACGCCCCATACTCCGGGAACGCCTTGAGGCGCGCGAGCATTTGCTCAATCAGCTTGACGCCACTCTCACCGGACGGCAGGCCGGCCTGATTGAGCGCGAAAACGGTCTGGCGCAGCGCAACTTGATCTTGGCTGAACACGAGGCCGACCTGGTGAAGCGCGAGTCGATCCTGGAAGATCGATTGCGCGAATATGAGGCGCGCTTGTTGGTGCGCATCGGGGCTTTCATCCGCCGGCGTTTTCGTACCAATTGATAATCATGAAATATAGTGACGGAAATAAGATTCCCAGCCCCGAAGGGGCGGAAAGATAATAGCCCCGGGCGTGAGCCCGGGGTTGTGAGCAGATGAGGAAGGAGCCCTGAAGGGGCGACACATCCATCCTCGGAATATCATCACCATAATATCTGATTCTAAATAGTTCGACAATTTCCGTCGATCGTCAGATGCGTCCCGGAGAGTAAGGAATCAGGAATGTGCGGAATATGCGGAATCTTATATTTTGATCAAGCCCGGCACGCACCAGAGGGCCTGGTGCATCAAATGACCCGCGTTCTCCGCCACCGCGGCCCCGATGATGCCGGCGCCTGGATTAAAAACAACGTCGGCCTTGGCCAGGCGCGCCTTTCCATCATCGATCTCAGCCCGCTCGGGCGCCAGCCGATGTCCAATGAAGACGGGACCGTGTGGATCACCCTGAACGGTGAAATCTACAACTATCCGGAGCTCCATGAAGAGCTGATCAAAAAAGGGCACACGTTTCACTCGCGGACCGATACTGAAACCGTCATTCATTTGTGGGAAGAGGAAGGCGAACGTTGTGTCGAGCGTTTGCGCGGGATGTTCGCCTTCGCGATCTGGGATGACAGGCAGCAGACTCTTTTCCTCGCGCGTGATCGCGAGGGCAAAAAGCCGCTGTTTTACGCGCTCCTGAAGGATCGCCTCCTCTTCGGCTCCGAGATCAAAGCCATTCTCCAGGATGCAGAATTCAAGCCGGAGCCGGACCTCGAGGCAATCCATCATTACCTCGCGTACCAGTCGGTCCCTTCGCCCTACTGCGCATTTAAGGGCATCCGAAAGCTGCCGCCTGCACATTCCCTCTTGATCAAGAACGGACACGGGGCGCCTCGCCGATACTGGAAGCTGTCATATCGCAATAAGCTGACGGTGAATGGCGATGGCGACCTGACCAGCCTCCAGAACGAGATTATTGAACGGCTCCGCGAAGCGATTCGAATTCGCTTGATGAGCGATGTGCCGCTCGGCGCGTTTCTCTCCGGGGGGATTGACTCATCCATCATTGTCGCGTTGATGGCGGGATTGATGGATCAGCCGGTCAAAACTTTTTCCATCGGTTTCACGTCGGATGAATATGACGAACGGCCGTTTGCACGCATGGTGGCCGAGCGTTACGGCACCGATCACCATGAATTTGTGGTCACTCCGGACGCCCAGGCCATTTTCCCGGAGCTCGTCTGGCATTACAACGAACCTTTCGCCGATTCATCTGCTATCCCGACCTACTATGTCTCGAAACTCGCGCGCGAGTATGTCACCGTTGTCTTGACCGGCGATGGCGGCGATGAAAACTTCGCCGGCTATCCGCGCTACCAGAACCAGGGCGAATATGCCCTGCAGCCCGCCTTTCCATCCCTGTTTTCGCGCTTTGCTCGCCCGGACCAGGTGTTGCGATCCTTTGTGTTCAAGAACGACTGGCGCCGCTCATTTCGCCGCCTCAAAGCGCTTGACCAGAAGCGGTTGCTCTATTATCTCCGGATCACCCACTTTCACGAAAATTATCAGACGCAACTGTATACGCCTGAATTCAGACGCCAACTCGGCGACATCTGTACCGTGGACCTGATGCTGGATAAATATCGTGATTCCGACGCGCGCGACTTCCTGGATGCGACCCTCGATGTGGACCTCGGGCTGTACCTGCCCGACACTTTGATGGCCAAGACCGACATTGCGGCGATGGCGCACGCGCTCGAGCTCCGCGCCCCGATGCTCGACCACCATTTTCTCGAGTTCGTTGCGCGCATCCCCGCGAATTTGAAATTGAAGGACGGCACCGAGAGCAAGTTCATCTTCAAGAAGGCGGTGGAGCCTTACCTGCCGAAGGAAGTAATCTATCGAAAGAAGATGGGATTTGGCGTGCCCATCGACCACTGGTTCCGCCACGAGTTGAAGGAGATGGCTTACGACACGCTCCTCGACGCGCGCGCGATCGGCCGCGGGTACTTCCGTCGGGACTACATCGAGAGCATACTCAACCGCCACCAGTCCGGCGAGACGTGGCAGTACCTGATCTGGAACCTGCTCATGCTCGAACTGTGGCATTTGATGTTCATCGACCAGACTATGCCGGTTCCGGCGGAACACGCGTTAACCATCCCATGAAACCACGCGGAATGATGATCATCCACAACTTTCGTCCCGGCCAGGTCGGCGGCGCCGAGCTGCAGGCGGAACGCCTATCCGCGCAACTGGTCAAGCTGGGGCATGCGATGCAGATTCTCACCTGGCTTACAGTCCCGGATGCTCCGCTGGAAGAGACCTGCGAAGGCGTTCAAATTCACCGCGCCCCTTACCGCCTGCCTTACTGGGTCAAGCTTGACAATGCCAACACATTCCGTTACCTCGTAAAACGCCGGGGAACCTATGAAGTGCTGCACGCACACATGGCATTCGCCCATGCCGTCGTGGCTGTGGTCGTGGCGCGCTGTTTCCGCAAAAAGTGCATCATCAAGATTGCGTGCACCGGCGAATATGGCGATCTTTGCACTTTCTCCAAATTCGAGTTGTTCGAAAAGGCATTGCGCATCCTGCACAGGGCCGATGCGGTTGTCGCGGTCAGCAGCGAAGTAGAACAGGAGTTGCTGCGCTATGGGTTTCCGGCGCAGCGCGTGGTGCGGATTTCCAACGGTGTCGACGCGGCCCATTTCCAGCGCACGGCACCATTCCCCGATCGCATGAAGATCCGTTTTATCCTGATCGGCCGGCGGCATCCGCAGAAGGGAATCGATACAACCTTGCACGCCGCACGCAAGTTGAACCAGGATGGATTCGGCGGCCGCTTTGTTATCGATCTATACGGCATTGATTATCCGGAATATGACTATCGCGCAATGGCCCGGGAGTTGGGCGTGACGGATGCGGTGCGCTTTTTCCCATTCGAGAAAAATATCCTCGATGTGTATAACTCCGCTCACTGCTTTCTCCTCCCCAGCCGAGGGGAAGGGCTTTCCAACTCGTTGCTGGAGGCGATGGCGATGGGATTGCCGGTGGTGGCCACCTCGGTCAGCGGTACGCCGGATGTGATCGATGCTGGAGAGAACGGCATTCTCATTCCATCCGATTCTCCCGATATGCTTGCCGGCGCCATGTCACGCATCATCAGTAATCCGGAGTTGTCGCAACGGCTGGGACAGAACGCAAGACGGAAGGTTCAAAGCCATTTCTCCCTGGAGAGCGTGGCTTGCCGGTACTCGAAGCTATACGAAGCGCTGTAAACCGAGGAATTTTGCACTTGCAGGCAGGGAGAATCCAGGTTTTAGCAAAAGCCGTGTTCTGAGACGGCTGTCAATTATGGGTGGGGCGTTATGCCAAAACGACGGCTTGTTCATATCCGACACAACGGGGGG
This sequence comes from Acidobacteriota bacterium, assembly GCA_041501225.1. Lineage (GTDB taxonomy): Bacteria > Acidobacteriota > UBA6911 > UBA6911 > UBA6911 > JAFNAG01. Next base: position 40,960 of record JBGQNR010000005.1, read on the forward strand.
TATGCCTATAGCGCTGTCACCCGGCGGCCAGGATTGAGTTCGCACCATCATCCTTCATCGGCATCAGTATTAGAGGATGACTTGTCCCTGCCGGGGCCAGCAAATGCATTACACGATGACATTCGCCATTTGGGTGGCGGCAGATATTCTTTCTGGCATGACGGCGTCTATTTCTCCACTTCGGACAACAGTGATCCACGCATCAACGGAAAAACTTACGCTATTCTTTACACTTATGCCCTAGTCCCACGGATCGCCGCCCTGATCCACTATCCATGGCAGCGATGGGGAGTCCAAGTACTAAGGCGCGCAACCTGGCTTTTCCGGGCTGACCGGCGGCAGCAGGCGCTCTGGGGGATATTCTATTGGGTGTGCTTTGCAATGGTATTGTCGCGCAAACGAAAAACGCGCGGCATAACTCTGGATTGATGGGCTAACCGCAAGGTCACCATGGAATATATCCGTTGTCCTTTGTGTGAAGCTGATCGAACCAAGCTGGTCTTCCGCCGGAAAGACTTCATGCACAAGGTGTCGGAAGAGGAATTTTGCGTGGTCCGGTGCAAAAAGTGCGGACTCGTATACATCAATCCGCGCCCGAGTGAGGAGGAGATTCACGCCTTCTACCCGAAGGAGTTTTACACCGTCCATTTGAATGCCGAGACACTGCTGGAGGAGAAAAAAGGGCAGCTGGGTCTGAAGTATCAGTATGTGAAGGACCTGCGGCCGGGAAGGTTGCTGGATGTGGGATGCATGAAAGGCGAGTTCATGTACTACATGCAACAGCGAGGGTGGAAGGTCCAGGGGATCGATTTTTCCACCAAACCGCCGAATGTTTTCGGCCTCGACATCTTTTATGGAGACCTGGAGGCAGCGGGATATGAGGAGAGTTCATTTGATCTGATCACATTATGGGCCGTGCTTGAACATGTGTACCAACCACGGAAAATCTTGTCCGAGGTGCACAAATTACTGAAACCAAGTGGTATGACGATCGTGTTGGTCACCAATTTCCGCAGCCTGCCGGGGCGGTTTATGCGGCACGACGATATTCCCCGCCATACGACTCTGTTCACGAAACACACATTGACAAAAACCTTGCGATCGTGCGGATTCAGACCGATGAGCTTCCATTTCAACTGCGACTTGTTTGGCGGCAACAACCGGGGCATGCTCAATTACCTGGTCAAGATCGCCGCCGGCGAACGCATTGGGGATATCGTGGCGCAAAACCGGCAGGTAGCGCGTTGGCACGAATTCTCCAGCCAGCTGCGTGGCCGGCCGTCCCCGTGGATGCTGAAGGTAGATGCCAAGGATCAATTATTGATGCCGCATCTGGATCGCTGGATGGACCGATTGCATTGCGGTTTCATAATGATCGCCAAGGCGACCAGGGATTGATCTCACCAGTTTCCGCTCCGCGATGATATAATAGTATGATTTTTGTCCCCGAATCTGCGGGGAGTGTCAGTTTTGCTGCGGCGCATCGACAGGAGCTCGGAAAAGCCAATGCATATGGATTCCACAAACCCGGTGTGCCTGGTTTTGAAGAGGGATTGGAGTCTCGAAACCGCAGACGAAATCCGGAGTATTGATTTCTTTGATCCGCTGTTCGGCGATTACCGCAAAACCGTCAATCCGGCCAGACCGGACATCTGTGGCCATACGCTCGTATTTCCCTCGGCGGGAGAATACTACCTTCGGATCAACGAGACCCGCTTTGCTAAAGTATTGGTGATTCCCGCGGAGGAATGCCTGTCGAGCAGCGTCCTGAGGGTTTTTGATTTCTGCATCGCCAACATGTGTGCAACGGGGAAGGACGAAGAGCGTTATGCCGCCGACCCTCTCGCGACCGTCGCGGACTGGTTTCGCAACCGATCGCCCCTTACGCTCTATTGTTCCTCGGCCCATGAAGTCTTCAGGACGATCCTGGTTAATGTGTTTGCCCTACCGACACGCCGCGTGATGTTGCCGGGAACAGGACGAATTAACCGAAAAGTATACCGGGTTATCCACCATGTCTTGGAGGTGTACTTGCCGGACCTCGGCAAGTGGGTGCTTTTTGATCTGCCCAATCGCTTTGTAATCCGGTGGCTGGATGCTTTCCAGATCGTTGACTTTGTGCGGCAGAACACATTGCAGACGCCTCTGGGCACGGGATATGTCAAATCGGAGGCCCTCACTTCGCTGGACATATACAACGGCGGTGTAATATCTCTCTTGCCGAAAGGCTACGATGGTAATGGGGACTTGGGGCAGGGATCGACGGATCTGAGCGGCCTTCCGGTTTCCTATAATTGGGTCAATATCTTCAAGTATTACTACGGCGGGGTGGCCTACTTGGGTGCTGACTCCAGAGTTTGCGAATGTGAACCACCCAATTTCTGGCCCTCCTGTGTATTTGCATCCAGGCATACCGATCTGAAACTACATCAGGTCACATTGAAGTGGATCGAAGGGAATGGATGCCGGGTTCAGGTTGTATCCCAGGAAGAACTCCAGAGGCGGCTGAACGGCGCATTCCGCGAAACAGTCGCTGCAAAGTCCTGGCTCGAAAAATGAAAAGGATCGTATGAGCCGGGGGTGCATGCCCGAGGTTACCTTCCTGCGCGACTAGCTTTCCGCTCTCGAAAGGGAGCGCCCGACTTTTCAGATTTCGTAACGGATGGAATAGGCCCTGCCGTTAGTGTTTGGATCGCTGTTGTCCGATGTGGAAAACAGCAATGCGTCATTCCAATGGCTGTATCGCCCATGACCGCCGCGGGAGATCCAATCATGCAGCGAATGAGCGTAGTCCAGCATCTGGCCATTCTCGAAGAGGCGCAGGGATGACTTCCTCTGATCGGAGACTGAATCGGCGATGGATTGGAGATGCGGCAGGGGAAAGGACCAGCACGAACCCGCCTGCCTTTGGAAGGGACCGGGCAGAGGTTCGGTCCTCCGATTCTTGAGTATGGCATCCCAGTAATTCCTTGCCGAAGCCGGTCTAAGGATGAATTCCGTATTCCCCTCTCCCGTGTGCATGTCGAGCAGGTCGAGTTTGAGCCGTTCCGTGGCGAACCGGAGAAAATCGTACTCTTTGACAAATTCCATCGGCCACCCTCCCAGCCAATCCCGCATATCTGTCCAGATTTCCATGCCACGAGAAGCGATATAGGCCTTGGCTAGCCTGGGGAAGCCGATCAGATTTCGAAGGCAACGAATCGGATTGGGGTGATGGACGTATGTCTTCCACATGTAGCGGTACTCCATCAGCGATTTTCCCCATCGTGAGGCTTGATTGTACTTTTTCTTGATCGACAGCCATTGCTCCGGGCTGGCCCCCCCCGAGAAGCTCCCGTTCTGATAGGAGGTATAGCTGTAGAGAGCCACAAAAAAAATGCCTTCCGGTTTCAATGGGATCCGGGCATTCTCTATGGCTTTCCACATGTCGCCCGTGTGATGCAGCACGCCCCAGGAATAAACGACGTCGGCCGGTGCCAGGGATTTCATGAAAGCGTCATCCAGCACCGAGCCCTGCAGGATGGTCCACTGGGGCGGATTGCCATGCATCTCCTTCAGGTAGCGCGAAGTGGCCACCGAATCGGGATCATAATCGAAGCTCAGGACGGAGGAGGCTCCCGACTGGAGAGCGGCCAGGGAATGCAACCCGCTGCCGCAGCCGATATCCAGGAAGGACATGTCCCTGAGATGCTCGCGGCGAAGGGTTCCTAGAAGCCTCGTCCTTGCGACTTCGAGCCGTTCCGGAGACAACTGGGATTGAATAAAGCGGCTCCAATTCTCGCCAAAACGATAACGCATCTCTTCATTCTGCATGCCGGGTTCCTCGATCATCCGCAGCACGGATGATGGATGCAATCGGCCCGAACCGCACCGTATCTGCCATCGGCCGGCAGCTTGGCCCTCGTGATGGGCGCGCGGAGAGCGGATCAAACCAATGCCAACAGGATCTTTTCATAGCGCTCGACAAGAACATCCTTATCGTGGTTTTGCTTTACGTACTGCACAGCCTGACGGCTCAGGGCTTCGTACTCGGCGGAAGCCTCCATCAGGCGGCTCACGGCCTCTCTGAACTGTTGCAGGTTTCCCCCGCACACCAAGCCGCTGCCGTACTGGGATAGCATGGAGCCGGGATCCACCTGCAGGGAAATCGTCGGGACCCCATATTTGGCGGCTTGGAGGAAAGTGTTGGGAAACCCCTCGAAGACGGACGTATTGATGTGCAACCTGGCGTCTGCGAAATAGGATTCGATCCGGGAGAATGGGACCCGCTCCACCAGCGTGACGTTAGGGAGCCCTCGGATCTGCTTGACGCACATTTCGTGTGTTGCCTGCACCGCCGGATTCATGATGACCACAAACTGATATTGCGGCAAAGCGCGCGCCAGATCCAAAACGAGGGAGGGTCGCTTGATCCGTTCATCGGATTTGCCGACCCACAGGATGGTGCGTGGCTGCGGGTTTCGTGGAAATCTGGGCTTCGTGTCGATCGGATTGGGAATGACGTCGGCGCTCCGCTGGTACACGTCCCGGAGCATCGCAGCCTGGCGCTGATTTTGCACGATATGGGCAGCGGCTTTTTCGATGGAATACAGCTTCAATACATGGGGAACTCCATACATGTCCGATTGTTCGGGATGAAGCTTATATTCCGGAAAGTAATCAAAATCGGAACCGGACAGGAAAACAAACTTCCGGCCGCGTTCTGCGCAAAAAAATGCGACCTCCGCCGAAAACTGGGAGTTCCCGGGCACCATGTAGATGTCGGCGTTCACCCTGTCATAAATGGAGATCATTTCGGGAGTGATAACGTACGGGCCCACCTTTCCCTGAAGCGGCCCTGGGCCGACTGGACCCGCCGATCGCCGACGAATCAATCGCATCAGCCTTTCGTGTAGATGGGACCGCTCCTGAGACTCGGATGCAGAAGTTTCCTCCGGAGGTTTTTCACGAACCGGGATGCCCCAGATTTGCCTTCCGGTCCAGGAATGGAACGTGATGCCGTCGATTTGTTCGATAGGATCCTGGCCGTGATCGCCCACGACAAGGGAAACCTTCAAGCGTCCGCGCCGCGCCAGTTCCCGCGCGATGACCGCGATTCGGACCTCCCACCCCCCGAAATGGGTCTGGCAGTCCGGCTGAAACAGGGGATAGTTCCACGGGCTCGTGATGCAGAGATGCGGTTGTCGAGTCATGTGTGCCATCCCAAGGAAGGTGGAGGAAACGAGACATCCATTGTCGTCGATGGTATGCATGGATTTGGAATCCGGCGCCAACCGAATCGAATCCTATCTTCGACTCAACTCTACCTCCAACCGGCAAGGATGCGCTTTGTACATGTCACTGTTTAATGGCTACGACGGGAAGGGCCGTGATCGTCGGTACGGTTGGAGAAGCGCTCTCCGAGAATCGTGGTGACCAGCTGGGCGGCGGCCCGCATTTTCGGTACTTTGACTGCGCCGCCGACTCTGGGAGGCTCATCTCCCGGGATCTCCACAATTCTCAGCCCTTTCTTCACCGCCCGTAACAAGAGGATCTGTCCCCAAGTGCGAAGGTTATTGTCGATCTTCAGATCCTCGATGACATCCCTCTTAAAGGCAAGATAGGTGTACAGGAAGTCGGTGAATCGAAACATCCGGCCGAAAAACAGGTTTGCCATGCCATTGAATACACGGTTTCCCATGCCAGTGAAAAAGGTGTCGTCGTAACTTTTCGCGCCATAGCCGTACCGGGTGACATTGACAATGTCGTATCCCTCCCGGATCTTCTGGACCATCATGGGGATTCGGTCCGGGAGAAAGCTGCCGTCGGGCGCATAAATAATGACCACATCGCCTGAAACCTTTCGGACGGCTTCGTTCAGAGCTCCGCCCACCCCCTTCTGAGTCTGCACAAAAAGGGGGTAACCGTTTTCGCGGGCATATTCGATAGTGCCATCGGTGGACCCCCCATCCACGATGATGAGCTCCTCGTACCATTCCTTTTCGATAAGTGGCATGGTCGCGCGCATTCCCGCGATTTCGTTGATCTCGAAGACAATGATCGATATCTTCATTTCACCACCAGCCGATTAGTTAATTTCTGATTTGCGAAGCCATCACTTCCCGGGCGCCCAGACTATATATGAGTAGGGATCGTCGTATAGATTGCCGAACATCTGCCTGTGGATCTTCAAGATCCGGATGGCTCCCCTGGACTCCAGCTCCTGCAGGCTTGCGAGATATCCGCGCAGGTAATTGCGCCTCCTGTGATATAGCCATGCCAGATAATCTACGAGGTCCTCGGGGTTGTACAGTTCGAAAATGCCGACCACGTCGATGCAGATTTGCGGCTTTTTCCTCAGGAGGAAATCGAGGAACTTTTCGTGCTCCACCCCCAGCTGTTCCAGAGCCCCGAATGTGAAAACTGCACTTCCCGGGCTGAACCCCAGCGTCTCGTCGGGATCGAAGAAATTGAACCGGCCCCCGCGAATCTTCATTCCGAACTGGCTTCCGATCAGTTGGAGAATCCTTTCCGAGGAGTAGGCCCAATCGAAACCATACAGGGACTTCTCAGGGTAAAGTGAGGCGAGGTGAACGAGATTGTGGCCGGTTCCGCACCCGAATTCATACACCGATTCGAATTCACGGAAGTATTCTTTGAAGAGCCACTCCCGGAATATCTGGGTGTACTTGTACACAAAGTCGCATTGCGCCGGCAACACGTATTCACGGTTCAACCGGATCGGGACGTTACTCTTGTAGTACTTGGGGATAAGCTTGCTGAGATCGAAATTGGCCCCGACAAACTCCTCCAGATTCTGTTTCCACCCGTCTTCCCAATCTCCTTTCCGGTGATCCCCGGCATTCTTGAGATCGGGCGCGTGGATTCGTTTCAGAATTTGCAATATCAGCTGGTCCCGATCGCTGCCTTGGATAATGCCGTATCCCGGATCGATAGCGTCGATCAGAAAACCGGCACTTTGGCGGATTTTTTCTTCCGTCGTTCCGAAGAGCGCAGCGAAATCCTCGTCCTTCAGTTGGCGGCGTTCAGTTGTCACTTGATTCATGGAATTTTGCATGGGCATGGGGATTATCAAATCAAGGGGTCCAATCTACGAAGGTCCGCAGAATTCGCGCCAACATGGTGAGGCGAGTCTGCTCTCCGGCGATCAACCGGGAGAGTTGCCGAATGCTGGTTTCGTGATGTTCGCAGACATCATCGGGGAAAAGGAACGGGCCAAAGGCATGCTCGAACATGGACAGGATCTCCGCCCAAAAAATGAATTCGTTCCGCGCGCCGGTATCCGCACGCAGTCTGGCATAGTCCGCTTTGACGGCATGAGCGAGGAGATAGCACAAAGTCAGGCTGTCGAGCACGGTGATGTTCTCTTCCGGAACGCCGCGTTTCCGTAGACTCTCAGGGGATTCGCCTCCAGGGTGCGGGCTGGCAATATATTGGGTGCCGGGATTACAAACCCGATCCACTGGAATAGCCGCCAGGGTTCCATCGGCATGCAGAATGTGATCGAGCAGGAGGACGAGTCGAGGATCCGCTACGACTGAGGCGTGACTGTGGTTGGCATCCCGGATTCCAACAATGTGTCTGCCTATGGCTTTGAGGGTATGCGCGCATGCGTTTGCGCTGAGCGAGGCCGTCCTGGGCGCCTCCAGAATTCCGTACGCCAGTTTATATTTGTGATGAAAGTGCAGCATAAAACCATGCGCCAGAATGGTCTCTACCGCGACGCGAATCGCTAAATGCACGATGCCGCCGCGTTCCACGGGATCAAAATCATGAATGGCGACGGTCCCCCCGGGGCGAAGGAAGGGTGCCCAGGCGTTCCAATCTCCAACCACACCATCCAGCGTATGATCCCCATCTATGAAAAGGAAATCGATGGGAGGCGCAGAACTAAGGCCCCATGTTTCGGCGAAGGCTCTGGATGGCTGGGCAATGCTGATGACCCCTGTCCCTTCAAGGGTCGCAAGCGCTTCGCGGGAGGGGGAGACGTCGACCGTGTAGATTTGAATCCGCCTGCCTTCAACGGCGCGATGCATAAGCCAGGCGCTGCCGCCGTCGGCAGTGCCGATTTCGACAATCGTGCCACCGTCGGGAACGGATGCCGCGACACCGGACAAGATTTCATACTCCTCTTTCCACAGTTGGGTCTGAGGAATTTTGTGATCGATCAAGAAGTGCTCCCACGACAAGGATGGAAAGGGCATACCTCCATCGGCAGTGTAAAATTACGAGAGGCTCTTGGCCTTTGGGTCATAGAAAATCTGGTTTTGATACGTCGTCCGGATTCTATCCAGTTCGTTGGCGGTTAAGGCAGATAATCCCACAGCGGAAGAATTCTCTATGACTTCCGTGCAGGACATCATTCCCGGAATGACCGTCGAGACGCCCTCTTCTGCCAGACAAAACTGCAGGGCCAATTGGACGAGAGTTCGATTCGTGCCCGCGTTGAGAGGATTGAATAGTTCCGGAGCCCGAGCCCAACGCCGCAGCTGCTCGCGGGGCCAATTAGCCCGGTGGTCGCACCCCTTGAATTCCTCATCGCCCGTGAGCTTGCCGGAAAGGTATCCGAAACAAAGGGGCGTCCTCGCAACGACGCCGACCTTTTTTTTCCGGCAAATATCGAACAGCCCGCAGTCGATAGCCCGATGGTCGATCAAATTGAAGTTCACCTGCACCGCGCCAAAGCCATACTTCTCCATGGCGATCAGGGCATCCGCCGGGGAACGCGCAGAAATACCGTAGGCGCGAATTTTCCCCGCCTGTCGCAGGCATTGCAGCGTGTCTATTATCTCGTCCCAATTGGGTAGGTCGATCTGAGGGCTGTGCAATTGATAAAGATCGACACAGTCGGTCCGGAGACGCCGCAGGCTGGCATCGATTCCGCTGCCAATTTTGGCTCGGGAGAAATCCTGAGGCATGTAAAAGCCACTGTGTGGGAGCGTACCTACTTTCGTGGCAAGGACTACCTTATCGCGGCATTTGAGGAAAACCTCGCCGAGGATTTCTTCGCTGTGGCCGTTGCCGTACAGGTCCGAGGTGTCGAAAAACGTGATCCCGAGTTCGAATGCATGACGCAGTGCACGACAAGACTCGTCGTCATTCACCGGTCCATAGGAATCGCCGCCCAGGCCCCAGGTGCCAAAACCGATCTCGGAAACTACTAAGCCGGTGCGGCCGAGTTCACGGTACTTCATTTCCATGCTGCCTCCACGATTCTCCCCGATCCTGCGTTTTCAGAGACGGATGTTCCCCTTTTTGCCATAGTTATCACAGAACCAGCGAATGGTACTCTCTAATCCAATCCGAAACGGCGTGTACCTAAACCTGGAGCGTTCGATGAAACGGGAATTGTCGGTGCTCTTCTTCTGAATGCCTCCGGGTTTGGAACTGTCGAATACAATGCGGTCGGGTGAGATGCAGAGAATCTCTGCGATCATCCAGGCCGTTTCCTTGACGGAGTGTTCCTCGACGGATCCCACGTGCAGAATCTGCGGGTCATCATAATGATCGAGGCACCAGAGATAGGCCCGCGCCATATCTTTTGCATAGGTGTACTCACGCACCGGCGAGCCATCTCCCCAGATGACGATGGGTTCATTCGATTGGCGGCTTTCGCAAAACCGACGGATCAATGCTGCCACCATGACCGATTCTTCGGGCCGAAAGTTGGCTCGTTCTCCAAAAATGCCGTTGGAAACCAGGCCGATCACGTTCATCCCGTACTCGGTGCGGTAGGCCCGGATGCTTGGCTCAATCAGCCTCTTGGCAAAAGAGTAGCTATAATTCGATTCGTGCGGCGGGCCATCATGAATATATTCTTCCCGGATTGGATTGGGGGCGTCGACTGGGTACATCCCGGTAGAAAGCGTCAGGATGCATTTGGCCACACAATGCAGTCGGGCGGCTTCCAGAACATTGAGGTTCATCAAGACGTTGTCGCGGAGCAGGGTCGCCGGATGTTTTTGGCTGTATTGAATGCCCCCTGCCAGCGCCGCGGTGTGAATTATCGCATCCGGGCGGAAACGATCGACAAGTCCCACCGTGTCATCCAGCCGGGTCAGATCACAATCTCGGGAGCCGACAAACAGGAACTCCCCGCCGGGATATTTCCCCGAGACTGCCTGGATGGCGCTTCCCAACAGCCCGGTGCCGCCGGTAACGAGGATTTTATGATACATACTCGATGATCATCCCTTTGGAGAGACCGCCGGAAAGATGAATTTCGGTTTGTCTTTGATTTCGTCATAATGTGCCGAATACCAGTTCACGGTCCGCTGGATTCCTTCCGCCAGATCCTGGTTCAGACACATTTTATATTTCTCCGCGAGCCTGGTCGTGTTCAGGAATTTTGACTGCACGCCGACATAACGCTGGGTATTGAAGAAAAGTTGGCTTTGGAAATCGGCGGCTTTCCCGATCGCGAGCGCCAAGTCCCGGATCGATGTGCCTTTCCCGGGAGCCAGATTGAGGATCTCACGATCCAGGCGCGGAATCAGGTCGAGCAAGGCACGGACAAAATCCTTCACGTATAGGAATTCGCGTATTTGCGATCCATCCCCCCAGATTTCCACCATCGGCAGATGCTCCCGCGTGGCGCGAACGAATTTGGCGACGAGGGCGCCACACACATGGGCGGTATCCGCGTGAAAATCGTCGTGTTCGCCAAAGAGAGTCGGCGGGATGATATAACTCCCGTTCATGCCGAACTGGTCATTGTAGGCCAGGATGCCGGTGTATAGGAGGCGCTTGGTGAATGCATAGGAATAGACGCTCCCGTGAATCTCTCCGTCCAGGAAGCTGGCTTCTCGCAAGTCGTCCAGTCGGCTGGGGTAGGCGCAGGAGGATCCCATGGCAATTAATTTCGCCTGGGGAGAAAATCTCCTCCATGCCTCCAGCACATGGGTGTGAATCAAGCTGTTGATGCGGAACTGCTCTGCCGTATGTTTCGCCGGGAAATCTCCGGCAGCCTGAAAACAGGCGAGGTGGAGTATGACTTCCGCACCGTCATTCTGCGCAAACACAGCGTCGGCCTGCTCTCGGATCGTCAAGTCGAATTGACTTTTTGAGAATACAACAAAGTCGGCCTTTCGACTCTCCAGCTCTTCCTGGAGGTGCCTGCCGATGAAACCAGTTCCGCCTGTCACAAGGATCATGGTGCCAGCATCTCTTTGATTTTTGCCGCGATTTTTGCAGTGGATGGATAGAAACACTTTTCTAAAACACCGCTAGCCGGCATCGAACATTCGGGAAAGGTGAAGCGCCGGACGGGTGCCTTCAGGTATGGGAAGGCCTTTTCGGCGGCCAACGCACAAACTTCCGCGGCAAAGCCGCACATCGGGAAATCATAGTCCACGACCAAGAGACGCCCGGTCTTTTTTATCGAGTCGATGATCAATCCGTCGTCGAGAGGTTTCAGCGTTTGCGGATCGATCACCTCCACATCCAGTCCATGCTCTTCGCAGGCATTGAAGGCGTCGATGGCGGCGATGGAGGTAGCCACCACCGTCAACCGCTTCCCCTGTCGCATCACAAGCCCCTTCCCTAGAGGCAGCGTGTACATTTCCGGGGGCACATGGCCGGTGTTTTTGTACAGCCATCGGTGTTCGATGAAAATTACCGGGTAATCATCCTGGATCGAGGCGAGAAACAATCCTTTCACATTGTAGGGAGTGGAAGGCATCACGACTTTGAGACCCGGAATGTGGGCGAACAGAGATTGCATGGAGCCGGAATGCTGAGCGCCTGATCCCCATCCCCGGCCGATAACGGCCCGAATCACAAGCGGTACCTTGACTTGACCCTGGGTCATGTAGCGCCATTTCGCGATGTAGTTCACGATCTGGTCCATGGTGAGCATCATGAAGTCGACGCGCAATTGAATAAAGATCGGGCGCATGCCCGACAGTGCAGCGCCGAGCGCGACGCCGGTCATCGCGTTTTCCGATATCGGCGTGCCGATGATTCTGTCCGGATAGGACATGTTGTGCATGCTGCCGAAAACGCCAAATTTATCGTTGGCGTCCAGGCCGATGGCGAACACGGATGGATCGAGAACCATCGCCTGGTCGATCGCTTCTCGGATGGAATCCTTGAAGCTGAGGATCCGGTCGCCGTCGACTAGGTTCTGGCATTGAGGAATTCTGCTCCAGGGCATCTTACACCTCCCTCACGAGATCGGATTCGTTCGGGAAAGGGCTGTTCAGTGAAAACTCGATGGCCTCATCAATCTCCGCCTCCACCGCAGCGATCATTTCCTGAATCTCGTCGGAAGAGACGATTTGATTCTCCCGCAGCGTGTCTTCGAGCTTTTTGATAGGGCAATCACGTGCCCGATCGACGGGATTATATGCTAAGTCATCCACTTCCACCCCTTGGTGCTTCATCCAACGTTTGGTCGTACATCGCAAAAACATCGGGGCCCGGTTTGATCGGACGTAATCCGTCGCCTGCGCGGCGGCATGGTAGACCGATAGAACGTCCGTGCCGTCAGCGCACGCGACGGGCATGAATTGGCGGGCGACGTTTTCGATTTCCACGAAAAGGTGTTCCGACTTGGGCATGACATTCGAGAGGGCATTGTCTTCGCACACCAGGAGAACGGGGACCCGTTTGAGTGCCGCGAAATTGATGCTCTCCCAGAATACGCCGGCATCCATAGCCCCATCGCCGAAGCAGGAGACCGAAATCCAGTCGGATCCTGTGAGCTTAGCGGCCAGAGCCGATCCAACCCCCAGGGCAATGCTACCACCAACGATCGAAGAGCTGCCCAGCATGCCGTTCGGCACGTCCACGAGGTGCATGGACCCCCCATACCCGCGCGCGCACCCTGTGGTTCTGCCGTATAGTTCCGCCACCAGCTTCTTCATATCCATCCCTTTTGCCAGGGCGGGGCCGTGGGAGCGGTGCCCGAAGAAGATTTTGTCGGCCGTAGCCAAGTGGGCACAAACGCCAACGGGAACCGCTTCCTGCCCAATGTGCAGATGGACCGGAGTCACCATCACGTCCGTCGGGTAGATCGTTATGATTCTCTCTTGGAGCTGGCGGATCTCCCGCATTTTCCGCAGCAACCGGAGGGAGATGTCACGCGGAGGGATCGTGGGATGTTGCATATTGCATTCGCCTTATTCACTAGGTTGTGCCGCATTCTTTCGTTTGCAGCCGGATAGCGAGATCGGACTCACGGAACGCTTCAATCGGACGGTTTTCCCTGTCCTTTTCCTCGACGGAATAGTCCTGTTCCGGGTCGAAGAAAATGATCTGGCTGCCGGAGAACGAGATGCAGAAGGGTACATATAGCAGTTTAGACAAACGTTCCCGCACCGCAACCTGGCAGGAAGGAGGCACGAAAAGAAGCATGAATCCGCCACCTCCGGCTCCGGTCAATTTCCCGCCGATCGCTCCGGCGGAACGGGCTTGCTGATACAGCGTATCCACGTCACCATTGGAAACCTGATCGCTGAGGCTTCGTTTCGTCTCCCAGCTTTCATGGAGGAGTTTACCAAACAAGGAAATATCCTGCCCGCTGCTGATGACGGAAAGTCCTTCATCCACCATATCCCGCAGGATGCGCAGTTGGCGCTTCCGTTTCTCGATTTCCCGTGTGTACGTGTGTGCGACTTCTGCGGCGGTGCGTGTAATACCCGTATAAAACAACATCAGGTAAGATTCCAGTTCCCGGAGGCGCTCCTTGGTGATGGTGACCGGTTTGATGGAGATTTCTCCATTCTGCAGAAATTCGATATGGTTGAGCCCGCCGTAGGCAGCAATGACCTGATCCTGGGATCCTACGTTTTCCCTCATGACTTCCTGTTCGATATAGATGCTCTCCAGCGCAAGCTTCCGCTTGCCCGGCATCTGCCCCTGGAGCGCATAAAGAGCGTGCAATAGCCCTACGGTGAACGAGGAACTCGATCCCATGCCGCTGCGCGCGGGCAGATCGCCCTGGTGATGGATTTCGATTCCGCGCTCAATCTTTAGATACTTCAATATGCCCCGCACGGCCGGGTGAAGAATCTCTTCCAGAGACATGCAGTTCTCAATTTTCGACCAGACCACACGATACCTGTATTCGAAAAACGGCGGCAAATGTCGACAGGTCAGGTAAGCGTATTTGTCGATGGAACAAGCCAGAACGGCACCGCCGTGATCACGATACCAGACCGGGTAATCCGTTCCGCCACCGAAGAATGAAATACGATAGGGTGTTCTACTGATGATCATAATTCCTTTCCTTTGCACGCGGTACTCGTGATGGTACATGTGCGTTTGATACCTGACACTGCTGTCCGGGGTATGAGCGATCTACGGGATCCCACCGGCGACCAAAGACTCCCTGATACGGAACTCAATCGCAAGCCAAAAACCCGGGAGCCATGCCATAGGTATCCGGCGTGCCGATATCAAGAAACCGGACGAAACTCCGATATCCATAAAATGCCCGTCCGATCCACGAGGGAAATATGTCGCGTTCGATCGACAGGGGAACATGAGCCGGCATGGCTTCGATCCAGGATCTTGCAATCAAGTACACGCCGGCATTAATCCATCCCGGTCCGCCCTCGTTCTTTTCGCGGAATGACTGGATCGCTCCCACAGCATCCACTAGGACTTGCCCGTAGCGGCTCACATCGTCAACCTCCGCCAGGAGCAAGGAAGCGCCCGCGTTCCGCTCGAGATGCCATGCCCAGAAGGCGACGAAATCCGCTTTGGCGATCGAATCGCCGTTCATGACCAGAACGTATCGGGATTGGATCCTCGCCAGTGCATGACGCAGAGCTCCTGCGGTTCCCAATGGGGTAGGCTCTTGGGAATACAACAACTGCCGGCCAGCATATGTGTCCCCCAGCACGGCGCGCACCTGATCTCCGCGATACCCGGTACAGAGTACAATGCGGGTAATCCCGGCTGTGGCTACCTGGTCCAGAAGATAAGTCAGAAACGGCTTTTGATTTACCTCTGCGAGCACCTTGGGGCGGTCCGCGACCGCCGAGCGCAAACGAGTTCCCAATCCGCCCACCAGAATTACCGCCGTCGCGTCCGACAAATTTTCCGCAGTTTTACACATTTTTGAACGGCGCCCGCCCCAGCATCCGGTACCCCTTGAGGAGTTCTTGAATCCCGACATCCAACGAACGGCGCGCCTGGAAGCCAGCTTCCTTCAATCGCCGATTGGACACGATGTAATCGCGTTTGTCGGGATCACTTCCCACGGGAGCGAAGTGTATATAAAATCGGGGCACGTATTCCTTGACTTTCAAAGCGAGCTCTTCTTTCGAGAGATTGGCCTCGTCGAGCCCCAGATTGTAAGGGCGACCGACCATTTCTGAAGAATGCGCAATGCAATGGAGGAAGCAGTCTGCCACGTCACGAATGTGGATGTAGTTGCGTTTGGCGTCTTTTTCGAAAATGACGATGTATCCATCGGTCACGGATGCGTAGACAAAATGATTTACCAACAGGTCGAGCCTCATCCGGGGAGACATTCCGAAAACCGTGGCCAGTCGCAGCGTCACGGTGTTCGGACTGTCCAATAGTTCTTTTTCTGCCTGGACTTTGGTTTGGCCGTAAAGCGAGATGGGCTCGAGCGAGGTATCCTCCGTGCAAAACCTGTCACCCGATTGGGTGCCGTAGCCGCTATTGGTGTTCGGGTATATGACCAGCTGTTGCGGGCTACGCAATCGATTGACGAGCCGAACCGCTTCGAGGTTGATCGATCGCGCCATCCAGGGATCTCGATCGCAGGCCGGTGCGCCGACGAGGGCCGCCAAGGGGATGATGACATCGGCATTCTTGATGCACCGGCTCATCAAAGATTCGTCGCGGGCATCTCCGAATACAAAATCAAAACCCGGCTGCGCACAATGTTGGAAAAGCGTATGCTGCGAGTAGTAGAGGTTGTCGACCACCGTGACCTGATGGCCTGCCTGGAGCAGGTGTTCGCATAAAATGGAACCCAGGTATCCTGCGCCGCCTGTGATCAAAACTCGCAAATCCATCATTCACTCCATCGCGTCATTCGACTGCAATGACGCATGCCTCCAAAATGCGATAGTTTTCCGCAATATCTCACAGAAGAAGGCATATTGCAATCACCACAAGGAGCCCTTCGCCTGCGGGATCCCTATTGGGAAAGGTTGATTCGCACCTGCCGCGGTTCGCATCGCAAGTTGCTGTTCCTCAATGGCTTCCAGCCCCTCTTAGCCCGATCCCTGGGCGACAAGAGAGGCGGTGGTTGATTCGCAATGCTATCTCCCAAAGCAGGAGAAACGCCGCGACGACGGCCAGAAACTCGGAGGCTTTGACCATCCTGGGGATCGGCGCGGCGAAAAGCGCCGTAAGTCCGACGTGGGCCAGATGAGCGAGGATCATGACCGCTGCGGCATAGCCGCACCGCCCACGCAGCCAAAGCGCAGCGAGGAAGCAAAGACCATAGAGAAAATACGGATCGAGGAAACCACAACGGAACCTGGCTCCGCTAGGCTGGGTAAGCCCCAATACCCAGAACCTGATGCCAAAACTCAGATAATCCAGCCGCCGGGTGGCCAGGATTGGAGTGGCAATCTTCATCAAGAATTCGGCCGGCTTCGGGTGGCCGGCGATCATGGGCAGCGCCACCTTATATAGATTGTTGTTGATGTAGTACACGTACCGGCAGTATTCATCCCCTTTACACATCTCATCTACGCTCCGGTGCTCCATCTCTCGGCGTGCGAGCGCAGACTGCAACCATTGACGCGACTCCTCATCCGGCATCAACCCGACATCCTGCGGCTGAGCGACCTGCAGGGCATAGGTGATACGGTACTGGTACTGAAGATTCTCCTGGGCCGCCCCTAATTGGCCGGTCTTGATCATGCCGTAAATATCCGGGATGGTTGCCAACGCGATCAGCGGCAGGATGGAGAGCAGGGCCCAGCGCCAGTAGGTTCTCCAATTGACAAACAACGCCCAAAGAATCATGGCGACCAGAAACAGGAACGTATAACCGGCGGCCTGGCGAGTAAGATAAATGGCGCCGCACAGCAGACCGGCGAGGGGCAGCATGCTCTTCCGTGCATTCCAAAGGAACAGGAGGAATACGGACATCAGAAGCAACACCAGGGTCTGCACCAGGTCTTCGGTCAGGATCAGATTCAATTCCTGTGCGGTAAAGAAAAGAAAGTCATATAAAAAAAGGAAGAGAATCGCGGGGAGAGGTGACCTCAGAAGGGTCATCAAGAACCAGCAGCTGACGAGGCCTGCCGCGAGCAACAAAAAAATCTGCACGCGTCCCACCCGAAGCAAGGGATCGCCAGGGTCGGTAATCGCGATATTCACCGGATGGACCTTGGCCCACGCCGCGGGATCAAAACCGCTCCCGAGCGTGACCAGCTTGATGAACCATGGGTACAAAGGCTGCCGTGGAGAACCCACATAATACCCGAAATAGTAACTTGCAGAATCGGGTGCCGTGCAACAGGCGTCCCACGCGGAAAGGGGCGCCTCCGTGCGACACCACTGCGCTGGGTTCGGGGCGACGGCGGTCAGAAGATAGTAGGCGACAACGAGCGCAGCAAAATGAGGTGCAAGGTACTTCTTCGGACAGAGTGCCCCGAATTTTTTTCGCAACAGCCATGCCAGCAGTACATTCAGCGGGACGATAACCCGCCAAAGAGTTCCATGCAGCAAGGACAGGGAAGAGAAGGCACGGGATAAAGCGATGACGACTATCGGAAATGCTGCGCACAACACGACCGCCCATACCACTTTGGGAGTCCATAGGGACTCTAGCGAAATCCGTCGCTTCCTCATCAGCAAAACTGTAGAGGAGGTCGCCAAACCACAAAACAAAACCGTCAGAGCGTACAGGACATAAGCGGGCAGCCTGCCTACCATGCGCGGGTAACGCATCTCATACCGACGACCGTTCATCCGAGGGTCGGCATTATCCGAGGCCGAAAAATAAACACACTCGTGCCAGAACGAATAGCGCCCTTTTCCGAGGGTACGAATGTCGTCGTGCAAGGCATTGGCCGGGCCTGCCAGGGGTGTGCCGTCCTCCAATAATTGTGCCGGGGAGGGGCCCTTGTGGGAACTCAACAGGGGATCATGGGTAGGAGCCATGTAGGCGAAGCCATGTTCCGCCTGGATGCCGGCGATGACGCCCGAACCCCAATAGGGAGTCAATCTCCCCAAGCGATTCAGATAAATCAGGAGGGATAAACTCAACAGAAGCAAAGAAGCCGGCCAAAGTATCCGCGGAGAGATTGTTACTTGCTCTGCCAATTGCAGGAATGCCTTCGGCACGAACGCCAAAATGGCTGCCACTCGGGCACGCCGATTCGCAGGGGACGCAACACGTTCGGGCCAGAGGCGGCGCAAACCCTCCCTTTTCCTCCATGCGATGCGCAGGGCGAGGAGCGCGACCCCAAAGACGGCGATGAATGTGATGCCGTACAGTATGCGAGCCGAACCATCATCCAGAGAGCGCGGGAAGGAGATTTCGTACTTTCTGCCATTGGTGCGGGGGTCCGTATTGTCGGAGGTGGCGAAATAGACGAAATCGTGCCAAAAGGAGTAGCGGCCCCGGCCCGACCTCCGTATGTCGTCATGCAGAGAATTCCCGCCTCCCGGCAGAGGGGACCCGTTCTCGAGGATTCGGGCCGGGGAAGGTCTCTCATGCGAACTCAATTCCGGCAAATGCGTGGGCGCCACATAGGCGAAACCGCGCTCCGGCTGAAAGCTATCCAATGTGGTCTGTTTCCACAGAACGGTCAACTTTCCCACGTGGCTCTCATACACCACGTAGGATGTCGTGCTTAAGAGGGCCACCAACAATACGTAACCCACGAACAGTGCCGTCCGCCAACGCTTCCCAATTACCAATGCAACCTCATTCTTGATTCCGAATCGACGGCATGGCCTACTTCCATGCAGCACAGCTGCCAAATCCGTGCCGGGAAGTGCCTCAGGCAGGGCCTGCCCCTGAGACGCCGGTGCCAGGTATTTATGGAACAGAACCAATTCTCAGAATGTTCTTTGAATGTTCAAGAAATAAACATCACTCCGCCTGAAAGCCAGACTTATTTGTCCCCATATCTCCGGATTTGCCGTCGTGACAGAATGGAAATCCCAGTTAGAGGCATGTTTTCCATCGTTTACGGCCGTTCCACGGTAAACCGACCGCCGATATGTTTCAGATGTGCGGGATCCAGGTTCTGGTATCTAGAACCGTTAGCTTGGCGAAGCCGTGGTATAAAATCGGACAAGTACGCGTCGTCGGCAGTACAACTTGATGTGAATTCACGTACACGGAATCCCGCGAGCTGAAACATCTCATGATAATCCGAAGGGCGATATCGATTGCCGCATTCGCCATGTTTCTCGATAAACTGCTTGGCGAATTCCTGATCGCCCATAAGCAAAAACTCGAGGGGTTTGGAGAAATCATTGTGATCGCGAAAATCTACTTGATGATAGCCTAGGGCGGCGCGCTTAGAAACGCGCGCCATTTGACGAAATGCGGAGAGTGGATCAAACAAATGCTCCAGTACCGCAATGGAAAATATGATGTCCATAGTCGCATCAGGTATGCCTTCAAGTTTCTCCAATGACGTGGCGAAGCACTGAATGCTCAGGGGATCATACCCTTTTTGTCCCAGAATTTTATCTAGCGGGGCCAGATCGACTGATGAAAACGTAGCCCTAATCCGCTCGCGAAGAAGTGAGTAGAATCTTGGATGATAGGCCTCGTCCCAAGGCGCCAGAAAGCGGTCGCTCACCGTCACGTGGGCACCCATGCATGCCATCAGGAGTGGGCTGCCGAAATTGATGCCTGGCCCAATCTCGAGCACGGTCTTCCCAACTAAGGTGCGGCTTCCTTCGGGGAGCCATCGAACTAAGTTCTGGCCTATTTCCATCGCGTATGCGACATCCTTGTCTATAGCTTCGGGAGAAAAATTGCGCATGGATAGGTTTACCGGCTTATTTTCGGTAGGAAGAGAATTGTGAGTCAGACTATTTTTCATCTCACGGGCCTTCCGGAAACACCATGCAATAGGGGTCAATAGCTTCGGCGGGAAGGCGATCTCATACCTCCGACCATTTGTGCGCGGGTCGGTATTATCCGAAGCCGAAAAATAAACCGCATCGTGCCAAAAGGAGAATCGCCCTTCCCCAAGGTTGCGAATGTTGTCGTGCAAGTCATTTCCGGGTCCAGAAAGCGGAACACCATCTTCCAACACATGCGCCGGGGATGGCACCCGGTGTGAGCTCAATTCGGGTCGACAGGTCCCTGCAATATAGGCAAACCCCCTCTCGGGCCTGATTTCCGCCAACAGGGCATGTCGCCAAGGCCCGTATCGCTTCATGGCTTTTCTCTCAGGCTGCGCGTTAGACTGCCTCCACTCAACGGAAACAACCTAGCAATGCAAAACTCTTCGTCAGACACTTTATGCATGAAGTCTCGTCGGCGAAAAACGGGTTTTGTTCGGTCTGCCTCACAAAGAGGACAGCGGATATGCTCCATGCCCGGCTCATGTACCTTCGAAATCATGCCTGAACATCGTAGGGGCAAACAAAATCTTGGGGATTTATTTTCTGATGCGCGACCATGTACAACACGTTCGGCACGGAAAGCTGGGCTCTCAGGTGGACGAAGATTTTTTCCCGGATATCCTCGTGTTTCAGTCCGTCAAAAGTGATGTACATTTTCGGTCGGGACCCACCGGCCTCATCCAGCGCATCGCGCACAAAGTGAAATGCCTCGGCTAATAATCGATACCCATTCGCTTCCGCAACGCCTCTGAATATCATCGGGTTAAAATTGTAGTAACCATGCTCAAACCATGAAATCGGCGCAACATGAATGATCGTACCGCCGACGCACGTCAACTCGTGAAGATTGCGAAACGCCGTCCCAATATCAAAAATATGCTCTATGGTTCCTGCATCCAGGACCGTCCTGGCGGCTGCAATCCACGGCTTCGGCAGCGGCTGCCCAAAATCAAGAGCCAGATCGGCCTTCCCGTTGAGATCGCAATCGCGATAATCCGCAACGGCATAGCGGTCCAGGAACAGACTCCGCGCGGTCATTTCCCTGGCCAGATGTCTATGGCCATTTTGTGCGGCAAAATCAAGGATCTTATCCTTCGTCTCGTGAATCTCCTGAGACCCCAGGACGAAAAGCGGAGACTGGATAGCTTTTTGTGCGTAGCACAGGTCATAAAACGGAAGATGAGAGAAACCTATTCCCATTCACTTCTCCGGCTGAAGCCCTGCCTGGAAGTCAGCCCGGGATGATGCCAGCAGACGCTCTTCAATGGGCTGCGCATTCAAATCTACGATGGAAGTGGTAAAAATCTCATTGTTCCTGCCAACTTCAAACTGCAATCCATCATATTGGAGGTCGTACTGGACATTATCCTCGGCATAAGGATCGGCGGCTGCAGAGGTCAGGAAGTATATCTCATTGGTGAGCCACATGGTCACCTTCATGGCGG
Organism: Acidobacteriota bacterium; assembly: GCA_041501225.1. GTDB lineage: Bacteria > Acidobacteriota > UBA6911 > UBA6911 > UBA6911 > JAFNAG01. The sequence continues at coordinate 62,439 of JBGQNR010000005.1, forward strand.
CTTCCACAAGGTCTCCCTTATATTGCTTCCGGATCGTGGATTTTTGAAGTCGTGTGCTCGTCCCGAACATGTCCACGCCTTTGCGGTCTCGTATCACGAAGCCGAAAACCGTTCCTTCCACATCCTCATAATACAGCACCCGCATAAACAGGGTACAATGCGCGCCCGACGTCAATATTACGGCAGGATTTCCGTCCTCATCGAGGATTCCGGATTCAAGGATCTCGGCCTTGCCGTTCCCCATGCGCGCCAGTCGAGGGCTGGACAATTCCATCGGTTGGGATCTCCCTAATCGGTCCAGCGCGCGTCGGCGCAGAGTCTCTCTATCCGGATCCTGGATCATCCCCGGAGATGGCTGGGAAATGGGACGTACAACCTCACGCCGAAGACTATAAACGCGGCCATTAGATCTTGGATCGCTGTTGTCGCTGGTTGAAAAGAGCAGCGCTTTTTCCCAGTGGGAATATCCTCCTCTGCCATGTTTGCGGATCAGGTCATGCGTGTAATGAGCCGGGCGCAGTGGCTTGTCATCTTCATACAGCACAAAACGGGATCGCTGCGGATTCTCTGACGAATCGCTATGTACTGCATGGCCGGTCAGGTCGATCCACCAGGCATGGCCGCCCTCATGCTTGATCTTGCCTGCATCCAGGATAATTTCGGATTCCCCCTCCAGGGCTTCTTCCACTGCAGGAGCCGTTATTGAGGTTACTCTTTTCTCTCCCGCATCGCTGGCGAAGAGCATTTTGTAATACACCTTGCTGATGCGCTGGGGCTCGCCCTGATCGGCAATCTGCCCGCCCTCTAATAGGACGGCATGGTCACAGAAGGTGCTGATGGTATTGCTGTCGTGCGAAACCAGCAGGATCGTCCGGCCGACATTTCTGAACTCTTCGATCTTGCCGAAGGACTTGCGCTGGAATTTGGCGTCCCCGACCGACAAGGCTTCGTCGATGATCAGGATGTCGGGATCGACGCATACCGCGGTGCTGAAGGTCAACCGGGCCTGCATACCCGTGGAATAGGTCTTGAAGGGCTGGTCAATAAAGTCCTCGAGCTCGCTGAACCGGATGATCCAATCCATTTTGTCCAGGATTTCCTCGCGGCTCAATCCGACCATAAGCCCGCCGAGGTAGATGTTTTCCCGGCCGCTGTATTCGCTGTGAAAGCCGGTGCCGAGTTCCAGAATGGAAGAAACCCGGCCCTGGACCGCAACTCCACCGGCAGTGTAATCGAGCGTTCCGGTGATAATTTTGAGCAGCGTGCTCTTCCCCGCGCCGTTGCGCCCCATGATGCCCACAACCTGCCCCCGGCCCACTTCGAGGGACACGTTTTTCAGAGCCCAGAAAGGCTTGTATCTCGGCTTGCCGGTACACAGTTCCCAGAACATGTCCGCCGGCCTGGCGTAGATCTTGAACATCTTGGAGAGACTGGAAACGCGGATCGCAATCCCGTCGGCACCATTCATAGCACGTTCCCGAACATCACCTTCATTTTGCGAAACACACGATATCCCAGGACGAAAACGAAGAGGCTCGTCCCAACGAATGCCGCCCACGACCACGGGTGAACAAACCGCCCGAAATACAGAATATCCTGATAACACCAGACCATATAGCTGAAGGGATTGACGAAGAGGACGACGCGCACGGCCGTGGGCACGGATTCGGGCAGATACAGGATCGGCAGAATGAAAAACGCGACGGAGCAAAAGACCTGGACAAAGTCTTTCACGTCACGAAAGTAGGCGCCCACGGATGAAAGCAGATAACTTGCGCCGATCATTGCCAACGCCTGCACCAGGAAAAGCAACGGCAGCAAAGCAAAAGTCCAAAGCAATTTGTGATAGGTGAAGAGATTGTATGCGGTCAGGAGCGCCAGGAAGATGATCTGAGTCGCAAGCGTGGCGATCACACCCTTGACCGGAAGGACCTCGATCGGAAAGATCACCTGCTTGACCAGGTTGGCGTTCGCGACAATCACCGTCCCGGATTTCGTCATGCTCTCCTGGAATGCCAGCCATGGGATCAGGCCGGCAAGCATGTACGATGTGTAGTTGAGCGGCATATCCAAGGTGCCGCCTACGCGCGTTCGAAAAACATACGCAAATATAAAAACGTAGATCAGGATCAGGGCGAGCGGGTGGCCGATGGCCCAGAACGTCCCGAAGAACTGGCCGGAATAGCGCTCGCCGATCTCGCGCTTCGCCAACTCCAGAGTCAGGCGGCGGTGCCGGGTGAGCAGCGCAATCAGCTCATGAAATGCCTGCAAATTGGCCTTGAGATTCAATGCCGAAACCATAGGTCGTCCGGAACGTGGAAAATCCAATGATAAGGGAGATCGCCGGAGAACGCAAAGACTGATCCGAGGACCCTGCGATTCAGACAGTGGGCATGGAAAGTAGAAATCGATTATCTTTTCACCGCGAAGACCACAAAGACCGCAAAGCTGACTCCCAGGCCCGCCCGGGGGCTGCCTTCGGCCGCCGCTCACGGCCGAGAATGGCGCAACGCGAAGCGTTGGCCCCCGGGTGTGAAGAATCGAATTCGCCTCTTTGCGGTCTTTGAGGTCTTCCCGGTTCGGTGTTTTCCTCTGTCTGAATTACAGCCGAGGACGCTACAGGTTCAGCAGCGCCTCGCGATATTTCGGCACCAGGATATCCTTGTCGTGATATCGCGCAAGATAAGCCCTGCAGCAGTCGCTGGCATGGAGGTACCGGCTCCGGTCCGACATGAGCAGCGAAACTTCGCGCTCCAGCCGGTCAAAATCACCGTCGCAAACCGCGCCACATCCATGCCGGGCAAGCATGCCGTCGGGATCGACCATCAGGCTGACCACGGGCACGCCGTATTTCATTGCCTGCAGGAAGGTGTTGGGAAAGCCTTCGAACGCCGACGTGTTCACAAAAAGAGCCGCCTCCGCAAAATACTTCTCGACCCGGTCAAAGGGGACATACGTCAGAACCTTCAAGCGTGAGAGATCCCTGCTCTTCTCGAGAATGCGCCTATGAACGCTGTCGACTGCAAGGTTCATGATCATCAGATACTCGTATTCGGGCTTCCTGTGCGCGAGATCGACGAACAGCTCCGGCTGCTTGATCAGATCATCGGATTTGCCCACCCACAAGATCTTTCCGGTCGCGGAACTCCTCGGGAAACGCGGAGTAAGATCAACCGGATTGGGAATGATGATCGTATCCCGCCCGAAATAGGTCCTGGCTAACTCCGCCTGCCTCCCGGTCTGGACAAAAATCAGATCCGCGTTCTTGACGGTGTATACCAGCAAAAAACCCAGCGAGCCGTACATATCCGTCGAATTCGTTTCCGCATCATGGGCGGCAATGAAATCGTGGTCGGATGCGCTCAGCATCACATACTTTCTGCCGCGCTTCCGGCAATAGTACGCAAGCGCCGCAGCCAGGTCGTGATTCCCATGGGTGAGGTAAATGTCAGCCCCGACCTCGTCGTAGATTCTCACATCCGCCAGCCGGATCGCGTGTGACTGAATGCTTCCAAAGAGACTCTCCTCGCGCAAGAAAGCTGCGGTTCGATGCCTGAAGGACGCAAGCGCGGCGGAAAGGGGCCGCAACCTCCGGACGAGGCTGACCACGAACCGGGGTGAATGCGATTTGATCCGAAGCCTGGTCTGATGCCATCTTAAAGAGAGCCTGGGGCTGCCGGTCACCAGGGAAACGCCTGCCTGAGCCTGAGCTGCCACAGCAGCATCTGTCATGTCCGTCGCTGATTGAGGCTGCACAAGTGCGTTGACCGAGACATGGTCGGCACGGATCGGGCAATACTTTCCGGACCAGGAATGCAGAGTCACGCCGTCGCGCACTTCGAGCTTTGGCTGGCCGTGGTCGAAAACCACAAGGTGGACATCCAGGTCCGGGTACTTCGCCAATTCCCGGGCGATCAGGGAAATGCGCACTTCCGATCCCCCGAAAGGGCTGATGCATGCCGGATTGAAAAGAGGGTAGCTGTATAGGCTGACCGCGCAGATCCTGAGCTTCCGTTCTTTGGATGCCGCCGCGGGAGATTGTCCGCTCATCTTGGATTACTTTCCTTGTGAGTACATTTCAAGAAGCTTTCCTTCCCTGCATCCGTTCCCAGCGGGCCTCCCGGCGCGGCGGTGGAACAGATATTCCATGTTGGCCTCGCCGGTTTTCATCGCCATCATTTCCAACCCGGTCCTCACGGCCCACTCCTTCACATCCTTCCGCCTGGCAAACTCCATCGGCCATCCGCCAAGCCAGTCAACCACATCTGTATAAAACGACATTCCTCGAGTCATGCTACGGTGCCCAAACCTTCGCATAAAATGTCTGGGGCCCCTGGCGAAACCAACCACGGCCGATCCCAGGATGTAGCCCAATTCAATGGCGCGCTTGCCCGCCCAGCCGGTGCGATTTTACCGACGCTTGACCTTGAGCCAGAATTCCGCGGAGGGGCGGACACGAATGAAAAATAATATCCTCATGATACTCATGAACGTTGAATGTTACAGCGGCAACCCTTATCCGAAAAAACAAAAAGCACATTTTTATTAGCGTTGCCAGTCCATTCCGATATCATTGTATTCCGCCGCAAAGCAAAATCGTGAAATGGACCAGCAAGAGCCTATGGGGAGCCGACCACGGATACTTTATGTCATTAATGTCGACTGGTTCTTTCTGTCTCATCGTCTGCCGATCGCCAGAGCTGCCCGGGATGAAGGCGCGGAAGTGCTGATAGCCGCAGCAGATACAGGACGCGGGGATGAGATCCGTGCCGAAGGCTTCCGTTTTCTCCCGATCCCTCTGTCCCGCTCCGGGACGAACCTGATTGCCGAGCTGCGCACGCTCTGGTGTCTTGTGAAGATCTATCGGGAGGTAAAGCCGGACCTGCTCCACCATTCAACGATCAAGCCGGTTATTTATGGGTCGCTGGCTGCGCGCATGCGGGGAATCCGGCCGGTGATCAACACCATCAGCGGATTCGGTTACTCTCTCTCCGAAGGACCGCACACCCACGTGTTGCGCCCCCTCAGCAGAACCCTGTATCGACTGGCCCTTCGATCTTCCCACACCCTCACCGTATTTCAAAACCCTGATGATAGACGAGACTTTGTCCGTCTGGGTTTGGTGCGTCAAGATCAGACCACCCTTGTGAGGGGATCGGGCGTGGATTGCGCGCGATTCCGTGCCACTCCGCAGGTGGAGGGGGATCCGAGTGTCATTTTTGGAGGCAGGATGCTCTGGGATAAAGGAGTGGGAGTTTTCGTGGAGGCAGCCCGCAGGCTCCGCGCCGCCTATCCCGGGGCCAAGTTTGTTCTGGTCGGCGCGGTCGATCCTGCCAACCCGACATCGGTGACATCGGATCAGATCCGCCAATGGCAGGCGGAAGGAGTGATCGAGTGGTGGGGAAGCAGGACGGACATGCCGGAGATTCTGGCCGGCGCCCATATCGTGGCGCTTCCCAGCATGTACCGGGAAGGCCTGCCGAAAGTCCTGCTCGAAGCCGCCGCTTCCGGACGGCCTGTCATCGCCACCGATGTCCCCGGCTGCCGCGAGATCGTCCGGCACAAAGTAAATGGCCTGCTCGTTCCTCCGGGAGATATCGAAGCTCTGGTCCAGGCTCTTCATAAGCTTCTGGCTTCGTCCGATTTGCGAAGCCGCTTCGGCGATGCCGGCCGAAAGATTGTCGAGAGAGAGTTTTCGCAGGAGATCATCGTAAGACAGACGCTCGAGTTGTACCGCAGGGCGCTCGGCAGAGCCGATCTGGGGTATAGTAGCCGGTGAAATTTGGCTCGTAAGAACGGTTCCTTCGATCAAGCAGATGCAGGAGGTTGCGGATCATATGCAGATTCTTCATGTGGTAGGGGCGAGGCCTAATTTCATGAAATTGGCTCCCGTCAGGGCAGCGTTGGCCGCCCACGGCAAGGTACACCAGACCATCGTCCACACCGGGCAGCATTACGATGTCTCCATGTCCGATGTCTTCTTCCAGCAACTCCAGATTCCGGAGCCCGACCACAACCTGGGCGTGGGATCGGCGAGCCATGCCCAACAGGCCGCGGAAATCATGCTGCGCCTGGAGCCCATCATTCTCAAAGGCAAGCCTGACCTGCTGCTCGTCTATGGCGACGTGAACTCGACAGTGGCCGCAGCCCTGGTGTGCGCCAAGCTGTTGATCCCGATTGGCCATGTCGAAGCGGGGCTGCGATCCTTCGATCGCACCATGCCCGAGGAGATTAACCGCATCCTCACGGATCGCCTGGCAGATTACCTTTTCACCCCCTCCATGGACGGCAACGAAAACCTGATCCACGAGGGTGTCCCGCCGGAGAAAATCCATCTCGTCGGGAATGTCATGATCGACACGCTGATCCGCCTCCTGCCCCACGCCGGAACTCCCAAGCTGCTGGAAGAGCTGTCGTTGGCAGGATATCCCTACGTGCTTGTCACCCTGCACCGCCCATCCAATGTGGATGATCGCGCCGAACTCCGCCGGATCCTGCTGACGCTGAATGAAATCGCCGGAGAGATCCCGATCCTCTTCCCTGTGCACCCTCGAACGCGGCAGGTGATGCGCGCACTGGAATTCGCCAACTTCTCGCCCCACCTTCATCTTGTTGACCCTGTCGGTTACCTCGAGTTCCTCGGACTGCAGCGCAAGGCTACGCTCGTGATTACCGACTCCGGCGGCATTCAGGAAGAAACCACCTACCTCGGCATCCCGTGCCTGACTGTTCGTGAGAACACCGAACGCCCGATAACCGTCCAGCTCGGAAGCAACATCCTGGTCGGAAGGGACATGGATCGGCTGAAGATTGAAGTGGAAGCCATCCTTTCCGGAAAAGGCAAAACCGGAACCGTGCCCCCCCTCTGGGATGGGAAAGCCGGGCAACGCATTGCGGACATTCTAGTGTCCGGCGCTTGATGTTGTGGAAGAGCCTTTTTCATGCTGGAAAGCGGTGAAATAAGAATGAGGCGAGCGACAGTCAGATTTGACCTATAGCGACTACCTCATGCTCCCCGAGGACCAACGCCATGAGATCCTCGATGACGCAGACGTGGATAGGGGCCGGGCCGCAGAATCATGGAATTTTCATCGATATGGCTTGATATTTCAATGATGGAACGATAATCTGTTTTCATGATTGACAGGCACACCGACCATGCGATCCTTAAAAAACTCATGGCGGCGTTTCCGGTTACCGCTATTCTGGGCCCGCGACAGTCCGGCAAGACCACTCTGGCGCACAAATATGCCGCAGACCATTTCTTCGATCTCGAGAATCCGCGCGATGCAGCCATGCTGGCGGAGCCACAACTTGCACTGGAGCCCCTTTCGGGGCTGATTGTCATTGACGAAGTCCAGCGCGTGCCCAACCTTTTCCCACTCCTCAGGCATCTCGTGGATACACGGAGCAGCCAGCGCTATCTGATCCTGGGGAGCGCTTCACGCGAACTGATCCGGCAGTCCGCCGAGTCGCTGGCGGGACGCATCGCTTATCACGAGTTGGGCGGCTTCCGGCTTGGCGATGTCGGCGCAAGCCACTGGCGCAGGCTATGGTTGCGCGGCGGGCTGCCGCGTTCATTCACCGCCCGCACCGACGAAAAGAGCCATCAATGGATGGAACAATATGTCGCGACGTTCCTTGAGCGCGACATCCCCCAGCTCGGCATCACCATTCCGGCGGCAACACTGCGCCGCTTTTGGATCATGCTTTGCCATTACCATGGACAGATTCTCAACCATGCGGAGTTTGCCCGCTCCTTCGGCGTGTCGGATATGACAGTGCGGCGCTATCTTGACATCCTCGAGGGTACGTTCATGATCCGCTTGCTGCATCCGTGGCACATAAACATCGGCAAGCGACTCGTGAAAAGGTCAAAACTCTACATCCGAGACTCCGGACTTCTGCACGTGCTGCTGGCAATCCGTTCAACACGAGACCTCATGACCCACAATAAGCTCGGCGCTTCCTGGGAAGGATTTGCCTTGGAAATTGCCGTGCGCGCTGTCGGCAAACGCACCGAAGAACTCACATTTTGGGCCACCCATTCCGGCGCTGAAGTAGATTTGTTCTGGCAGGAACATGGCAAGAACTGGGCCATTGAGGTCAAATACAGTGACGCTCCCCGCATCACCCCCTCCATGGCCAGCGCATCAAAGGACCTCGACCTCGCCCACCTCTGGATTCTCTATCCCGGCGACCGCGCCTATCCTCTCGCCCCGACCGTCAGCACTCTTCCGCTGACCGCGGTGAAAGACCGCTGGCAATATACCCATGCACCGGGGGTGCATCCAGGCGCATGAAAATTAAGGGTTTTTTTAAGGCAGCCACGAATGACACGAATGGGTAAGAAATTCGTGCCATTCGTGGCTGTTTTTGAAGTTTCCAGGCGAGTTAGTTTCAGAGGAAGCGCACCGAGTCGACGGTGAGGGTGACGGCGTCGAAGTCCTCCTCGACCAGGCCGGTCAGCACGTACGGGCGCGAGCGGTTCAGCATGTGGCAGAAGCGCGCGTAGGTTTGCGGGAAAAACGTGGTCTCGTAGAGCGCGCTCGTATCCTCAAAGCTGATGAACTCCATCGGCTCATCCTCCTTCGTCGTCACCACCTTCCCGGTTACCCACCATCCGATCGTGGTCACGCGCCGGCCCACGTGCTTGTGAAGATCCGCGCCGTGCACAAGCCTGAGCCGCGCCAGCGGCTCGCGGTAGAGTTCCAGCGGGTGCCGGCTGATCAGGAAATCGAGCGTCTCCAGTTCGTGCTCCAGGACCGTGCGCGCGCTGTACTGCGGCACGCGCGGGGGCTCCACCGCCGGTATGTCCTGGAACAGCGAACGCGCCACCGCGCGCCGCGCCGCCTTGGTTTCGTGCCACGCCAGGGTCTTCCAGATCATCTCCGGCCGCGTCGCGCCCCCCGCGATGCCGTCCATGGCGCCGGCCTTGATCAGGAGCTTTACGTCCGACGGGTCGATGTCGACGCGGCCGAGAAAATCCTCCAGCGACAGGAACGGCCGCTTCTTCCGCTCCTCCAGCAGCGCCTCCAGGCCCGCCTCGCGTAATCCCTTCAGCTGCATCAGCCCCACTCGCAACGTTCGCTCCTTCCCCCAGTACTCCTTCCGGCTCTCATTCACATCCGGCAGCAGGACCTTCAGTCCCATCCGGCGCGCCTCCGAGACGTAGGCGAAAGGCGAGTAGTATCCGCCCTGGTTGGTGAGCACCGCCGCGATGAACTCGGCCGGATAGTGCGCCCGCAGCCAGCATGATTTGTAGGAAACCAGGGCGTACGAGGCCGAATGAGGTTTGCAGAACGAATATCCCGCAAAGCTGAGGATCATCTCCCAGACCTGGTCCACGACTTCGCGGGACACGCCGCGCGCGCCGGCGCCCTGGTAGAACATTTCCCTGTACTCCTCGAGCTTCCTCCCCGCGCGTTTCTTCGACAGGATCTTGCGCAGCAGATCGGCGTCCACCGCGCCGAACCCCGCCATCGCCATGGCGATGCGCGAGACATCCTCCTGGTACACCATGATGCCGTAAGTCTCACCCAGCACTTCGTCCATGATCGGGTGCAACGGCTGCCACTCCCCGCCGCGCAGGCGCCGGACATATTCGCGGATATATTTGTTGGCCGCGGGACGAATGATCGAGCTGTGAATCACGAGATGGTCGAAGTCCCCGCGCCGGCATTTCAGCTGCAGCTGCCGCATCGCGGGCGACTCGACGTAGAACACTCCTAACGTGTCCCCTTTGGCGATCAGCTCCTGAGTCTTGGCATCGGTCGTCGGATCCCAGGCACCGTAGTCGATCGCCACCCCGTAACTCTCCTGGATTGCCGTCAGAGCGTCGCGGATGACCGCCAGCGAACGATTCCCGAGCAGATCGATCTTGACCAGCCCCGCATCCTCGGCCTGGTCCTTCTCCCACTGCAGGATCAGAACCCCCTTGGGCGCGCGCTCGACCGGCACGTGCCGGTCCATGCGCCCGGGCACGATCACCACGCCGCCGCAATGCACCGACAGGTTGCGTGGATAGCCGTCCAGCTTCACCGCCAGCTCCACGATCTCCGGCCACGGATCTTTCAGCTCCATGTCCTTATACACGGGATTGTTCTTCACCAGGTCCGGCAAATACCGGATCGACCAGTAGTAGCCCATGCGCTCGGTGACGCTCTTGATCTCCGATTCGGGCAATCCATATACCTTGGCGACTTCCCGCACGGCCGCGCGGGCGCGGAACCCGACGTGGTTGGAGATCATCGCGGTCCGCTCTGCGCCGTACTTGCGGAAGACGTAGTCGAGAATGCCGTCGCGCTCATCCCAGGGGAAATCGACGTCGATGTCGGGAGGATCCGTGCGCCCTTCGTTCAGGAAACGCTCGAAGAACAGGTTGTGCGTGATCGGCTCCACGTGCGTGATCCCCAGGCAGTAGGAGACCAGGCTCGCCGCCGCCGAGCCGCGGCCGCAGTTCCGCGCCGACTGCTGCACGATGTCGCGCACGACCAGGAAATACGGGGCGAATCCCTTGTCGCGGATGATCTCCAGCTCGCGCTCCAGCCGCTTCACCACCGACTCCGACAGCTCGCCGTAGCGCCGCTCGGCGCCACGATAGCACTCCTCCCGCAGATACTCGAAGGCATCCGACCCGTCCGGCGTTTCGAAAGCTGGAAAAGCCGGCTTGCCGATGTCGAGGTCCGCGGAGCACCCGTCCGCAATGCGCAGGCTATTCTCCAGCGCCTGGCTCAAATGCGGATAACGGCGTGCCATCCCCTCAGGCGGCTTCAGCCAGCGGTCTGCGGCCGCCAGCTCTTCCTTCGGGATGCGCGACAGGCTGGTGTTCAAGTCGATCGCGCGCAGCAGGCGGTGCAGCGGGAAGTCGTTGGGGTCGACAAAATGGACATCGTTCGTCGCCACCACCGGAATGCCGCTCGCGCGCGCAAACTTGAGCAGCGCCGGTTCCGCCGCGGGATCATTCAGCTCCACGTACAGCTGCTCCGTGCCGTTCTGCCGGCCCAGCGCTTCCAGCAGCGCGATCTGATCGCTGAGCACAAAGACATGCTCCCGATCCGCCTGCAGCGCCCGGCGCAGGCTGAAGCCCGGCTCGAGATGGCGGCGCGTGATCAGCCGGCACAGCGTCGCATACCCTTCGCGGTTGCGCGCCAGGATGACCGCGCGCTCGCCATCCGCGCGCAACTCGGCGCCCACGATCGGGCGCAGACCGCGCTCCGCGGCGCACTGCAGGAACCAGACCAGCCCATAGAGGCCGTTGGTGTCGGTCAACGCCAGCGCGCCCATGCCGCGCGCCAGTGCCGCATCGACGAGGGCTTCGATCCGGCTTGCGCCTCTGCAGAACGAATAATTCGAATGCACGTGCAAGTGAATAAACATAAATAGGCTGTAGGCTGTTAGGCTGTAGGCTATAGGCCACGGCCTAACTTTGCGTCGGAGCCAGCAGAGCGATTTTTTTCTCCGCGGGCTCTGCGGTCTCGGCGGTAAAAAGTTTTATGCCGCGCCGGCGGAGCTCGTCGAGGGCGGATTCCAGCCGGGCTTGGCGCAGCGGCTTCGGGTCGGCGAACAAATCCAGCTGAGCCGGGCCGCTGCTCAGCTCGGTCAGGCGGAGATGCAGGCTGCGCACACGGGTGCGCCGGGTCAGTGTCTGCTCGAACAGGCGCCCGGCCCGCGCCGTCAGCCCCGCCGTCGACTGCAGCGGCGGCACCAGTTTTGCCTTGGCCGTTGCCTCTCGATAATCCGAGTACCTGACGCGCACTTCCATTCGTGCGGCGCGTTGCTTCCGCTCCCGCAGCCGTTCCCCCGCGCGCTCGCACAGACCGCGGAGTGCACCCTGCAACAGATCCCAATCGTTGCTGTCCTCGGCCAGCACGGTGTCTGCCTCCACGGCGGGAACCGCTTGGGGCGGGTAGACCGGCGTATCGTCGATGCCGAGCGCGCGCTGGTGGAGCACGAAGCCAAGCCGCCCGAAGGCCAGCATCAGATGCTCCAGCCTCATGACCGCAAGCTCCCGGATGAGCCGGATGTTGAGCTCCAGGAGCTGCTCCTGCGTCTTCGGACCTACGCCGGGGAGCAGCGGCGCCGGCAGCGGCGCCAGAAATGCGGATTCGTCTCCCGCCGGAACATCCTGGAGCCCCACCGGCTCGGTTACTACGGCCGCAATCCTGCTGACCATCTTGTTGGAAGCCACGCCGAGGGCGGATTCCAGGCGCAGCCGCTGCCGGATCTCCTTCTGCGCGCGCCACGCAGCATCCCGCGGCGGGCCGAACAGGCGCCCCGTCCCCGTCATGTCGAGATAGGCCTGGCCATAGCCCGCGGGCTCCAGTACCGGAGAAAAGTTTGCCAGCACCTGGCAGAGAGCGCGCGACGCACGGGCGTAGAGCGGTTCGTTGGGAGGCAGCACCACCAGGTCCCGGCAGCGCCGCAACGCGCGGGCCAGAATCATCCCTTTGCGAATGCCCGCGTCCTGCGCCTCCGGCGACAGAGCCGTCACCACCGACCGGGACGGGCCGACCGGCGCCACCACGACGGGACGGCGGCGCAACTCCGGGTGGATCACCCGCTCCACCGCGACCGCAAAAGCGGCAATGTCGATGTAAATGATTTCCGACATAATAACTCAGGCTGTAGGCTGTTAGGCTGTAGGCTGTAGGAGGCTATAGCCTACAGCCTAACAGCCTACAGGCTAGCTTTTCCGCATTGAGCGGATTAAGGCGCCCAGAACCTTCTCGGTCTCCGCCATTTTCGAGTCGCATTCGCAAACGCCAGAGTTATCCGTGTAACCCAAGCGCCTGGCCAAGCCGAATTGGTAATGCAGTTCCCTTAAGGAACCGAAGGCTATTTCAAGGAAGCGAAGGTATTCGCCCTGACTCTCCCGCGCACATCCCTCAACGATGTTGGACGGAACCGAAACTGCCGCCCTTCTCATCTGGGAAGTCAATCCATAGATTTCCTCCTTGGGAAATCCTCTGGTTACACGATATATCAGCATGGCTACGTCGTCGGCCAACTCAAATGCCTTGAGCTTCGTGTGGTCCCGCATGCTCCCCCCCAAAGCAGGCTGTGGCCCTTTAGGCTGTAGGCTGTAGGTCAAAGCAAAAACTTGCAGCTTGGTTTTGGTTGTGCCTATAGCCTACAGCCTCCCTACAGCCTACAGTCTAAAAGCCTACAGCCTAGCTCCTTAGCGTTAATCACTGCCTGACCATGCCAAGTGTTGTTCATCAGCACCAGCACCCGATCGCTCTCCCGCTCCAGACGCCGGATCTCCGGCACCGCCGCGGCCAGCTCCGCCCGGCTGTACAGGTAGTTGTGCCGGGCCGAACCGTCCCCTTGAATCCAGCGCGACTGGTTCCGCCCTTGAAAACGTACATACGCCACTCCCGCAGTCGCGCAATAAAAGGTCTTGTCCGTCAGGCTGGTGCCGCCGTCGACGCACGCCAGAGCGATACGTTCGGCCGCCAGGTGCCGCGCGGCGCGCGGAGTCAACCAGTCGGGACAGCCAAAATCCGCGATCAGCGGCAAGCCGGCAAGAGCATCCCGGAGCCGGCACAGGCGTTGGAAGTTGTCGCGGTTGAAACCAAAATCGGGCCCGAACTGGGCAACTACGCCGGCTAACTGGGCGCACTCCTTCAAAGGCCAGAGCGCGGAAACGAATCGGTGCGCCAGATCCCTCGTTTCAACCCCCTCTTCCACCAAACGGAACGGGACGCGGAAAACGAACTGAAGCGAACCGGAATCGTCTATAAGTTGTTGTATTGAATTAGCTTCAGGTATGCGGTAGTACGTGAAGGCCAGCTCGCAGCAACCGAAATGACGGCGGTAATGCTCCAGCCATAGGGCAGGGTCGAGGCCTGCAGGATAAAACACCCGCTCCCAATCGCGATGCTGAAACCCGCTCGTTCCTACCAGGATCATACCTTAAAAATAGGTGAAGATTTGGTGAAAATCAATAAAAAAGAATTCAGAATAAAGAATGGTCGATGCATGGGCCACGCCCTCCATATCCCGATGCCTTCCATTCTGAATTCTGTCTTCTGGATATAATGAATGTGTGGAAGGAAGGAGAAGGTCATGAAGGTTTTGTCGCAGGCTGAAATCAAGCAAAAACTGGGTGCATTGCCTGGCTGGAAGCTCACCGACGGAGGGATCCAGAAGCGTTACAAACTGGACAGTTTCATGTCTGTGATCGATTGGGTCCATCGCATTGCGGAAGCCGCGGAAGCGGCCAACCACCACCCGGACATCCTGATCCAATACGATCAGGTAACGTTCACGCTGACCACCCACGACGCGGGCGGCATCACCCGGAAAGATTTCGACCTCGCCGCCCGCATCGAAGCCCTCGCATGCTGATTCTTGTGGACCGTCACGAATGGCACGAAGCAGCATGGAGAGCAGAAATGGATCATCTTTTCACCGCGGAGACCTCAAAGACCGCAAAGCTGACTCCAGGGTCCGCCCGGGGGCTGCCTTCGGCCGCCATCCTCAGCCGTGAGCGGCGGAAAAGCTGTGCCGACTCTCACTCTTCAGCCTGCACGCATCGGCTTTTCCGCCGCTCACGGCTGAGGATGGTGCAACGCGAAGCGTTGGCCCCCGGGCTTGAAGAATCGCATTGGCCTCTTTGCGGTCTTTGAGGTCTCCGCGGTGAGATCTTCTCTCGCAAGGCCCCATACGTCACCGTTACCAAAATTCATGTTTTTTGCGGGGTTTGATGGATGTAAGATCAGGCACAATTTTGACCAGAAGAGGAGAAGGCTGATGAGATTGGATAAATTCGAGATGGAGCGCCTGCAGTCCACATGGGAGAACCGGGTGAAATACAATCTCTCGGAAAGCAGCGTTCATCCCATGTCGGCGCGGGAGCTGGTCCCCGACCGGGCGTATCTGGAGCAGCTCATGGACATGCCGCTGATCTACAATCAGAGCAACGGCACCGACGAGCTGCGTTCGGCGATCGCGGCCCACTATCCCGGCGCCACTTTAGATCATGTCGAGGTCACCAACGGCGGTAGCGAAGCGAATTTCATTTCGATTTATTCCATGCTCGAACCCGGCGATGAAGCCGTCATCATCCTCCCCAACTACCAGCAGATCTGGGGTATGATTCGCAGCTTCGGCATGGCGGTCAAGGAAGTTCGGCTGCACGAGGAGCTCAACTGGGCGCCGGACCTCGCCGAGCTCGAGGCGGCGGTGTCGCCGCGCACGCGCATGATCATCGTGTGCAACCCGAACAATCCCACAGGCGCAATTCTGACGACGGCGGAAATGGACGCGATCGTGCGCATTGCGGCCCGCTGCGGCGCCTGGATCCTCTGCGATGAGATTTACCAGGGCTCCGAAAGGGACGGGCAGATGACGCCGACGTTCTGGGGAAAGTATGATCGGGTCATCATCACGAACGGCCTGTCGAAGGCGTACGGGCTTCCCGGGTTGCGCATCGGCTGGATTGTCGCGCCGAAGGACATGATCGCGAAGATGTGGTCCTATCACGATTACACAACGATCGCGCCGGGCACACTCAGCGACTGCCTGGCCCGCATCGCGCTCGCGCCCGAAGGCCGCATGCGCTGCCTGGAGCGCACAAGGGACATCTGCCGCAAAAACTTTCCCTTGTTCCGCTCCTGGATGCAAAGCCACGGATCCCTGTTCCGCATGGTCGAGCCCAAGGCGGGCGCCATCGCCTACGTGCGTTACGATCTCTCGGTCAACTCCACCGTGCTCATCGAACGCCTGCTCAAGGAAAAAAGCGTGCTCGTGGTGCCCGGCGACCATTTCGGCATGGATCAATATTTGCGCATCGGGTACGGGCCCCCACCCGAATACCTCCAGCAAGGGCTCGAGCTCATGCAACAGGTCATCGCTGACTATAAGCGTAGCGGGAAATATTGAGGATTGACGATTGGAGGCTGGGTGTGCGGTCAAGACCGCGTAATCCGCCGCTCGTCAATCGTCCATCAGAGGTGGTGAAATGACTGGGGAATTGCTGCAGATCAATCTCGCGTTTCTGGGCTTTGGCTCGGTGGGGCGCGCGTTCATGCGCCTGCTGCTGCATCGTCGCGCCTGGCTGCACCGTGAGTTCGGCCTGGAATGGAAGGTCACCGGCATCGCCACTCAGAGCCACGGGATGGCCATCGATCACAGCGGGTTGGCCGTGCAGAAGATCCTGCGCTCCTGGAAGCGCGATTTCAGTCTCGATCGCCATCACGAGGGCCCCGCCTGCTCATCCAACACGGATTTCGTCCGCCAGTGCGGAGCGGATGTGCTTTTCGAGACCAGCGTGTTTGACCTCAGCGGCGAGCCCGCCGCGACGTATATCCGCGAAGCCCTGCAAGCCGGTCTGCATGTCGTGACTGCAAACAAGGGTCCGGTGGCAACGCACTTCCGCCCCCTGACGCGCCTGGCCCGCCAGCGCGGCGTTCGTTTCCTCTACGAAGGAACCGTGATGGATGGGGCGCCGGTGTTTAATCTGGTCCGGCAAACGCTGCCTTCAACGCGCATTCGCTCGCTTCACGGCATCCTGAACAGCACAACCAACTATATTCTCACGCAGATGGAGCAGGGCGCATCGTTCGAAGCAGCGTTGAGCTATGTCCAGAAGCAGGGGATCGCCGAAGCCGACCCAACCCTGGACATTGAGGGCTGGGACGCAGCGGCAAAGCTGTCGATTCTGATCCAGGCCCTGATGGGCGGGTCGACCAAACCGGAGGATATCCACAGGGAGGGCATTTCGGAAAGCACCGGCAGGCTCGTTCGGGCCGCCGTGCGCAGGGATCGCCGGATCCGCCTGGTTGCCCGAGCGTATCGGAAGGGCGGCAAAATCGTCGGCAAAGTTTCGCCGGAAGAGTTGGAGATTTTCGATCCACTGGCGGCGATTCGCGGACTCAGCAACATCCTCATCCTGAATACCGACACCATGCGCGAGCTGGCCATCGTGGAGAACAATCCCACTGTCGAACAGACCGCCTTCGCCCTATTCTCCGACCTGGTAGCTCTGCTGCGTCGCCCGTAATAGCCGGTCCCGAACTTCAAATACGAGCCCAATCTTTAATCCCAAATCCAAATTCCCAAATCCAAATTCCAAAATCGCTAGATTCCCCACGCCCCACTCAAATGGATATTGGTCCCATTCACGTACCGGGCTTCCTCTGAAAGCAGGTAATAGATGATGGAGACCGCGTCCTGCGGGCTGCCGACATAGCCGGCTGGAATGTTTTTGGTTAGCTGGGCAAATTCCTGTTGCGGGTTTCCATCGGTTTCAATGAAACCGGGTGAGATCGAATTTACGGTGATGCTGTGAGGCGCCAGAATCTTGGCGAGGGATCGGGTCAGGATCAGCACTCCCACCTTAGCGATGTAGTGTCCGGTGATGAAGGGCTGGCCAACGAGTTGATCGGCCTTGGCGATACTGAAGTTGACGATGCGGCCCCACTTGCGCCCGATCATTCCCGGCGCCGCGGCGCGGCTGAGGTAAAACACGGTGTGGAGGTTGTCGTTGAACATCGAGCGCCACCCATCCGTGCTTTCCTCGAGCAAAGGGATGCGATGATACGAGCCGGCGCAGTTGATGAGCGCGTCGATGCGGCCAAACTCCGCCTCCGTCCGTCGCACCAGTTCTTCGGCCGAAGCCGGATCGGAGACATCGGCGCGCAGGATCACGGCGCGCCTGCCCATAGCCGCAAACTCAGCCTCGAGAGATTTCGCCTGCTCTTCACTGGTATGATAAGAAGCGGCCACCGCCCAGCCTCGATCCGCCAGCGCAACCGCGACGGCGCGACCAATTCCGCGCGCCCCTCCGGTAATCAATGCGACCCGTTGTTCCATCTTAGCATCCCCTTAGAATTCTGTTGACCGCCAGTGCAATTTACCGAATTTCTGTTGGCTTTCCGGTGTAGAGGTAGCGCTTGACCTTGCGGGTCGTCGTTTTTTCGAACTCCTCGTAACGCACGGTCAGCCGGGTCACGCGCTTGAAGGGCGCGAGATTCAGGCAGCGGGCCTTCACTTCACGGCGCAGAATGGCTTCGACTTCACCCGCGTCCATGCCACCCTGCGGCTCCACGCCCTGGCTGACGAAGTAATCGGTATTCGGCACCACAATGGCTTGCACCTCGACGTCATGCGTAGGATCGCTGCTGTCGCTCGACCAAACGAGACACTCGAGAATGAAGGGCGACTTGAGGATTTCGGCTTCCACCTCTTCCGGATAGACTTTTTTGCCGCCCGGAGTGACGATCACGCTCTTCTTGCGCCCCCGCACATGGAGAAAGCCGTCCGCATCCAGATAGCCGAGGTCGCCCGTGTGCAGCCAGCCGTCCCGAAGCGCCTCCTGCGTCGCCTCCGGGTTGTTATAGTAGCCCTTCATGATATTCGGGCCGCGCGCCAGGATCTCGCCGTCTTCTGCAATGCGCACTTCGACACTGGGCAGCGGCAGCCCGGCGGCCCCATCCTTGAACGCCCGGTCCCGGTTTACGGCGATGAGGGGCGAAGATTCGGTGAGGCCATATCCTTGCAGGAAGGCGATCCCCAACTCACGGAATCCCCTGGCAACGGCGGGATCAATGGCGGCGCCTCCGGAAATCAGAATGCGCAGCGTCCCGCCGAAATTCCTGTGCACGCCGGCAAACAGCCTGCTCCGGATATCCAGCCCCAAGGTGCCTTCGCACAAGGCCGCGACCTTTTTCGCAGCGCGCACCTTCCACATCCCCTTTTCCGCCATCGCGGCTTCGATCTTCTTGTAGATTGCATGCCAAAGCAGGGGCACTCCCAGCACGCCGGTGGTCTTCGTTTCCGCGATATTTTCCACGATGCGGCGCAGGTTTTCGGCATAGGAGATGACAGCGCCGATGTACAGGGGCAGGAGGAAACCATGAGTGCATTCATAGCAATGATGCATCGGCAGGACGGACAGGATGCGATCATCATGTCTCAGGCCGACCCAGCGCGCGGCGTCGCAAATGTTGGACGCGAGGTTGCCATGGGTCAGCATCACTCCCTTCGAGTTCCCCATCGTCCCCGATGTGAACAGGATCGAAATCAAATGATCCGGCGAAACGCCGCGGTCCAGAAAGTCGTTTTTCCCTTCCGCGACGCGCGCGAGGCCATGCATTTTCAGTTGCCCGAAGCCCATGGTGCCGTTCTCCTCCCCGGGCCCATCCTCATCCATATTGATCAGAGTCTTCAAGTTGGGGAGCTTGCCGCGAATATCCCGCAGCATGTCGATGTGCTTTGCATCTGTGACCGCCGCATCGGCGCCGGAAAGATAGAGAATGTGATAGACCTCGATTTCTCTGAGATCCCGGTCGATGGGCACGCTCACGATTCCGGTGCAGGCGGCGGCAAGGTAGGTGACGGCCCACTCGGATCGATTCTCACTCAGAATGGCGACCTTGCTCTCGGCCGGCTGAAGTCCGATGCCGGCCAGCCCGCACGCCACCTGCTCCACGGCGTTGCGCAGTTCATGGTAGGAGATCGGCACCCACCTGTCCGCTTTCTTGTACTGCAACGCGGTTTTGCCGGCAAATCTCTCACTACTGCGCAGAAACATCTCACGGATGTCCGCAATCGGTTCGACCGGATATTCCGGATACTTCCCTTTCATTCTTCGCACTCCGAGACGGCGGGCTGCCCGCCAGAGGTATGAGCGGATAGATGTTAGCAGGGATGCCAAGGTTGCGGTAATATTTTCCTCGGCAATTTCCCGATATCTATGGAGGAACGTATCGCATGCGCGCTTTCCTGTTATTTCTGTCCCGCAAGGAATCGTTCAAGAATTTCATGCTGCGCTTCAAAATCTTCCGGGCGACCGCATGGCGCTTTGTCGCCGGCGAGAAGATCGGGGACGCCATCCGGGCGGCGCGCGAGTTGAACCTCCAGGGAATCAAGGTAACCATGGATCTTCTCGGTGAAAACACGCTCTCGCAAGACGACGCTTCGAGAACCACGGAGGAAATCCTCGCCCTAGTCGAGCGGATCCACGCCGAGAAGATCGACGGCAATGTATCCATCAAGCTGACGCAACTCGGCCTGGATCTGGGGTTGGACATCTGTCATCAAAATCTGATGGCCATCCTCAAGCGCGCCGCCGCACTCGGGATTTTCATCCGTGTCGACATGGAGGACAGCAGCTACACCCAACGTACCCTGGATATCGTGCTCCGCGCCCACAGGGAAATTGCCGGTGTGGGCACCGTCATCCAGGCCTACCTGTATCGGAGTGAGAAGGATGTGCGCCTGCTGATCGAGAATGGAGTCGGGATTCGTTTATGCAAAGGCGCCTATCTGGAGCCCGCGACCGTGGCCTTCAAGAAAAAGCGCGACACCGATGCAAACTACATCAAACTGATGAAGCTCATGTTGCCGACCGGCCTGCGCCACGGCATCGCCACCCATGATGAAAGCGTGATCGCGGCCACCAAGCAGTTTGCCGGTGAAAAGAATATTCCCAAAGATCACGTCGAGTTCCAGATGCTTTATGGGATTCGCCGCGATCTGCAGCAACAGCTCGCACGGGAGGGGTACGGCATGCGGATCTATATTCCGTATGGAGCGCGCTGGTACCCATATTTCATGCGCCGCCTGGCGGAGCGCCCGGCCAACCTGATTTTCATATTCCGCAACCTCTTTAAAGGCTAGCGACCACGAAAGTACCTTCCGTACTGCTTGCCATTCAGGCGAGACAAGCAAAAGACCAACCCAGAGGCCGCAGATAGGAGTCATTCAAAGCAAAAAACCCTCTGCGGCCTCTGTTCCGAAAATAACTCGTCTCAAAACTGCAAAGGCAGCCACGAATGACACGAACCTTTGCTGGCCCGGACGGGCGGCGCTTCGTGTCATTCGTGGCTGCCTTAAAATGGCCATTAATTTTCATGCGCCTGGGTGCGCGCCCCGCGTATGCGGGACTGCTCCGAAAATAGGACCAATTACGGTGCCGATCAACTTGTCTTTTTC
>JBGQNR010000006.1:0-75970 GCA_041501225.1 Acidobacteriota bacterium
GAAGGAAACAAGCGTCCCGGGGAGAATTGGGACAAGCAGCGCAACGAAATATCGATCCCGTATGAAGAACGCGCGGCACAGGCAGTTCGACAGATTGAGGAAGACTACCGCCATCGGAAGGATGAACAGCAACGACTGGGCCTTTCACTGGCGAGGCTATCACCGGCGGGCGCATTCGCGAGCTTTACCACCGAAATGGCGGACACCGGCGTCCGGGCCGAAACCCGTTTCTTGACCCAAGCGGAGCAGTACCGCGGGATGCTGCAAAAGGAGCTGTTCAGCAAGTTCTATCGTGACGTGCTTCCCCAGGGCGTGAGCATGGGAATGCGCGGCGCCATCAACATAGCGCAACTTCCCGAATTTCGCATGCCGAAGGAGCGCGCAGGCAGCAGCCTGCAAGCGGCCGACCTTGTGGTTCTGCTGCTCTGGTTCCTGCTTTCGGCCAGCCTCACTTATGTTGCGCTCGCCCGCTACGACGTGAGGTAGAAGCTACGATGGGTGAGAGCAACGCGCATGGGCAAAGTGCTATGAGCCGGACTGGATTTACCTCCACGACTCAAAGACTCTGAGACACCACCAAATCCCAGGTGTTGTTAGACCCTTTGCGTGCTTGCGGTTTCAGACGGTGCCCTTGGAGTGCCCCTTGATTTGGACGATTGCCCGAAAACAGCTGCTTACCAGCATCCTCACCTACAAATTCGTCATCGGCTTTGTCCTCTGCCAGGTGCTTTTTTCGCTGAGCGCCGTGGTCCTCACCCGCGATTATGAAGAGCGGCTGGCTGCCTTCAATTCGGCGGTGAGCCTGCACACGAGGCAGCTCCAGCAGGCAAAAGTCTACTCGGATGTGGCGGTCACGATCGACCGGCGGCCTTTCCTGCTCAGCCCCTTGTGCGAAGGCTTCGATAAACGGTTCGCCGGGTCCGTGAACATTTCTTATACAGGCATTCCGACGATCAGCGTGGGGCAGACCGAAAAGAACCCGCTCATGGCGGCTCTGAGCTCTATCGACCTGGTTGCAGTGGTGCAGATCGTGCTCGGCTTGCTTGTCCTGCTGTTTGCCTATGATGTGGTTTCGGGCGAGCGGGAGCAGGGGACTCTGGCTCAAGCTCTCGCCAACTCGGTGCCGAGGAGCGCCATTCTGGCGGGGCAATATCTTGGCGGGATGCTGACCATTCTGCCCGTGTTTCTTACCGGCATAGGACTGGCCGTTCTGATCCTGAGTACCTCCCGCTCGGTTTCACTTTCCGCAGGCGCCTGGTTTCTTCTCGGTTTGATCGTTTGGTTGTCAGTGCTTTATATCTCGGTGCTTTTCCTTGCAGGCATGCTCATTTCGACTATAACCAGAAAAGCTTCCACTTCCCTGATCATGGTCCTCTTTATTTGGGTTTTCTTCGTGATATTGCTGCCGCATGGCTCGGCCCAACTCGCCTATAACCTTCGGCCGATTGGCGCCAAATCTGTGGTGGACCAACGCGCGCGCGACCTGCAAACAGAGCTGTGGAAGCGCTTGCAGGAATATGCAAGCCAGCATCCGCAGCCGATCCACCGGTGGGAGTTCATCAAGCACAGGAACGTTTATACCGGCAGTATCCCCTACCCCATCAGGATTTACTATGCACCCAGGGAGGTCATGCTTTGGGAGCTCGAAGGTCTGAAGTACTGTCTGAGGCTCGACATGGAGTTTGCGGAAAAGACCTACGGCCTGTACCGCGATTATGAGCTGGCCGCAGCATCGCAGGCTTCTCTGGCCCGCGCTATCGCGTGCCTTTCTCCCGCCTGGGTTTACTACCATGGGGCATCCGTGCTTGCAGGCACCGACTCAGGAAGCTTCATGAGCTTTTTGGAGCAGTCCAGACGCTATCGCAGGGACCTGATCCAATATGTTCAGAACAAAGGCGGCCTGTACTCTGCCGCCTACTTCACGCGAATCGACGTCGACAAGGTCCCCACAACGCAAGAGCTGGACATGCTGAAATCCAGCCGGGGGCAGCGCGCCGTCGATGAGTTGATCGGGCGCGGCTGGGACGCCGTCCCATCTCTGGACCTGCATGACATGCCCAATTGGGACTTCGCATCCGATTCTCTCCCCGCGCGGATAGTGGCGGCGCTCCCCGCTGCCGGCATTCTGCTGTTTCTCAACCTGGTGCTCTTTCTTGCCGCCCACGTCGCCCTGTCGAGAACGGACGTGAGGCCGCTTTAGAGGTGCCGTCTCGATGCTTTGGGAGATCATTAAAAAGGAAGTGCGCGATGAGCCTCAGGCTGCTGCTGTCTTTTCTTCTGGTCCTCATTCTGATGGCTGCGAACGCCCTCCTGTTTCAGGCGGAATATAGGCGTCAGCTGGCGGATTACAGCCAGGATGTAAGCCGCAATCTGGCGGCCCTGGCGCGAAACGCCTCCTCCGGCTATCCACTCTTCACGGCTTTCAGCTGGGGCCAGGGCGACCAGTTGATCTACCGGCGTCCAAACCCGCTCAGTTTCGTAGCCGAGGGGCATGACAAGGACCTGCCGAACGCATTCCAGGTCAACGCATTCAATCTCGGGGCCCCGAAGTTCACCTTGAGAGGGAATCCGCTTCTCTGGCGGTTCGACAGTTTGGACTGGGCTTTCATCGTGACGGTCCTGCTCAGCTTCACCGCCATCGTGCTCGTTTATGACGGCATCAACGGAGAGAAGCAACGCGGTACGCTGCGTTTGATTATGTCCCAGCCCGTCTCGCGAGCGACAATTCTGCTGGGGAAATATCTAAGTGCCGTAATCGTGCTGATCATGCCCTTGACGGTGGGAGTTCTGCTGAACCTGCTGATGGTCGGCCTCGGCGGCGCTGTGCAACTCGACATGGCCTTCTGGTGGAGAGTGGGTATCAGCTTCTTGCTGAGTCTGGTCTATATTTCCGTTTTCGTACTGCTCGGTCTGTTTCTTTCGGCGCGCAGCAAGACCCCGGTTGTGTCGCTCGTTACCGGGCTTCTCGTCTGGGTTTTTCTGATCATCGTGGTCCCGGCTGCGGGAAATCTGATTGCTCGTGGCTTCGCCCGCATACCGCCGGAGGACCGGGTTGAGGAAGATGCTCAGCGTGCCTATGACGAGGCAGCCGCGGCATACAATCAGCGCCATCCGCACCCGGATAACTGGATCATGAGCGGCAGGTGGTCTCCCGGTGAACCACTGCTGCGCGCGTTTGAAGCCCATCAGGCATCAGACCGCGTCTTCCAGGCGTACCAGGACAGCAAGGTGTCTCAAATCAAGTTGGGGCGGATGGTTGCGACATTCTCGCCCGCAGGTCTCCTGGCCCAAGCGCTGGAAAATACGGTCGGATGCGGAATCAATCATTACGAATTCTTTCTGAAATCGGCGCGTCGCTATCAACAGGAACTGGCGAGCTACGTCGATCGGAAGTATCCGCTGGACAAAGTGAGCCCCTTGAACCGGGAAACTACCGATCCGGTGATCGCGCGCATGAAACTCGATTTTGAATCCATCCCGAAATTTGAAGACCGGCCGGCACCGGCCTCAGAAGCGGCCGGCCCCGTGCTGCGCGGCGCTGCGATTCTTTCCCTGATCAACGTCGTGCTGTTTGCGGCCGCTTTCGTTTCCTTCCTGCGCTACGATGTCCGGTAAACCGGACTTTCGACCTCCGATCAAAAGCAGGAGCCAGGAGTCAGGACGAAGATGCGGCCTATTTGTGCAAAACGTGGTGCGAACGCATTCGCCGCTTTTCTCCTGACTCCTGACTCCTTGTCGCGTGAACAAATTCGTATTTGGAGTCTCGCTTTCAATCAGATAATCGGAGGTCTGAGGTCGGGAGTGGTCACTCCTCGTCCGCACCGCCAAGGTTGTACTCGCGCATCTTATTGAAGAGGGTCTTGCGGCTGATGCCCAGGCTTTCTGCCGTGGCCGTTCGGTTGTGGCGGTTTTGGGCCAGGCGCGAGAGGATCAGCATCCTTTCCAGACGTTCCGTCGCCTCTCTGACCGCGTCGGCGAGCTTGATCGTATCGTATTCCGCGCCGGTTTCGGGCTCCCGATCCGGAGATTCTCCGCGGATGCGAGGCGGCAGGTCTGACGGCATCAGCGCGTCGCTGTCGCAAAGGATCATGGCACGGCACAGCGTATTCTCCAATTCGCGCACATTTCCGGGCCAGTCGTAGTGGAGCAGTTGCTGGCGCGCTGCCGGGGTCACCGACTTGACATGCAGCTTCAGCTCGCGCCGGAACCGTTCGAGCAGGTGGTCGATCAGCAAGGGCAGATCTTCGCGCCGTTCCCGGAGCGGAGGCAGCTTGATGGTAACGACGTTGATGCGCCAGTACAGATCTTCGCGAAACTCGCCCGTGCGCACGCCCCGCTCCAAATCCTTGTTGGTAGCCGCGATGACCCTGACATTGACGGGAACAGCCTGGCGTCCACCCACGCGCGTTACTTCACGCTCCTGCAAGGCACGCAACAGCTTGGCCTGAGCCTCGGGAGATAGATCCCCCACTTCATCGAGAAAGAGCGAACCGCCGGCAGCCAGCTCGAATCGCCCCGGCCTGCTCTCCCGGGCGCCGGTGAAGGCGCCTTTTTCGTGTCCGAAGAACTCGGCCTCGATCAAATCCTTGGGAATCGCGCTGCAATTCACGGCCAGGAACGGGCCGGTGGCACGCTTGCTGCGGCGGTGAAGCGCACGGGCTACCAGCTCCTTGCCGGTGCCCGATTCGCCGGTAATGAGGACCGTGGCGTCGACGCCGGCAACTTTTGCCATGACGCGAAAAACTTCGCGCATGGGAGGGCTGATGCCGACGATCTCGTTGAAGCCGTAGCGCGCTTCGAGCTCCGTCCGCAGATCCTCGAGTTCAGCATTCATACGGCGCATCTGCAGGGCACGTTCGACAATCAACAGCATTTCATCGTTGTCAAAAGGTTTGGCCAGATAATCGAAGGCGCCGAGACGCATGGCTTCGACCGCGGAACGGATCGTTCCATAGGCCGTCATCATGATACAGTCCGCCTGCGGAGCGCGCTCGAGCAGCTTCCGTAATACCTCCATGCCGCCCATACCCGGCAGGCTGATGTCGAGCAGAACGATGCCGGGTTGGAACTCGGGCTGGAGCGCGAGCGCCTCCTCGCCGGAATTCGCCTCTTTTACCACGTGGCCGTGCTCGGCGAGCAGAACCGCGAGGATGCGACGGATCTGCTTCTCATCGTCAACAATCAGAATGCGACTCATTGCGGACCTCCGACTTCCGACCTCAAAAGCAGGAATGTGGCGCCTTGTGAGACGAGGCGGTAGGAGTCAGAGTCACGAAACCGCAGCTCTATTCTTTCTGCTGACTCCTTGCGCATAAGGCCATCCTGTTTGGAAACACCCGACGCTCAACCGTCACCTCGGCCGGAGGTCGATTCTATAGGAGCGGAAAGCGCAGAGTGACCACCGTGCCTTTGCCGATCTCGCTGTGAAGATCGATCTCCCCTTCGTGCTGGTGAACGATTCCATGGCAGACGGACAATCCCAAACCTGTCCCATCACGTTTGGTCGTGAAAAACGGGTCGAACACCTTGTCCAGGTTCTCGGACGGGATTCCTGCGCCGGTGTCGCTGATCCTGATCTGAACCCAGCGGCCCGCGACGGGAGACATTTCCGAACTCCACTCCTCGAGGCTCGTTTCGAGCCGTCCTCCGCCGGTCATTGCCTGCAGGGCATTCAATAAGAGATTGAGAAAGACCTGCTTGATCTGCCCGATGTCGCCCATGATCTGGAATCGATGACCTGCCGGCGGACGCGTCACCTCAACCCCCTGGCGTTGTGCCTGGGCATTGACGAGGAGGAGCGACTGCTCGAGTACATCGCGAATGTCGAAGGGTTCCGATGCCATCTCTCCAAGGCGAGTCAGGCTGAGCAGGCCGTTCACAGTGCGGTCGATCCGATCGACTTCGGCCAGGAGCTCCTGGAGCAGGACCCCCTTCGGATTGGATTGCTGGTAATCCTGCAATGCATACTGAATCGTGGATCGGATGGCGGTGAGAGGGTTTCGGATTTCATGGGCCACTCCCGCGGCCAGCTGGCCGGCCGCGGCCAGCCGTTCAGCCCGGTAAATGCGCCGCAAGCGCTCGCGTTGTTCGCGGTACAGGTAGGCGTTTTCGAACGCCAGGCCGGCCTGTCCAGCCAGCAGTTGCAGCAGCTCGAGATCGTGAGCGGTCAAGTCCCAGCCGGTCTTTTCGGATCCCAGCATGATAATGCCGGTTAGCCGGTTGAGCGAGATCAGCGGCACGCAAATGCGGATCTGCAGCCGGGTGAGCAGTTCCTGCTCGGAATCGCTCAGAAACTCGTACACGCCGGGCGTTCGGGGCACGATCAGGCACGTTTCATTGATGAGCAGCCATTTGGCCAGACGCCCGTGCCTGCGGAGCGAAGCGTACTTTCCCAATTCATCCGCATCGGAGCCGAGGCTGAAAGTGGGCTTGAACATGCCTCGCTCCGGGTCGAGCTGCAGGATGAGAATCCGCTCACATGCGAACAACTCCATCAGCCGCGCGGCAATGCTTGCCTGGAGCGCTTCCGGGTCAACGATGAGCAGCAACGAGCGATTGAAATCCTGAACGGCCTGGCGCTCGACCGGCCGCCGATGCCCGAACCCCGCAGAAAATCGACTCAATTTTTGCCCCATAATCTCATGCCAGCGGGAGGCGCTGCCCGCTCTCAGAGTATAAACCATCGCGCAGAGACCCGGCCAGTCAGATCGCCAAAAACACGGTCTGCGAGGCTATCGTATCTTGGCACGCATGGTTGCAGCGATGGGCTCTTGCCATTTACCGGAACCGCTGAGGCAAAGCCGCGGACATGAATGGGATGTAGGTGATAAGCAAGACCACGCCCAGGAATACCAGCAGGATTGGGATGATCGAACCGACCACTTCCGGCATGGGTCTGTTGAAGCGGTACGACGAAAGGTAGAGGTTTATACCCACGGGCGGAGTAAGATATCCCAGTTCCAGGTTGGCCAGGAAGAGATGCCGAGATGGATTGGATCGATGCCGAAGGCCACACCGATCGGCAGCATGATCGGCGCCACGACGACGATTGCCGAAAAAATGTCCATCAAGCAGCCGACGATCAGCAGGAAGAAATTGAGCGCGAGCAGAAAAACCCATTGCGAATGGACGGCGCTCTTGACCCACGTGATCAGAAACGCCGGCACCTGTGCATTGATCAGGTAGCCGGTAAAGCCGAGGGCAGCTCCAAGGATCATGAGAATGGCGCCCACGAGAAGCCCGCATTCGGTCATCACGCGCGGCAGGTCCTTGGTGATCTTCAAGTCGCGGTAAATAAACGTCTCGACGACGAATGCGTACAATGCCGGTGGATAGTCCGAATTGACTGCATTTCGGATCGCTGCCTGGGTGCGGCCGCCGGTCAGGTTCTGAGATAAGATCTCATGTCAACTTCGGCCGGGCGCTGCGCGCCTGCGTCACTCGCCCGTCACTCGCCAGCGGGCCCGATTATACCTCAAAATAGGCGCTGGAACTCGAGTTTTGCGCACACCTCTACCCAAGATGTGCTTTACATGCCGTGAGCTAAGCGAATCACGCTCCGTCTACGTCGAGATCATGAGAGGCGGGAGCAACCGGAGGCGGTCTCGAAGGCAGGCCGAGGCAGTCCAATATTTTTCTGATTGCATCCGGGAATACCTTCGTGAATGCCAAAAAATACTTCATTTTTAATACGTTCAACTAAATTCTGCAAACCCTTCGGGTGCTCCCCGAAGAGCTTTCTGAGTTCTATATGCCAGCGCGGCTAGAAAATGGCGAAGTAATTTTCGTTTCTCGTTCATGATAGCAGGTGTTTATAAAGATTCGGCCAACTCATTTATTTTTTGCTTAAAATCAAAATCTGTATTAACGGCTTGGAAATTGTATTTCTTTGCTTCCGCTTGAATATAATTGCCAAAATGGCTGACCATTTTCGCAATAGCTACAAAAGTGCTTTCGTCTTTCGTGTTCTTAATAACCCAATCGTTCTTAGCTGTGTTTGCCTGGATACCAGAAACAATATTTTCGATATCGGTTTTATAAAGAAAAAGTATCTTTAACTTATCTTGATTCTCAGAAGTTATTGCCGCATGTAAAAGACGTGGAAGAATTTGCCACCCCTCTAATATTAAATCGTGCTCGTCCTGTACGGCATACTTAATAAAAGTTTCCACCCCAGGCCAATATGTTTCCGCTTGGCGTAAATAAAAGTCCACTATCTGTTCTGAAGAATATTTTGTGTAAAAAATATCATTACTATAGTTCGTTTCTTGACGAGCGATACGAAGTGGGAGTTTGGTTTTATATTCCTGTTCTGGAATGTAGGGAGTAACTACGGATGTTGCGTGGTCCAACGAAAAATAAGGAAAAGGCTTTTTCTTTGCCAATGTTTCAGCCAAAATAGTTTTTCCGCCTCGTGGCGGCCCACCAAATAAATAGATCATGATACAAAATATTTTATCAATTCCTCAATCGCAACACCGAGAACTCTGGCAATTTTGGCGATCATTTGAACGCTCGGCTTTTTAACGAAATCACCCTCGAGTGCGGAGACGGCCCTCCTTCACCCCCCGACAAGCTGCGTATAGTCGGAATTGACTGCATTTCGGATCGAAGCCTGGGCGCGACCGCCGGTCAGGTTCCGAGATAAAATATTATGTCAACTTCGGCCGGGCGCTGAGCGCCTGCGTCACTCGCCAGCGGGCCCAATTATACCTCAAAATAGGATTCAGGGATCAGGTCTGGAAGACTTACTTGTTTCCGACGATACCGCTCATTCTCAGGACTTGCAGGCAAAAGCAAATCTTCCAGACCTGACCCCTTTTGCTCCCGGCTGACGGCCGATACGGGCCTCACCAGGTGGCCCGCGATCTCTGCAGACGGCAAACTGGCCGCCTTTGCATCGGATCGTGGAGGAAAGGGAGACCTCGACATCTACGTGCAGCAGACTGGCCGGTCCCAGGCCGTGCAACTGACTCAACATCCGGCCGACGACATTCAGCCTTCCTTTTCTCCCGATGGCACCCGCATCGTGTTCCGATCCGAACGCGATGGCGGGGGAATTTACATCACCGACACCCTGGGGCCGGGACTGGAAAGAAGAATCGCGGATTGCGGCTGGCATCCCACCTTTGCGCCGGACGGTACGACGATTCTCTATACTGAAGTACCCGATCCAAATTGTTTTGGACCCAGCAAAATGTTTTTGATCCCCGCCCAGGGAGGGACGCCAAGGAGTTTCCAGCCCGGGTTCGTTGTTCTTCCGCATATCGGGTTTGGGCCAATCGCGATCTGGTCTTCGGATGGGAGGCACGTACTGTTTCAGGGCGCGCGCGTCGACGATCCCAAGACCCGTGATTGGTGGATTGCGCCTCTGGACGGGGGATCCCCAGTGGCGACCGGCGCCGCGCGCAGTATCTTGCGGCCCCAGGTGCCGGTTTATCCCATGGCCTGGTTCCGGAATTGGGTGATTTTCGGGAAGGGCACAACCGTCGAGGGATTTAATCTCTTCCGCACCGAAATCACTCCCGGAAGCTGGCAGGTTTCAAATGAACCCAAAGCTCCAACGACAGGGCCGGGAATGCAGTTCGAACCTTCCATCGCACATGATGGGAGCATGGTCTTCGCGAATGGGAAAATTGTGGCTGCCATCTGGGGCATCCCTATAAATCCCGACAGCGGCAAGGCTGCCGGAGAAGCCGCTCAGATCAGCCAGGATGAATTGGCCAAAACGCAGCCCGCAATCTGGAGCAACGGGTCAAAGCTTGCATACGGCGCCTACGGGACCAGCAGGGCAGGAGGAATGGAGGTGCGCCTCAAAGACATGAGCGATGGCAGGGAAACCTCCATCCCCATGGGGTCGGGGAGCTATTTGTTTTCGCCGAAACTCAGCCCGGATGGATCAGCCCTTGCCTACAGAGATAACGTCGACAACAAATGGCGCTCGTACCTGGTCACGGGAGAAACCGCGGCAAGCCGGGAGGTCTGCCAAGATTGCTATATCAGAAGCTTCTGCGCGCATCCCACCGAAGCGATCATCCAGTACGGCAGCGAACTCGTCCACCAGAATCTCACCAGCGGAAGCCGGACGCCGGTGCTCAAGGCAAGCGCCGGAGTGATTCGCGATGCCGTCGTTTCTCCTGACGATAAGTGGCTTGCCGTTCAGCTCAGCAAGCCTGCGGGTGGTTATGCGATCTACCTCTGTCCGATGCGTGACCAGATCGTGCCCGAACAGGAGTGGCTGCTGGCGGTCGAGGAGACCAGCTACCAGCAGTCACCCAGGTGGGCGGCGAACGGGAACCTGCTGTATTTCCTCTCCGAGCGGGATGGATACAGCTGCATCTGGGCCCAGCGCCTCGATCCAGCCACGAAACGGCCGGTCGGCGATGCCGTCGCCGTCCATCATGAACACCGGTCCCGGTTCGGGATAAACCGGCCCAGGGGTTGGGAGTCGATCTCGGTTTCCAGGGACAAGCTGATTTTCGGACTGGCCGAGATGACGGCCAACATCTGGCTGACGAAACTGGACGTCAAATAAATCCGGGGACCGAACACATTCCGGGGACCGCAGCACAATCCAGAAATCACGAAACACACGAAGGTAATGTGTTCGTGTGTTTCGTGACTTCAACCTGCAACGATAGCGACTCTGCGCCTCCAAACGCGAAGGCTTACTGATTTTTGATCGTGATGCGCTTCTTGTCTTTTCCGCCGTATTTGGAAACCGTGTTGAATTCGACCCACGCCTCCGCCCCTGTCATTTTTACCAGGCAACGGTATTTGCGCGCATCCTTACTGCGCAGCCGGAATTCAGCAGTCTTGTTGCGCAGGACTGGAATCGCACTTGCCGGATTCTGAGCATCCAGCCTGGGTGCGCCCGTTGGAAGCTCAACAATGGAGATGTTGTCGGAGGACGAGATCGTCAGCTTGTCATTCACCGAGGTTTTGAGCTGGACCGCTCTGTCTGAAGAACTCGGATAGACGTGATCGTTTTTCACCGCGACATCCACCCAATACAGATCCCCGGTTGCCGGCGTAACGGTTACCTGGCCGACTTCCACCTTGGGGAACTGGCTTGCGCAATACAGGATGAAGTTGGCCTGTTTGAGCGCCTCGGTTTCCATGTAGCGCGCAGGAGGTGTCCGGTCGACGTGCTTCCTGGCCGTGCTTCCGATCCAGATCTCCCCCAGATCGGGATGGTTGTATTTATGGGGAGTAATCCAACCTTCACCGGTCAGCTCGGTGTCGATCCACTTCATGTACTCATCATCATCGACCCTGCCGTCGCCGTTCAGATCGGCCTCGGCAACCGCGCTCCCCCACAGTTCGATCAGGTAGGAATAGGTGCCGAGCATGAAATATGCATTCGATTGCTCCTGACCGGAAAGTCCGCTGATGGTCGGCGTGTAGTCCTTCAGGATGCGCGCGCCCTGCGTAACAATGGCAGTCTGAGTATCCATATCCGTCTGATACTCAGGTGTCACGGTGCGGGTGAAAAGCTGCGCATATTTGTCGGCTTTGCGCATTTCCTGAAGTTGCTGGGCAACGCGGGCATCCGCCTGCTGCCGTTGTTCCGGCGTAATCGTGGCCGGGCGGGAATCCGGCGGCGCCGCGAACATGATCAACCGGCCCGTGTTGTGGAAATGGAAGGTGGCAAAAATATTCGGATGCTTGCGCTGGAATTCGAACACATTGCGGGTTTCAGACTCCGACAACGGGTACGGCCAGCTGGAGCTCAGCTCCCAGCCGTAGGGAAAGTTCCGATTGGGATCCGGGCCACCGATGTCGTCCTCATTGATCCTTCCGTCCCCGTCATTGTCGTAACCTTCTTCACCGATGCGGCGAAAACGCTTGGCCTCATCGTTTGGATCCGTGATGCGAATGAACCGCCTCTTGTCGGCAGACAGCTTGTAATCCCCAGCGGGATCCTCTTTCCACATCACGGAAATCTCGCCGTCGCCGTCGACATCTTCGGTGCGATCCTCATCGTACAGACCGTCACCGTCGTTGTCCTCCATGCGATAGGGTTCGCGCGGGTTGTTCGCGGTGTTTGGAAATGACGCATATGAGTCGTTTGCATCCACGTTGAGACCGGGCAGGATGTAGAACGTGCGCGTGTTGAGGAGATCGTAGACATATGGGTCGTAATCATAACGAGTCAGCAGATACCAGGCGGTATACAACGCGCAGGTAATGCCGTTGATTTCGTTGCCGTGAATGGCACCATCGACCCACATGGCGGTCTTTTCTTCGGCCTTGCCGGTGAATTTCGCGGTAATCGTCAGCAGGTATTGGGTTCTCCCCATTCGGCTCTTGCCTATGCTGCTGATGTCCGCCAGCTGAGGATATTGCTTGGCCAAATCCTGCATGATCTTTGTCCACTCGGCATAGGAGTAGTAACGCTTCCAGCTGATGGGAAAATCAAGCTCCCCATGATAGCCGCCCGGACTGACCTGCAGTTTTTTCTGCGCGAGTGCGGGATTGAACCCGAAGATGGTGACCAGGGCAACCACGAGGAGCGCAGGAATGGATAAGAAGTATTTTTTCGTACGCATGATGGGCCCCCTGTCCTATTTGAATGAAAGTTCTTTGATCTTGGTCCCGCCCTTCTCTGAGGTCAGAACAATCTTGAGCGGCGTGTCGCCTTCGACGGCGACGAGCCAGGTGATCTCTCGTGAGTTGCCGGTGCCTCGCACCTGCTGGTCCGAAACCGCCCCCCCTCTGCCTCCTCTGCCCTGAGGGGGTGCCCCCGGCGCGCCGGCTCCGCCGCCTCGGCCGCCGCGCCCAGCCGGCGCTTCCGCAGCCGCTGCGGGAGCGGCGACGGCAGGAATCCTCATGGTTCCATCGAGTACGCCGATCCTGGTCCACACGGTCCCTTCCAGAAAGCGAACTTTTGCCGGGTCACCGATCAGCCAGATTGCATCTTCGCGATTGCCGCGCAGCTGGGCTCCCCGGGCAATTTGAGTCGCAAGCTCTCCAGAGTTTTTCACGCTCGCGGTTACCTGAACGACCTGATACTTGCCCACAGATTTTCCCTTCTTGACGGTGAAGGTGTCTCCTTGCTGTTCCACCTTCGCGTCGGTCGCATTATCCGTGGTGTACAACACCGTTGCCTTGGCGTCGCTGATTTCGAGGCGCGGCATGAGCTTCGCCTGGTAGAGTGCGAACTGATAGTGCGTCTCGCAAACACCTGCAAGAGAAGGGCCGGGAATCGCATTTTCAGGGCTGTACTTCGCAACCCAACCGCCGATCTCTCCCTGACCCGATCCGGGATGATTGAATGGCTTCCAGGCTAGAAACGCCTTTCCGCCCAGCGACGTCTCCTGATATTTAATGTAGGTGCTCTCCCAGAGCCCGCGGTCATTCTCACCGGAATAGCCGGGGAGCCCCTTGGTATCCTTTCGCCAGTTCCAGAGCTCGGGACTTACGGCGTAGGCGCCGAATTGGCCATAAGCCCAATCGATGAAGAGCCCATAGCCGGTGGGTGTTCTCTGATCTTCATTATAAAGATGGCGCCAGCCCAGCGGTCCGCGCGCAGGCCGCTCGGTAGATGCCGGCCGCGCTCCGCCGCGGCCCTGGCCTGCAGGAGCGCCCGCATTGGATCTGGTGTCTTCGGTTTTCCAGGCTTCAGGAATCTCTTCGCCGATCAACTCGAGATATTTCTTGCCCAGAATCCTGTCAAATACACCCAGGTCCTTCGCATCGATGCGGCTGTCCGGCCAGCGAGCAAACGGACGATTCGTGTAACCGCCGGAGGTATGGAACGATTGCACCATCAGAATGTTTGTGTGATTAGTGAAGAACTCGAGCAGCGCGTGAGCCTCGGGAGAGGAGGATGGGTAATAACCGCTGCCACCCTGAAAGCCATCCTCCTTCCACCAGCCTTCGGGGAAGTTGGAGTTGATGTCGATGCTGCCTGAAGGCAGTGCGCTCTCGGCCCGCTGCCCTTCCATTGGCTGTCCCTGTCCTTCCCAAACCACGGAATACCGGTCTTTGGATGTGCTCTCTCCCGGAACGAACGGGATCATCACCCGGGGATCCGCTTCGTACATCACGTACCGGCCCCTGGGATCCTTGTAGCGGAATTGCGTGATGATCCCGTCCCCGTTCACGTCCCTGGGGACAGCGCTCTGGCCTCCAGCACCTTCGTCCGGGGCCGGTGAGTTCTGGAGTTGCGGAATGCCGGCTTCCACACTGTTGAATACGCCGTCAGGATTGACCACGGGGCAGACATAGAATGTATTTTCATCGACAAGATTGGTGATCTCAGGATTCGAGCCATAGCCCGAAACAAGGTTGTCGATCGTATACAGACAGACTTCGGTGCCCGTGAATTCGTTCCCATGCATGCCGCCGTCGATCCAGATTGCGGGTTTCCCCTGATACGGCTTCATCGGAATCACGTTCTGGGTGTTGGGCTCGTTGCGCTCGTTGCGCAACTTCACCTGCTTGTCAATGGTGGTCCCGTTCTTCATGTTGGAGACGACAAGAACATAAATGGGACGATCCTTATTGCTCTTCCCGATTTCGATCAACTCTGTGATGTTGGCGTGGGAAGCGGCAACTCTTTTGAGATAGTCGACCGATCCTGTGTAGCCGTGATAATCGTTGAACGAAATTGGAACCAGCTGCGCGGGTAATGCAGGCAGCGCCACGATCAAAAGACTGGTTCCCAGGATGAGTCCAATTCGGCCCCACTTGCCCGGTATTGTGGTCATGGATCTGTTCCTCCCAGGGAGTGAGAATGAAATACTCGTTATGGCTTGGAAAATCGACTGGCGCGTGCGAGGAGAGCAGGGAACCACTTGCTCAGGAACCTCCCGGCATCCAGGCTCGCAGGCCTGGTTCCTCTCACGTCTGCCATAATCTCTTCGCCCGCGCTAGTGTGCGGCATGCGGGCCCTGAATCTCCAGAAAATTCTGCGCTTCCGGCCTCAATCCAAGCGAAAGGGTGGCGGACCCTCGCTTTTCCGGATATGATGCCGGCTGGTGTAGGGCCGCTTCCTTGGATAGAAGCGAAAGGAGAAGCCATGAGCAGGACATGGTCGACGGTTGCGATTTGCGGGTGGATTGGCATCACGATGATGAGTGTTACAGGGATGATGGCTCAGAATCCGCAGAAAAAGGAGCTGGTCCAGTATGTCGAAACCGACACCGGCCGGTGGATGGTGCACGACGAAGATCGGCCCGCACCGCCGGTGATTACGCCGGGAATCTGCGGCTCCCAGGCGGCGCCGGTAAAGGCCCCCTCCGATGCGATCGTGCTCTTCGATGGCACGGACGTGGCGAACTGGGTAAACACCAAGGGCGAACCGACGAAATGGATCATTCGTGATGGTTATATGGAATCGGTCAAGGGCGCCGGCGATGTCAAGACCAGGCAGCAATTCGGTTCGTGCCAGCTTCACGTGGAGTTTGCCACGCCTTCGGCGGTTTCGGGAAGCGGCCAGGGCCGCGGAAACAGCGGCGTCTTTCTCCAGGGGATTTATGAGATCCAGGTTCTTGATTCCTACGAGAACAAAACCTACCCGGACGGGCAGTGCGGGGCGCTGTACGGGCGGGCGGTCCCGCTGGTCAACGCCTGCTGCAAGCCTGGGCAGTGGCAAATGTATGATGTCATTTATCGGCGGCCGCTGTTCGATCAGGCCGGCAAGGTGATCAGGAAGGCGATGTTCACGGTCTTCCACAACGGCGTCCTGATCCATGACCATGTAGAACTTACCGGCGGCACCGTGTGGATCAGCGCTCACGCCGTCACCGAGTATGCGCCCCACGCAGACAAAAGTCCCATCATGCTGCAGGACCACAGCAATCCAGTCCGATATCGAAATATCTGGATTCGCGAGTTCAGGGACTAAGGAGCCATACCGCCCGGATTCAAAGGCTCCAAGACTCGTCCGACCCGAGTTAATTTCGGGGACAGGCTACTCAACTCCCGAACTCAAATCGCACCAGGGTATTGATTCGTGCGCCGGAGTTCGGGAGTTGAGTAGCCTGTCCCCGAAATTTCGGCGGGACTTTCATTCCCGATTCCACTCGAGAATCGAAACCGGTTGAGGCTGCAGGGATGTGAGTGTCTCGCCATCGCCTTGCTCGACCCTTTGCACAAAGAGATGCAGAAGCTTTGACCGTGCCCACAGTTCGGTATCGTAACTCGGCTCCCATGAGCCGACCGAATCCATCGTCAGGTCGAGAAAACGCCAAGCTTGCTTCCTGAGGTCATCACAGACCGCGATGGACACGCGATCGCCGCGCTCGATATCGCGGAACACCATGTATGCCTTATCCACCTTGCCGTCGGTTTCGGCCACGATTTGCGGTCTGGATATCGGTATCCTCTTGGTGCCTGCTCCGCTCAAGCTAAAAGGTGTTGTGCGCCGGGATACCTGCACGGTTTGCCAGCGTGCTCCGTCGTGATAGACAAGCATGTACTGCGGCACTTTTGTTTCTTGCGGGCGCCAATACGTAGCGATATAGGGTCGTCCTTTGGAATCTGCGCACATGGAGGTCTGGTTGATCAGCTCGCTGCGCTGTGGAATCCGGGAGGCGTATTCCGCATTGCCGGCTGTAATGGGCAGTGGGTACCTCTCGCCAGTCGATTTCGACCAGGTCTTGCCCCCATCCGTTGACTTGGCGTAGCAAAGGTCGTGGTTGGTGGCAACATCTGCGCTCTCTCTCCAGACCCAGGAAAGGTGGATCGTGCCTCGGGTGTCAATTGCCATCTGCCAGTAGGCATTCCTCTGCCCCTCGCCGCTGATGAGCCCATCGTGAAGCTGGGACCACACCTTCCTTTGCGTGTCATAGAAGTTCAGCATCAGGTTTCCGCGGCCGGAGGCTCCGTCGCGGTAAAGAAACAACAAGTTGCCATCCGGCAGCCTGTAAAACTCGGGATAGGTGACCTCCTGCTCTTTCCTGCCGGTCATCGGCAGGCTTTCCGTCAGTTCGAGCGCCCCAGGTTTCAGACTTCGGCAATAACGCAGCGAGTTCCCATGCTGATCCAAGGACATGTGAAGAAATCCCTCGCCGTCCACCATGATGCTGATCGTGTTATGAGCATCCTTGATGTTGCCTTGGTATGGCGTTTTCTTGATTTCCCACTGTGTGTTTCCGAGTTTACGTTTGGCCAGCACGACATGGGCCTCTGCATCATAAAATGCGACGTATTGAATCCCGGCATGAGTTACGACCGAGTTGTGACGGAAAATGACGGCATTAATCGAGTTTTCCGCCCAACCTTCTGCAATCTGCACCAGACGAACCTGCCGGTCAGCGCTGATACTCAGCCATCCGGCCAATGCCGAAAACAGAATCGCCATGCCCCAAAATGGTTTTTTCATTTCATTTTCTCGCGCACTCTCATGGACAGGAATTCGATTTATTCGGCAAAAAGGGAAATCTGCCAGTAGGCCCCCGCCGCCGGCCGGGGCCTGGGATCGAAGGACTCAGCAGTCTGAGCACAGGACGCCGCACGGCGCCCACTGGGCTGGTTTCAGCCTGTGCACTTCGATCCCTATCCATGCTTCACGTCGATCCATAGGCTCCAACACTTTACTAGAGGCAGATAATCTACCCCAAAGGCTGTATTCGTGTCATTTGTGGCTGCTCTTGAGAGCCCGGATAATTTCCCGCTCGCCTCAGGGCACGGGCTGACGTTTGACGACCGTGATCGTGACCTGGGATGGGTACTGCTTCGAATGGTGCACCTCATTGTGCGCCACGACGCCCCGCACCTCGTCGTAGTTATTGCCGCCGGTGTTCATATTCCGGTCGAAGCGCGGGAAGTTGCTGCTCGACACCTCGATGCGGATTCTGTGGCCGGCTTCGAAGTAGTTGCTTGTCGTCATGGGCTGCAGCGTCACCTTAACCACCTTTCGCGGTTCCAGCCACGCGAGCGGTTTGTCGTATCCGTCGCGATAGCGGAGCCGCTGAATCGTCTCGTCGAGGTTGTAGGCAGGCCCATCGGGAAGCACGTCGATCAGCTTGACCGCGAAATCCGTATCCTTCGCGTCGGATGAGACGTAAAGCGTGACGTCGATCGGGCCGCTTAGTTCGATTCCCTCCTTGAGGGGCTCAGTGGTGTATACGAGGATGTCGGGACGCGCTTCCATCTTGCGCTGGTCAAAAGCGCCGCCGGCCACCGCATTGCCCGTGCAGCAGACGTTGCCGCCGTAGGACGGAACCGGATTCATCGGATCGTAGGTAAAGCGATCCGGGATGTCCGAGGCCGGCGGGGCGGCGGTCAGCGTGCCGTCGCCGTCAAGCGTGTTCGCCTTGCCGCCGCTTGCCAGGAAGAAGGTCATTGCCTGCGCGCCTTTGGGCGGCCAGGTGTCCGAGGTCTGCCACTTGTTGATTCCCATGGTGAAGTAGCGGACTTTGGGAAGAGTCTCGAGGATGTGATTATTCTCTCCCTTCAGGACGTAATCGAACCAGCCGTAAGTCATGGCGTCGTAGTCGAGCCGCGCGTCGCCCATGCTGCGCTCGCCGACCACGGTGTTCTCCGTGGCGCGCTTGTAGCTGCAGTGGAGCGTGGGTGCGATCACCGCGTATTGCTGGTTGGCAATCTCCGGTTTGGCTGTCTTGCGCACCTGGTTATACGCGGCCAGGTTTGGGCCCACCGAGACGTCGTACCATGACATAAACCAGAATCCCGGCACGTTAATCGTCATGTTGTCGTGCCAGAGGCCGCCGCGATACCACGCCGGATCGTTCGGCGCCCGCCGGATCATCGCGCCGCTGGTGTCGACGGGCATCGGGTCGGCAAAGATGCCGCGCGGCCCGTCCACGGCCTTCATGATGTCCATCACAGGAAGGTGCTTTAGCGCCTGCGACCAGTCGACGGGCGGCACCTGCTGCGCGAGGTCGAAGGACTTCGAAACGCGGATCAGATCTTCCTGCGAGGTGTTAGCTGGGAACATTGGCCGCACCTGGTTCTGCTCCCCATACAGCCAGGTGATGAACAGCATCTGGACGGCGCCGCCGCGGTACCAGTTCCCCTGCTCGTAGTAAGGGCCCACGCGTCCGACGCCGGCGCCGAAACCCTGCGGGATCATTGCCGCGTAGGCCGGGTTGCCTTGCGCCGCCACTCCCAGCTGCCATTCGGCGGTCGAGGAGCAGCCGATCGTGCCGACCTTGCCGTTGGACCAGGGCTGCTTGGCAATCCAGGAAATGGCATCGGATCCGTCGGTGAGGGGCGGGCCGAGGATGTCATAGTTGCCCTCGGAGAAGAAGTGACCTCGCTCGTTCATCAGGACGTAAGCATACCCGCGCTTGACGGCATCCAGTTGCGTGGTCATGTCGCTCGGCGCCCCGTTACGCACATCCCAGTAATTAAAGTTGTAAGGCGTACGGACAAAGATCGTGGGGTATTTCTTGGACACGTCCTTCGGGCGGTAGACATCGGTTGCCATGCGCTTGCCGTCGCGCATCGGCACCAGGAGCTTGCGCTCGATGATAGCGACCGCTTCCAGTGCCTTCTCGGACTCGTTGCGCTGTGCGATGAGCTGTGGATTGGCGCCGCCGCGCCCCTGCCCGGGAGCGCGCATGCTGGCTGCTGCTATGAACGTTACCACAAGAATCAAGATGTGGATGAGAGGCTTGCGCATGGGTTTCCTCCGTGATCAGAGATTCCGAATAGACTCAAATATAGGCCGACAACCCGCCGCTGTCTATGCGATCTCCAATTCAATTATCAAAAAGCAGCCACAAAGAACACGAAGCGGCATATCCGCATCCTAAAAACCTCAACGCAGAGGTCGCAGGGGCCGCAGAGGAATTTATGCATTTGAATGGCTTTTCTCTGCGACCTCTGCGTTGATCTCTTGCTTTTCTTTGCTTTACGGCAAAAATTTGTACATAAGTAGTACGAAGCTGGATAGCCCAAAAAATCTTCACCACGGTCCTGATGCGCCAGAGGATGGGATGGCACAGTGGGCGCCGGGCGCCGCACGGCGCTCAGAGGCTATGAATTATCAGATCCCTGGCCCTGTCCGGCGGCCGGGGCCTACTCTGCTATTGTTTCAGGAGAGGGTCTGGCCTCAAGACCAGCGTGCCTGTGGCGGTGCTGTCGCCGAGGGTGAGCTTGAGGGTGTAGGTGCCGGGCGCGGGACGGCTGGCTCCGCCACCGCGCTGACCGCCGCTGCCCACTGCCCCTGCCCCCTCTTCACCACCGGCGGCGCCAGCGCCCCGGCCGCCGCGCTGGCCCGGGGGCCTGTCGAGGGGCGCGCCATCGAACCGTCCGTCCCAGGCGTAACGGGTGATGCCGGGCCTGGCTGGAATCGACAGCTTACGCGACCGCCCGTCGGCGCCGGTGATTTCGAGCATGGCCGTGCCGCTCGCGCCGGTACCCAGGCAGAATGTGATCAGCGGCGTGTTCGCGAGGTGCGTCCGATCACGCTGGGCCAGGTTCGGTGTCTGGACGTACGGCGGATTCTGGCCCATGAACGTATTGTCGCCCATCTGGCCGGTGCGGCCTGCATCCTCCCAGATCGTTGCCGGGCGCTGGGTGAATAGATGCGTTGGCTTGGCGGCGAGCGCCGGTCGCCACTCCTCGAGCGCGGTGATATCGTCGAGGATGTAGATGCCGCGCCCATGCGTGCCGATGATCACATCCCGCTCGCGCGGATGGATAACGATGTCGTAGACCGCGACGGTCGGCAGGCCGTTCATCATCGGGCGCCAGGTGCGTCCGCGGTCCAGCGACACTTGCAGGCCAAACTCGGTGCCTACGCACAGCAAATCCGTATTCTTTGAATCCTCCTCGATGACATAGACCGGTTGATTGGGCGCGAGGCCGCCCGACAGGTTTGTCCAGCTCTTGCCGCCGTCCGTCGTCCTGAATAGCCAGGATGCCCGGTTGTCGCTGCGGTGGCCGTCGAACGAGACGTATGCGGTATTTACATCGGCGGCGGACGCCACCACGCGGCTCACCCACAGCCCTTT
This sequence comes from Acidobacteriota bacterium, assembly GCA_041501225.1. Classification (GTDB taxonomy): domain Bacteria; phylum Acidobacteriota; class UBA6911; order UBA6911; family UBA6911; genus JAFNAG01. The sequence goes on from JBGQNR010000006.1 coordinate 20,934, forward strand.
CGGCACATCCGGGATGGTCGCATCGACTTCGGTCCAGTTCGCGCCGCCGTCGCGCGTCACCCAGACATTGCCGTCGTCGGTCCCAGCCCAGATCAATCCTTTGGAAATCGGAGACTCGGAGATCGAGAAGATCGTCGCGAAGCCTTCCGCCCCGGTATCGTCGGGGGTCAGGCCGGCCGTGCCCTTTTTACTCTTGGCCGGATCGTTTTTGGACAAATCACGGCTGACGATCTGCCAGGTTACGCCCTTGTCCGTGGTTTTGAGCAGGTAGTTTGTGCCGTAGTAGACAACCTTGGGATCGTGAGGCGAGATGATGAACGGCGTCGACCAATTGAAGCGGAGCGCCTGCGCAGCATCCGGTGCCGAAGGATCTCTTCCCGTTGCCTCCTTGAAGTCGACGATGTTGCGCGGCGTGGCCCGGCGCGCCGTGTCGGTATGGATGAGCGGGTCGACAACCCTGAATGTGCCCTGGGTCCCTTCCGAATACACGGTCCGCCAGTTGGTGGGATCGACTGCGATGTACTGGCCATCATCCCAATGCATCTTCCAGGCAGCGTCGTTGCGGATGCCTAGGGCGTCGCGCGTAAAGCTCATAGTTCCCCACGAGCCGTTGTCCTGCAAGCCGCCGTAAACGGCATATGGGTCGCGCTGGTCATAGGTGACCTTGTAGAACTGTGCAATCGGCAGGTTGTCGAAGAAGACGAAGGAGGAGCCGTGGTCGTGCGTGAGCATCAGTCCCTTGTCGTGGCCAAGGTAAAAGCGATCTTTGTTGCCCGGATCGATCCACATCGCATGGTGATCGTAGTTCGGCCCGAACGGGGCCGGCGCCTGCGTGAATGTCTTGCCGCCGTCCTTCGACCACTGGAAGCTCGTCGTCTCCACGTATACAAGCTGATCGTCGGAAGGATTGATGCGAATCTGGCTGTAGTAGAACGGGCGGTTGTTATAGCGATTAAGGTATTTCCACGTTTCGCCGTCGTCCTCGGAACGATAGATGCCCGTGCCCAGCTTGGTCATGTCCGCATAGTCCGGCGATCCGCGCTGCGGCTGGAAGCCATGCTCGATGATGGCCATGACGATTTTGGGATTCTTGCGATAGAGGTCCAAACCGATGCGGCCAGTGTCGCCTGCCGGCAGACCATTCGTCACTTTCTTCCAGGTCTTGCCGCCGTCGGTCGTCTTGAAGATGCCGCCGTACGGTCCGCCGCTGTCAAAGCGCCACGGCGTGCGCAACCGCTGATAGAATGAGGCGTAAAGCACTTCGGGATTGCCGGGATCCATGGCCAGATCCGTCGCGCCCGTCTTCCCGTCGCTGGGAAGCCCGCCTGCGAGCTGCTGCCAGGTCTTACCCCCATCGATGGTCTTGAAGACGCCGCGCTCACCCGTAAATCCCCACAGGTTGCCGACGGCCGCGACATAGACGATATCCGGATTCGCCGGATGCGTCACGACGCGCGCGATCTGAAAAGTGTCCCGGAGTCCAACGTTCTGAAATGTCTGGCCGCCGTCGCTCGACTTGTAGATGCCGTCGCCCCACTCGACGCTGTTGCGATTGTTGGCCTCACCCGTTCCGACCCACAGGATCCGCGGGTCCTTCTGGAAAATCGCGATGTCGCCAATCGACGAGGCGCCGTAACGATCGAAGATGGGTGTCCAGGTTGTGCCCGCGTTCGTCGTTTTCCAGACCCCGCCTGAGGCGGCAGCCGCAATCGCAAAGCGAAAATCGGTGTTGAGCCCCTCCACGTCCGAGATCCGGCCCCCGGCAGCGCCGGGCCCGATGCTGCGCCACTTGTAGTCGGCCAGGAGTGCCGGGACCAGGTCGGATGTCTGAGCCGTGATGCGCGGCCCAACCACACCCGCACCAAACAAGAGAGTGCCGACCATCACTACGACGATGCCCTTCGATTTCTTCATGTCCGCCCTCCGATGGAGTGGATCGTGATGTGCCAAAACTCTTTCTGCAGATTTTACACAAGCTCAAACAAGTCGCAACCCGATGCTCGCCGGTCGAAAGTGCAGGTAACCTGGGCGCCCTGATCCCGATGGCTCAAGCCGATCACATAGTCGGCATAGTCGGCCTTTCCCGTTTCATAGATATTAAGAGCCTGCCAGGCCAGTTCCGACCGTTCTATGCGCAAGTCCTCCACGGAGAGGAGTTGGCGCAAAACGCCGGCAATGGCAGTCCGTTCGTAGTTGTACCCGCGATCAAGCACCCATACCAACTCGCAGATCACCAGCAGGCTCACAATCCCGGGATCATCGGCTGTGCATCGGGATTCAATCAGGCGGGAAGCCGCGCGCGCTTCTTCCTTGCTGTCCTGAACGATGTGGCGCACCAGCACATTGGTGTCGAGCCCGATCATCGGCGCGCCCCCTTGGCAACGGCCGCATCCATTTCTGCCAGCGTGAGGGTTCTCTTTGGCTTGGGGAGGGCACCCTTGAGGTCCTTGATCGAACCGGACAACGGGATCACCTCGAGTCTGCCATCATTATGAACAATAAATTCGAGCTTTGTGCCCGGCAGAATGCGAAGGCGCCGGCGGGCTTCCACAGGAATCGTAACTTGGCCCTTGGAGGTCACGGTCGAAGTCATATAAATTATCCAATTCCTTACTTTTACTCCTTACATTACTTCCGCCGGCATCATGTGTCAACTACCAATGCCATAAGTGACATGATGAGATTCATGCACGCTTTGACAGCACGTTGCGCTCGTATTTTTGCACCTCGACAATCCAGGCTTCGCCGACCGACACGCCGGCGGACGAGCAATAGAAATCCCAGACTGCGCCCATCGGCAGAGTCCGGGCTTCTTCGAGCAGCGCCAGGCGCGCGGTGTAATCCCCGGCCGATTCAGCCTGCCTAAGCTTGTCGATCGGCTCCAGCAGGGCCAGCAGCAGCGCCTTGATCATGTTGCGCGCGCCGATGACCCAGGCGGCAACGCGGTTGATGCTGGCATCGAAATAGTCCAACCCAATGTGGACGCGATGAAGATAGTCGCCCCGCACCAGCTCCTGAGCGATAGCCTGGAGCTCATCGGAAAATGTCACCACATGGTCGCTGTCCCAACGCACGCCGCGGCTGACGTGCAATGCAATCTCCGGCAGATACATCAGCACGGAGGAGATCTTGTCTGCGATCCCCTCGGTGGGGTGGAAATGCCCCGAATCGAGGCAGAGCAGTGTTTCCCGGCTCACGGCGTAGCCGAGATAGAACTCGTGAGATCCGACCACATAGCTTTCGGATCCGATGCCGAACAATTTCGGTTCCACCGAATCCACGTTCAGCTTTGGGTCGATTTTCGTGGCAAAGATCTGGTCAAGCGCTTCGGCGAGGCGCTCGCGCGGCGCCTTCCGATCCGCCGGCATGTCTTTCATGCCATCCGGGATCCATAGGTTGGTCAGACAGGGGGTGCCGAGGGCTTTGCCGAAGAAAGCGCCGATTTCCCGGCAGCGGATACCGTGCTCAACCCAGAACTTCCGGATGCTCTTATCGGGATGGGAGAGCGTGAATCCATCGGCCGCTTTCGGATGAGCGAAGTAGGTCTGATTAAAGTCCAGCCCCAGCTTGTTGGCCCGGGCCCAGGCGACCCAGTTCCGGAATTGTTCCGGCCCAAGCTCGTTGCGATCGAGCTTTCTGCCGTCCATCTCTGCGTAGCAGGCGTGAAGATTGAGCCGATGACTTCCGGGGATCAGAGAAATCGCTTTCAGAAAATCGGCTCTCAGCTCGTTCGGAGTGCGCGCCTTGCCTGGATAGTTGCCCGTAACTGCCAGGCCGCCGCCGAGTCCGGCACCCATGTTTTCGAAGCCGCCGACGTCGTCCCCCTGCCAGCATTGGATGGAGATCGGGATCCCCGCCAGTTTTTTCAGGGCGAGATTGGTTTCGACTCCCAATTCCGCATAACGATCCTGGGCGAGTCGGTATGCACGTTCAATCTTATTTGCTTGGTTTGGCATAAGGTGTTCTCGATGAGATGGATGTCTGTTTCGGCGCTCCGGCGTAAAGTACCACACTCGCGACCACACCAAGAAGGGCCGTCAAGAAAAAGGTGGCCGTCGCGCCGGAGTTTTTTGCCAGGATCCCTCCAAGGAACGGAAAGACTCCCGCCGCGATGCCTCTGGCGGTGTTTGCCATGCCGATATAGCGCAGCCGATGCTCCACAGGTGTGAGCCGCAATAGCAAATCAACGCTGGCGACGGCGTCGAATCCGAGAAATACTCCGTTCAGAGCCAAAGTAACGCCGAACCCTTGTACCGAGGAGGCAAAGCATGCCCCGAACGCCGCACTCGCAAGACAGAGATAGCCGGCGCCGAGTACGAACCAGGTGTTTCTCTTGCGCATGAGCCATGCGGCAATGAGTGCAGCGATTCCGGAGCTCATGTTGAGGATGAGGCTGCAGCGGCCGATGTACTCGTCGCGCACCGCCGAGGCAGCGCCGGCGTACAATCGATCCAGCGATATGGTTGTGTACAGAGCTGTGCTCATGGTATGGGCAGAGGAGAGCACGAATGCGAGGACGACGAATCGAAACACCGCGTCCTTGCGAAGAATCCCTGCCATCTCGCCGGTGAAATCACGAATGCCGGCGGGTGGATTGGCTAAGGGGTATCTGGCCTCTTTCAAGTAGCAGAGCGAAAAATGCGACACCCACCAGAACAGCGCGCCGATCAAAAACACGCGCGCGTAGTTGGCGGGAAAATCAAAGGTCCCGAGCGCAGACATTACCAGGACGCCCCCGAGGATGAAGGCTAGTTGTCCGACGAAGACACGGATGCCAAGAACCCTGCCCCGGCGGCTGTCCTCCACCCATCGTCCGACGAGGTCGGTCCATAGCGGAGCGTTGATCCCCCAGGCGCACACGCTGATGCCATAAAGAATGAAGAAAAGCGGCAGGAGCCAACCGTGCAAATTCCTGGAAAAAAATGCCAGCAAAAACAGGGGGGTGGCAGCGAGCCGGAAGATCATGCTCGACTTGAGAAATACGCCGGTTTTCTGCTGATGGGAATCAAAGAGCCAGGAAGTAATCAACTGCGTGCCTTGCATGCCTAATGAATAGGTGGCAACCACACCGTTGATCACCAATGGATCTCTGCTGAAATGAGTCAAAAACCCGGGGAGAATGGTGAAAGGAAAGAAGGCCGCATACCCCAAGCCGAAGAATATGCCATCCAGATAAATCAGCAGGGCGTTGCGTCGGGTGTTGTTTCTCAGCTCGGTGAGGAAGTCTTCCATTTTGCGAACGCGCACTCCTGATGCGGGGAACCAGGAAATCCTCGCGGATGTTGCACAGTTTCCGAAGTGCTGCAGCCGAAACGAATCATCATTCCTGCAGCCGGCAGAATCGTTGGTACGCCTCTTCCCACAGGCCGGCATCTCTAGGCTCGTAGGTGATCGGCGGAAAGGACTCCCGCACAATTTGCCGCGCGGCTTGGAGCGAGGGCAACCGGCCCAGCGCGATCGCCTGCACGAGGACGTTGCCGATTCCCGTGCACTCGGCCGGGCCTGCCAATACCGGGATGCCTATGGCGTCCGCAGTAAGCCTGTTCAAGAGGGAGTTCTTGCTGCCGCCGCCGACGATGTGGAGTTGAGCCAGTTTTTTGCCTGTGGCTCGTTCCAGCTTTCCCATGGTCTGTCGATAGCACAGGGCCAGGCTTTCCAATGCGCATCGGATCGTGGCGCCAGGTGTGCCGGGAACCGGCTGACCGGTTGTCCGGCAATATTCGGCGATTTTTTCGTGCATCCTGCCGGGTTTGCCGAACCCATCATTCTGGGGATCAACAAATGCCTTAAGGGGCTCCGCTTCCTCGGCCAAGGTTGCCAGTTTCTCGTAACTGTATTCCTGACCCTCCCGGGCCCAGGCGCGCCGGCATTCCTGCACAATCCAAAGGCCGACGATGTTTTTTAAAAAACGGATGCGACTGCCAAAACCCACTTCGTTCGTGAAGTTGAATTGCCGGCTCCATGGCGTGATGATCGGCTGCGGAGTTTCAATGCCAAGCAGAGACCACGTTCCTGAACTGAGATAAGCCCAATCTTCTCCATCCGCTGGAACTGCGGCTACTGCGGCTGCGGTATCGTGCGAACAGCCGGCGATTACCTGGACCTCCTTGAGCCCTGTTTCCGCGGCAATTGCGGGTAACAGCAGGCCCAGCCGGGTGCCGGAGGCAACGATTTCCGGCAGGATCCTCGGCGGCAGGCCGAACTTTTCGACGAGCTTTGCCGACCAGGCGCGCGCGCAGGGATTGTATAGCTGGGTTGTACTCGCAAGGGACTCCTCAGCCTTGCCGACGCCGGAAAACAGGAAATTGAAGTAATCCCCGATGTTGAGAAACTTGTCTGCGACGCCTAGAATCTCGGCCCGGTGCAGCGCGTCGGCGTGCAGCTGGTAAATCGTGTTGATCGGCATGAATTGGATGCCGGTCTCGGCAAAGATCTCATCTGCAGAAACAACCTGGAACGCGCGCTCCAATGCGCCTTCGGTACGCGCGTCGCGGTAGTGGTAGGGAACCGACAGGAGCGGCTCGTCTCTGTGCAGCAACACGTAATCGACGCCCCAGGAGTCGGAACTGATCCCGGCCACGGAGACCCCGAGTGCCGCCACTTTGCGGAGACCGGCCTTCAATTCCTCAAAGATGTGCAGCACATCCCAGCGCAGGGAGTCCGCGACCGCGATCGGACCGTTCGGAAAGCGGTGAATCTCCTCGACGTCGAGATGCCCGTCTTCCAGGGAACCAAGCAGGACGCGGCCACTCTCAGCGCCCAGATCAAAAGCGACATAGCGATCGATTGCCATAATTCCAATCTGCTCCTGCTCTATTCAAGCATGCCGCGCTGCAAAAGCAGCCCCGAAGATCACAAAAAGACCGATTAGTACTTTCCGTACAGGGGGCCGAAATTGGCACAGGCGCGGAAGTCGGCACCCTGCGGCTCATGGGCGCCGAATGCGGCCCATGCGCTCGGGCGGAAGATGTCCTCCTCGCGCACATTGTGCATGTAGACCGGAATTCTCAGCATGGCGGCCAGCGTGATCAGGTGGCGGCCGATATGCCCGTACGAATAGGCGCAGTGATTGGCACCCCAATGATTCATTACCGAATAGACATCACGGAAAGGTCCGATTCCCGTCAGATTCGGCGCGAACCAGGTCGTGGGCCATGTCTCGTTGGTGCGCCGATCGAGAATCCGGTGCACCTTTTCCGGCAAGGATGCCGTCCAGCCTTCCGCAATCTGCAGGGCGGGTCCAAGCCCTTTTACTACGTTGATGCGGGCCGCGGTTACGGGCATGCCGCCGTGGGTCAGATAGCTGGAGGAGAATCCGCCGCCGCGGAAGTATTCCACGATGGATGGGTACCAGGTTGTGGCTTTCAGGCACACCTCGGCTTCACGCGCGGTAATCTCCCAGTAGGGTTTCATGGCCGGTTGTCCGTTGCGTTTCTGCCGTCCGCTGCCATCGAGCGCAGCCGGCCCCGAATTGATGAAATGCAGCAAGCCGCCGGCTGCCCTGCCGGTCATCTTGTGCCCGGTCACGCGCTGCACCGCCGCAGGACTCCAGTAGGTGCGCACGTCCGCAAACACCTGGGCCGTGCCGGTCAGCAGGTGGCCAAGCAACATCGTGGCTCCGTTGAGAGCGTCATTTTCGGTGGCGACCATAAAGGGTTCGCGGACGCCGTTCCAATCGAAGGACGAAGAGAGCATCGCTTCGAGAAAGTCGCCGTTGGGGAAATGGTCCGTCCATTGTCGCTGGCCCTGGAAGCCGGCGGCGAGGGCATTGTGACCCAGGGCTTCCTCGCCGAATCCCAGATCGGCCAGGCGCGGATTGCCGATCATCAAGTCGCGCGCGATCATCGCCATCTTGACGCAGGCTTCCCAGTCCCAGTCCTTCTGCTGACGTTTGCGCTGAACCTCGGGTTTGTTGGTATCCCGGCCTTCCTTGCAGTTCTGCCGGGTCCATGCCAGGGCGTGCTCAAATTCCTGCGGGTCAAAAATATTCTCGTCGATGCGGCGCACGAACTCGACCATGTCGATTACCTCGACCCGCATCCCCAGGTAGCTCTCGAAAAACGCATGATCGACAATGGAGCCCGCGATGCCCATCGATACGCCGCCCATCGACAGATAGGACTTGCCGCGCATCGTGGCGACCGCCAGGCCTGCGCGGGCGAATTGCAGCAGCTTCTCCTGCACATCCGGCGGGATTTCGGTGTCCTTGCGATCCTGCACATCGCGCCCGTAGATATTGAAGACCGGCAGCCCCTTCTGGTTGTGTCCGGCCGAGACGGCTGCAAGATACACGGCGCCGGGCCGTTCCGTGCCGTTGAAGCCCCAGACAGCCTTGGGGGTGTGCGGGTCTGTGTCCATCGTCTCTGAGCCGTAACACCAGCAGGGCGTGACGGTGAGCGAGACGCCGACGCCTGAGCGCCGGAATTTCTCGGCGGCGGCCGCGGCTTCGGCCACTCCGCCGATGCAGCTGTCGGCAATCACGCATTCCACCTTCATGCCATTGGCGTGCCGCAGGTTCGTTGACAAAAACTGCGCCGCATCTCTTGCCATCGCCATGGTTTGATTTTCCAGCGATTCGCGCACTCCTCCCAATCGCCCATCGATGGCGGGGCGAATTCCGATCTTGGGCATTTCCCCTACCAGGCGATTGCAGGGGCCGTTCACAGTAAGGCTGCTTTTTCCCATGGCTCAGGTCCTTTCGATATTTTCCCCATTATCCTTAAAATGCGCGTGCGATTGGAAACGATTTTTGCCACTATCCCTCAAAAGCAGCCACGAAGAGAACGAAACGATAAAACCGCCTGCAAAATCTCATCGCAGAGGTTGCAGAGAGATTGAACCGCAGATAAAGGCAGAGGAACGCACATATCGGACGAGACCTTGCTGCGACCCTCTCCGGCGCGGCCTCCGGCCACGGTCCTGGTTCGGGTGCCGTGAGAAAGAGCGCAGACAGGGCAAAGGCCCTTTATGTGCGCCTGCAGGCGTTCTTTCTCACGGCACCCGAACCAGGACCGTGCAACGCAAAGCGTTGGCGCCGGAGAGGGTCGCAGCAAGGCCTCGTCCGGCCAACCTAAGCAACGGATCAGCGTTCCTCTGCGTTCATCTGCGGTCGATATCCGTGCCTCGTCAGTGAAAAATCCTTCGAAGCCCGCGACGCATTTGCAGACATACAGTAGGAATGCTGCACCAGAGCGATGTTTTGTGTTTTTCGTGGCTGCCTTTGCATTTTCCAGCCAGAGCGCAAAGAGACCACGGAGGAAGTCCTGCGCGCCGGCACGGGAGCGCTGCTATGGTTCCGGTTCGCCCTTGCTCAGTCCCTCGGCGGAATTGAGCCGGGGAGGGCTCTTCAGAACCTCGTAGCAGACTGAGTTGGCATACTTCGCGATTTGCGCGATCGAGGAATATGTGAGATAGGACTCGCGGTGTTTTTCGCTCTCCGGCACCTGGCCGCGGCTGTAGGTATTTGCACAGATATCGTGAATGAGGGCAGCCAGGGCTGCGTCGCCCGCGCCGTTGGTACTTTCGAAATGTGCGGGCCCTCCCAGGTAAGGATTAATGTGGGTATAAATTTTCATAGGGCATTCGCAGTCTTTTCTTCTCTGCACCCGAGAGTATTCGTATTTGTTGTAGTTGGTGATTCCCTTGGAGTGGAGCTCGTAGCCGGTTTTGCGACGATTCTTCTCGTCCACCCATCCGCCGATGTAGAGACCCTTCTTGCCGTCTGTGATCAAAACCATGTCGGTGTAGCCCAGGATCTCGTCCAGAGCCAGGATCGGATTCTCGTTCTGGACCAGCGCCAATGCCTCTTCGGCGTTCATCGCGGCTACGTTGACACCGCTTTTCAAAAGCTGAAATGCAAACTCCCTCTTTTCCTCGACAAGTGCGGCCAAGCCCAGGCTGAGCACCACAGGTAACCCGGCATCCCAAGCCGTGCGCATTAGCATTCTCTGGGCTTCGTGGATGGGGTCATCCTGGTTCCGAAAGAGGAAGAGGGAGGCGACGGCGCAGGATGAACGGCGGATCAGATCCAAGGGGAGCGCAGGCGCGGGGTAGAGATTGGCGATTCCGGGAGCGATCGCGAAGCTGCGCTCTCCATCGGGAGCGACGAAGGTGATGGCTCTGCCGATCGGGCCGGCGCCCAGCTGCATCTGATCCAGAATCACCAGCGGCGACGTCGTCCGAACGTAGCGGAACGCATGATCCGAGAGCCGGATGTTCTCGCTTATCATGCCCAGGAGAAGAGATTCACGGCCCGAAAGCACGGAATAATTGTGCAGCGTGTTTCCCACTGCGCCGCCGGCATTGGAGGATCGAATAAGGCCGTGCTCGAGTCCATACCTGTCGATCTCGTTGATTTCATGATCCGGGAGATGGACGGAATATTGTTTGCTCAGGCCGAAGCGGTTCAGAACTGCGTTGTCGCACTTGAAGACGATGTCGACAATGGTTTGATCGATACCCACGACATCATAGGCCTGCAGGCCGGTATCGGGCTCATCGTCCAGAAAATTCTCAGCAGTTTTTGTGGAAGGGAAAAAGTGGGTCCGCCTTCGTTGGCCGGGAGATCTCATCATGGGCTCCGTTTTTCGGTGGTGCGCCGGCAGCAGTTTTTAGGGTGTTCTTTTCGAAACGTCAACGGCAAGGTATCGTACATCAAGACAGAACGGAGGAAAGTATGAAAAGAGCGACCATTCTTGCCCTTTTGGGATTACTCATGACCGTTATGGCCGGGGTACTCTTCGCACAGTTCCCGGACATCAGTGCAACCTGGGTGGGGACAACCGATTTTCCCAATACCCCTAATGAAGATCCTGTAACGCTGGTCCTGAAAAAGGCAGGAACCTCCTATACCGGCACGATCACGGTGGCCACGGCCAAAGAGGTCCCCTTGGAGAATTTCAAGATCGAGGATGAAGACACATTCAGCTTTGACTTCGTGATGCCTATAGGGAATGACAAAGTGAAAGTCAAAGCGAGACTTGATGTCATAAGCGATAAGGTGGATGGCAACAAGCTGATGGGCGGATGGTACATGGAATCCGGCGACTACGGCAGCCTGGATCTGACCCGCAAAAAATAGTGCGCAGCCACGCAATCCGATACTTCTGCATACCTGGAAAACCTGGGGCGCATCCTGGCTACATAGAAAGGGAGTTGCATCCTATGGTTTTATGGAGCGACCCTGATTCTCCATCTGCGCCGCAACTTGAAGGCACAGTAAGCGCGGATGTGGCCATTGTCGGGGGTGGATTCGCCGGACTGTCCTGCGCGCGCCATCTCAAAGAAGCGGATCCATCCCTGGATATTGCCCTGGTGGAGCGTGACCAGGTTGGGTCCGGCGCGAGCGGGCGCAACGCCGGCATCATTTCTCCCTTTCTTCCGATTACCTGGCTGATCGATTGCTCGGCAAGCCTGCAGCGGCTTGATGACATCCGATTTGCCTCACGCTACATCGCCGGAGAGACACGATCGCTCATTCAGCTGATTCAGGGCGAGGCAATCGCTTGTGACTTGCGCGCGTCGAAGATCATCACTACGGGAGCCGGCGGCCTCTATCAACGCCAGCTCGCGCTCATCGGCGAACGATGCCTGCTGGCCGGCGTTCCCGGTCATATCGCAACACCGGCTGAGCTGCGGGCGACCATTCCTTACCCTGCGCATGGAGGGTATGTGCTGGATGGGTATGCCATCCAGCCGCTTGCTCTTGTCCAAGGGTTGCGGCGATACATCCAGCGGCTCGGCATCCGCCTTTATGAAAACACGCGCGTGACTGGCCTGCGTCCGGCGCACACCGGCGTGGATGTGCTGACCCATGCCGGTGCCTGCGTGAAGGCCGGCAAGGTGATCGTCGCGACGAACGCTTACACGCACCAGCTCGGACTCAACCAGCGCGTTCCCAAGCCGGTGATTACCTATATGCTCGCAACCGCCCCCCTGGATCGAGCGCGCCTCGAACAACTTGGCCTTGAAAACCAGACGATTGTGGACATCGGAGGGGAATACTTTTATGCACGGCTGTATCAGAACCGGCTGCTGTTTGGCGGATTTGATCGGCCGGATTCCACTGCAGAGGCGCTTTCGGATCGCGACGAGCCCTACCACCGGCGCCTGCGCACGAAGATGATACGCCGCTTTCCCCTCCTGAGCGACGCAGCGATCGAGGCGGCCTGGGGCGGCCCGTATCATGAGACCCGGACGCATGTGCCGATTATCCGAGCCCTGGGAAATATGCCCGATGTGATTCTGAACATCGGGTATGGCGGGGTCGGCGTTTCACTCACCCAGTTCTCCGGCCGGATCGTGGCGGGACTCATCCTGGGTACTGCGCACAGGGACCCGGACTCCGAGCGGATGCACGCCATTTACGCCTCCACACGATTCCCGGTGAAAGAGGGGATCAAGCTGGGATGGCGTCTCCTGCGCTCCCTGATTTAGGGGGCTCGAGCCGGATTTTCGGGCGGGCTCCTAGCTCCTGAATATCAGCTGCCACAGGCCGCTTGAGCTATGGACCGAGGTCAGGGCATGGGCCACACGCAGCATATCCGCGCCTCTTGGATAGATCAAATATCGTCCTTCCCAGTGGGGCGCAAACTTGTTCTTGAACTGAAATAGGTTTTTGTATCCGTAAACCGAGTTTATGTTTTCGAAGAGCAGTGCCATACCCCGCTCCAGCGTTCCCTGCGATTCCGGGATGCTCTGCAGCGGGGCATTCGCGAGGCTTGCCCTGCAAAATCCTTCCGCCTGAAGCTGCAACAGCGATTCTGCGATCAGTTGATCCATAGTGCCCGGATTAGATTGGCTGCGCCGCCGCATCAGGTCCAGGACAACCGCGGTGTGCCCGTGATAAGGCAACCAGGAGCAAAACGCCTGGACCTTGCCGTCCAATATGGCAAAGAACACCGGCACACACTTCAAGGAATCCAGAGAAAACCGCCCCAGGGTGAAGCCCATTTCGCCCATGTGCTTCTCGGAAAGCCACTCCTGAGAAATGAATTCAAGCTGCTCGCCTATGGCCGAATCGGTGCGATGGCTGCCATCGTAACGATGCACCGTCATGCCTGTTTTGGCGATCTTGTGCACCATGGTTCGAAGATGGGCCCTCTTGCCTCCTGCCAGTGAAAACTCCCGTAAATCGAGGATGGCCTCTTCCGCTATTTTGATGGAGCGCAGATCATAGGATTGATATGCGGGCAGGTTGGCTTCCGAGGCATCATAGATGCATGCCGTCCAGCCATTGTGCTCACAGTATTCCAGGTATCCCAGAACCGCTGCCTTGAAATGATCTTCAGAAGCCAAGGGGTCCCCACAGGCGAAAGCCACATTTCCGCGAGTCGCATACGCCACAAGGCCCTGGCCTTCTGCTACCAGCAGGTGGTGCTTGTCGCTCTGGATCGCAAAAGCAGCGGGTGAAAAGCGGCCATGTTTGCTGAAAATACCTTGAATAACGCCTGGATTGGCTTCCATCCTGCGCCGCATGATCACGGGGCGCAAGATCAGGAATAGGAGATACAGACGGGCAATCCACCCTGCGATCTGGAGCGATCCCAGGAAGCGCGCTGCATTTGCGGTTTTTGACACTACATGGGGTTCGAGAATGAGGATTCCAGATCGAAACGCTTCCTTGATGGGGCTGGACTGATTAAGCCATTGATAGCTGTCGGCTCTGCGACTCAAGCCGATGTAGCCGTACAAAAACACCACCGCAAAGAGCAAAGGGAACATCCACAGGACCCGCCGCAGTGAAGCCGGATCGGTGCGGGCATAGTAGCGCTTGCGAAAATAAAACAGGTAGAGGAGCAGGAGTGCTGCGACCAGCGAGTGCTGGAGATCGAACGCACGGGTGATGTGAGTCACAATGGAGACCAGCAGGGCAAGCACGGCGACGTACCAGGCGAGTTCCTTGCGCTTCGCCAGGCTGCGCGTCACCTGCAGGAGCGCGATGCCGGAAAAAATCAGCAGGGGTCGGCTCGGTTGTGCGACTGCCAGCGGGAGCCATGCCCGCAGGCCCTGGAATGTGGCGCGAGATCGCGGCCAAATTGCAGAAAGGAGATTCAGCGCGCCCATGCATGCGATCAAAGACGGCGCCAGGATGTGGAGGTCGGAGAGCTCGAAATCCTCGAACCACTCGCCGCGCCGGATATGCCGAAACACCAGCAAAAGAGCTGCAAGCAACGCCAATCCAAGCACGATCCACCATTGGGATTGCGCGATGCCGGAGAGCATTCGCTGGGCCAGATCCCCGAAATAGAATCCCAGGAGAGCCATGGGGATAGCCCACAGTATGCCGGCGGTCCAGTTGAGAGCCGTGTAGCGCAAGACCGGCATGCCAAAGGCGCCGCACGCCGCTGGAATGATAATGCGGAAGCCGAAGGCGAAACGGCTGCCGATCAACATCCAGTCGGCATACCGGCTCATCCAATTCTCGACCCTCTGGAAATGAGGATTATCGCGGAATCGTTTTTCCAGCCAGGCGCGCCCGCGCGCCCGGGCCATCAAATAGTAAATCTGATTCGCTGTTGAGTTCGCTGAAACGGCAATCAGCATGACGAGCGGCAGATACAGAATGCCGCGGTGGGCAAGAAACGCGGCGCCCAACAGGAAAACCTCCCCCTCGACCATCACACCAAAGAACAACAGGAGATAACCGTATCTGAGGAGAAGAGCTTCCATGACTATTCTGGTCGAATCCGCAAAGAAATGCCCGTCAGCCGATGTTGCGCAGGCTATGATTCAACATAACCTGCATCCACTTGCCAGCTCGCCGGCCTTTATCGAGGCAGACTGAGGGCCACAGGCTGCGACCCTATTATAAACAAATCCGTGCCCTATGGAATCGGAAGAGGGAGGAATCGAGGAATTTGGAGGGACAAACCTAAAAACAAACCGGGCAGGGCCCCGATCTGCATGGAACCCTGCCCAACGTGCTATGCATTTGTTTCTCAGTGTCAGGATAGCTCGAAGGCCAGGAACAGGATCTGGTCATTCCGCATCACCTTTAACCTGACCACGTCTCCGCTCTTCAACCTCTGTACCGCAGCCATCAGGTCGGAGGCGTTGCTCACCGTGTCCTGGTTGATGCCGCGAATCACATCCCCGGGACGGACGCCGGCTTCATCTGCCGGACTGTCGGGCTGGACTTCGGTGACGAGTGCCCCAACGCTGGAGGAAAGGTTCATCTGACGCGCGGCCTGGGGATTTATGTTTTCGACAGTCACCCCGAGCTTTCCATGCCGCTGCGTGCTCGAGGACTGGAAGTTTTCGGCCATGTCTGCAGGCCTCTCTCCGATCACGCGTCCTTCTCTCAAACTGAAGCCGGGAGAAAATTCATGATGGGGAAGCGGCACAGCACGGCAAGGATGAGGCAACGGCAGAGGACAATTCGTGAGGGGGCGTGCAGCGGAGTGTCGATTCAGGCTTGCTTATCAAGATCAAAACTTGCAATTCGGCTGGGAACCTCTAAAATAGCGGGGCATCATACGAAGGACTCATTAGAGCATGGGTTAGCATTCAGAATGCCGGATGCCTGGTAGAGCACGCGGTGCGGTTTGTCAGGGCGGGATGAAGCATCGGCAGGGAGACGAGGAGTTGAGTTCAGGCTCCGAGGAACATTCGGATTCCCGTACGCTTCGGGCGCGCCAGGAACAGCCTGAGGCGCCGCTGGAAAAGTCTGCCGTAACCCTCCACCAGGAAAACGGGACCGCGGTCCAGCAGCGACTCGTCGAGTCCGCGCCGCCGCGATCCTGGCGCAGCTGGTTTATTGGACGGCCACTCCCGACCGCCGATGCGCCGCATCAGACCGTGGGCAAGGCTGTCGGGCTTGCCATCTTCGCGTCGGATGCGCTCTCCTCCACCGCTTACGCCACCCAGGAAATGCTGGTCGTGCTTGCTGCGGCAGGCACGATGGCTTTCGGGGCCGTGTTTCCGATTTCAATCGCGATTGCCTTCCTCCTTTTGATCGTCACCCTTTCTTATGAACAGACGGTTCATGCCTATCCCAGTGGCGGCGGTTCGTATATCGTGGCTCGTGACAATCTGGGTGAGCTGCCGGCGCGCACAGCAGGTGCGGCCCTGATGACCGACTACGTGCTGACGGTGGCCGTATCCATGTCGTCGGGCGTGGCTCAAATCGTTTCGGCATTTCATGTGCTGTTTCCTTACCGGGTCGCCATTACCGTAGGGCTGGTGTTTTTCGTTATGCTGATGAATCTGCGCGGGGTCAGGGAATCCGGCCGCGCCTTTGCCGTGCCCACCTACTTCTTCATCACCACCATGTACGCGACAGTCATCATCGGCCTGTTCAGATACCTGATGGGATCGCTTGGCGTGGTGTCTGATCCTCCGCCGATTCAAACCGTGATGGAGTTGCAGACGCTCACGCCGTTCCTGGTTCTGCATGCCTTCGCCAACGGCACCTCCGCTTTGACAGGAGTGGAAGCAATTTCCAATGGCATCACGGCTTTCAAAGAGCCGCGCAGCCGGAATGCCGGCATAACCTTGATCTGGATGTCTTCCATTCTGGGCAGCCTCTTCCTCGGGATTTCTTTCCTTGCCATGCATATCGGGGCCGTGCCGTCGGAGCAGGAAACGGTCATTTCTCAGTTGATACGCCTGGTCATGGGAGGCCGGGGTGGTTTTTACCTGGCCACGATCGCAGCGACCTCCGTCATTCTGATCATGGCCTGCAATACTTCATTTGCAGGATTCCCGCGCTTGAGCGCGATGATGGCGGCCGACGGTTTTCTGCCGCGCCAACTGGCGTATCGCGGCAGCAGGCTGGTCTACTCGCGCGGCATCATTGTCCTGGCCTTGATCGCGTCGCTTCTGATCGTTGCTTTTAATGCCAGCGTCACCGGACTGATCCCCCTTTACGCCATCGGCGTTTTCCTCGCGTTCACCCTATCGCAGGCAGGCTTGGCGCGCCGGTGGTGGAAGGTCGGCCGGCTTCAGCCGGGACAGGAAGTCCAGGAACGGGGATCCATACTCTGCTACGAGCGTGGGTGGAAGCTGAAGATGGTCGTCAATGGGATGGGTGCGATCTGCACCGCCATCGTCGTGATCGTGTTCTCGGTCACCAAGTTCTTTGAAGGAGCCTGGATTGTCCTGATTCTGATACCCTTGATGGTTATGACATTGCAGGGGATTCACAGGCACTATCAGCGGTTGAGCCAGAACCTGTCGCTGGAGAACTTCGGCGAACCGCCGCCGGTGCCGCGCCATCGCATCATTCTGCCCATCAGTTCGGTGCACCGCGGGACGCTGGCCGCCCTGCGCTACGCCCAGATGCTTTCCGAAGATGTGACCGCTGTGCACGTTTCGATCGACCCGCAGGAAGCGGAGCGGGTGCGGCAGGCGTGGGGATTATGGGGGAAAGGGGTGCGCCTGGTCATCCTGGAGTCGCCCTATCGCATGTTCCTGGAGCCGCTGCTTCAATATATCGATTTGATTGCGGCGCAGCGGCAACCGAATGAAACCATCACCATCGTGGTGCCGCAGTTTGTGCCCAAGCGCTGGTTCTATAATCTTCTGCACACGCAGACGGCCATGATGTTGCGTCTGATCCTGCTGTTCAAGAAAGGAATTGTCATCACGGACGTCCCTTATCAAGTATGATGAGCGGGATCTCGGGAGCGAAATTTCCATGAATGTCATCGTAGTGGGTTGTGGCCGGGTGGGAGCAGAGGTCGCATACGGCCTTTTCCGCAAGGGCCATAAGGTTACGGTCGTCGATCAGGAAGCCGCCGCCTTTCGCAATCTGCCGCCTGATTTCCGCGGCCTGACTCTGCGGGGCGATGTTCTTACCCAGGACGTCCTGTTGCGTGCGGGCATCGAGCACGCACAGGCCCTGGCAGCTGTAACGCCGTCGGATTCGGTCAACACCGTGCTTGGTCATGTGGCGCAGGTCGTGTTCAAGGTGCCGAATGTCGTGGTCCGGAATTTTGACCCCCGGAAACGCGTCCTGCATGAAGCCTTCAACCTGGATCTTATCAGTCCCAGCAGCATGGGCGCTCAGTGCATTGAAGAACTGCTCGGTGGCGCCAGGCTGCGCAAGGTCTGTCCAGGCGGCGCCGAGGACGTGGGGCTGTACCAGTTCACCGTTCCCAAAGCCTGGCGCGGCCGGCTGCTGGGTGATCTGCTTACCTCCACGCATGGGACGATGATCTCGGTCACTCGAGGCGGCCGTCTGTTTCCTCTCAAACCGGACGGTACTCTGGAGCCGGGGGACGTGCTGCATCTCAGTGCCACGAAAGAGGGAGCCAGGATTCTCGGCGAGCAGCTGGACAAGTTGCAGGAGGCTTGAGATGTTCGTCATCATTGTCGGCGGCGGCCGGACCGGCGCCCAGCTCGCATCGTTCCTCCTCGCGGCCAAGCACAAAGTTCACCTGATCGACGACCGCGCGGAAGTGCTGGCGCGCATCCACCAGGAACTCCCCACGGAGGTGATCTACGAGGGGGATCCCACCAGCCCGTACATCCTGGAATTAGCGGGCATCCGCGAGGCCCAGGTTTTAGCTGCGTGCACCACCGTGGACGCCGATAACCTGGTCCTGTGCTACATGGGACGCGATCGCTACGGCGTGCCGCGCACCATCGCGCGCATCAACAATCCGCGCAACGCCTGGCTCTTCGATAAGAAGTTTCATGTCGATGTCGCCATCAACCAGGCCGACATGATGGCGAAGCTGATCGCGGAGGAAATGTCTCTTGGCGACATGATGACGCTGTTAAAGCTGCGCAAAGGGGAAGTCGCGCTGGTGGAGGAAAAGATTGCCCCGGAGGCTCCTGCTGCAGGGAAAATGGTCCGCGACCTCGCGCTCCCGGCCAACTGCACATTGGCAGCGATAATTCGCAAGGACGAGGTGCTGCCCATCCGCGGCGAGACCGTGCTACGGCAGGGGGACGAGGTGATTGCCGTGGTCTCCAGCAAGCAGCAAGCGGCTCTGGCGGAGCTGCTGGGGCGACCGAGCAGCTCAGCTCCAACGGATCTCCGAAAGCACAATCCCGAGTCCTGAGGAATAACCCGCGGTTCTTCCGATCAAGCCAGCCGGCTCCCTCCGCCAACGGATCTCAGCTGCAGTCCGACCCCATCCCGGCATGCAGCCGGAGGCTATAAAGTCTTGTGGGTGCCGTCGCAGTAAGGTGCATTCTTAGTATGTTTGCACTGGCAGAGCCAGACTTCCTTCGATTCCGTAGCTTGCCAAACCAGCGGCTGGAACTCCGTGGTCTTGTGGGACCCGTCGCAGAATGGCTGACTGTTGGACAGTCCGCACCGGCACCAGGCGTATGTTTTCCCGGCCTCGAGATTCACTGGGGCAGGATGTTTTGCGGCAATCTTCGGTTCTGACATTTCAATATCTCCCTTTATTTTGGATATCGCTTTATGGAGTGCGGCGTCATGCCGCCGCGTTCGATAATCCGGCATCCTCCTTCATGGGGCGGCTCCGTTTGCCAGGAAACCAAGCTCCGGCACTGCTGCAAGCGCAAGTTTTTCCTGCACTGCACGCCGCAGCGGACTGGCCAGGGTCGCGTCGCCGATGAGGTTGCCCCCGATCACGACATCATTCCTGAGCACGATGCGTACAAGCCGGGCCGAGTCGGCCTGCTCGAGCACCCGATCCGCAGGTTCCTCGGCTTCGAAGCGGCCTATGCTGAATACGGGCCATGCGAGCACCTTGAGCTGGGTTGCGGGTGGTGTGCCTTGAAAGACTGCTTCAGCGCCGGCGAGCGCATGTCCTGCCAGCCTGCCCTGCTCCATGGCGACCGTCCATAAGCCCCAGGAGATGCCGCGGTGTTCGGCGACATCGCCAGCCGCAAGCACGTCCGGATCGTTCGTGCGCAGGCCGTCGTCGACCACAAGAGCGCGATTCACTACAAGGCCTGCGGAGCGCGCGAGACCAACGTTCGGCCGCACCCCGGCGGCGATGACGACGAGATCTGCGGGAACCTCCGCGCCATCGGCGAGCAGCACGGCGCGCACACTTTCATCACCTATGATCTCTGCCGTTTTGACGTGGGCCCGGATCGCGATGCCGAGCTCGCTCAGGTGGGAAGCGAGGCGGTCGGATGCGCTTCGTGCCAGCTGCCGTGAGAGCAGCCAGCGCCCCTCATCCAGAACGGTAACCTCCAGGCCGCGCCCGGCGAGGCCCCCTGCGGTCTCGAGCCCAAGCAATCCCCCGCCTATGCACACGCAACGCGTCCCGCGATGCGCACGTTCCAGGATAGCATCCGCATCGGCGATGGTCCGCAGGACATGGACTCCGAGCAGGCGCACGCCGGGGATCGCGGGCACAAAGGCATGCGCTCCCGTTGACAGGAGCAGCCGGTCGTAGAGAATCTCCCGGCCATCGTCCAGGACGACCCGTCGCAGCGCGCGATCGAGATGTCTGGCCTCGGCGCGAACCAGGCGGATGTGCCGCTCTTCAAACCAGGAGCCCGGCCGGATGATGAGCATATCCTTTTCCACAGTCCCTGCGAGATAGCGCGTGAGATTGAGGCGATTGTAAGGCAGTACAGCCTCCCTGTGGATTAGGGTGATGACTGCATCCGGATTGGTGTCGCGGGCGGCCTCGGCCGCGGAGAGGCCCGCTATGCCGCCGCCCAGGATGACCCAGCGGGAACCTGTGGCAGACTCCTGCTTTACTGTAGCTACACGCGGTGTTTCAGGCGCTGGAGCCGAGGTCTCGCCGGGTTCGGGCACAAAAGCATCGCGGCCTGCACCGCACACCGGACACTCATCGGGTGGGCTGTCACCCTCGTGGATATAGCCGCAAACTGTGCATCGGAATCGTCGTATCATTACGAACCCTGACTCAATACCATTTCACCTGGAATGCGGAAAGCATACTTGCCAAAACCCTTGTCGGTCAATGGCTTGCTTGGTGATACCACTTTCTGAATTCCGGCTTTGTCGAATCTGATCCCGGGACTAGAATTTCAGTACGGCGATTGCAGGCTCATCCTGGGAGCGCGGAAAATGAACGCGGAACAGATACGACTGGATCAGGCGCGCACGCATACGGTTCACTGGAGACGCTGGGGGCCCTATCTGAGCGAGCGCCAATGGGGCACCGTGCGTGAAGATTACAGCCCAGCCGGGACGGCCTGGGAATACTTCCCGCACGACCACGCGCGCTCGCGCGCTTATCGCTGGGGAGAGGATGGCTTGTTCGGGATCTCCGACAACCACCAGCGACTCTGTTTTGCACCCGCCCTCTGGAATGGCAAGGATCCCTTTCTGAAAGAGCGCCTGTTTGGATTGACCAACAGCGAAGGCAACCATGGGGAGGATGTGAAGGAGTATTACTACTACCTCGACAACACTCCGACCCACTCCTACATGAAGGCTCTCTATAAGTACCCCCAGTCGGAGTTTCCCTACCGCCGCCTGATCGAGGAAAACCGCCAGCGCTCCAGAGCTTTCCCGGAGTTTGAACTCATCGAGACGGGGGTATTCGATGACGACCGCTATTTTGATGTCATCGTCGAATACGCCAAAGCGGACGCAAACGACCTTCTCATCCGTATTACCGTTTTCAATCGGGGACCCGATCCCGCCCCACTGCACCTCCTGCCCACGCTCTGGTTCCGTAACACCTGGTCCTGGAATCATGGTGCAACCAAACCGGTCATCCGGCTTGCGTCCTCGGGCTCGAAACTGATCCTGCTCGAAGCCGCACATTCATCGCTGGGCCGGATGTGGCTGGCTTCTACTGGCGGTCCCGGCACTCTGTTCACCGAAAATGAAACCAATGTAGAGAGGTTGTTTGGCGTTGCCAATGGCTCGAAGCCGGTGAAGGACGGCATACACGCTTACATAATTCACGGCGATCTCCACGCAGTCAGTCCTGAAGCATCCGGCACGAAAGCTGCCTTCCACTTTCAGCGCCAGTTGGGTCCGGGAGAGTCATGGGTGATCCCGCTGCGGCTCTGCGACCGCCCCGGTACGCTCGATTCATTAGGTGCGGAATTCGACTCCATCTTTGATCTGCGGCGCAAGGAAGCTGAGGAGTTTTACGCGACGATGGCTGTCGAGCGTATGAATACGGATGCGCGCAGCATCCAGCGCCAGGCCTTTGCGGGAATGCTCTGGAACAAGCAGTTTTACCACTACGTGGTTCGCGAGTGGCTCGAGGGCGACCCTGCCGAACCGCCGCCTCCCCCTCAGCGCAGGAATGTGCGCAATCAGGCGTGGGAACATCTCTACACGGACGATATTCTCTCGATGCCCGACACTTGGGAATACCCGTGGTTTGCGGCCTGGGATCTGGCGTTCCATTGCATCCCCTTGGGCATGATTGATCCTGACTTTGCCAAGCAACAGCTGGTGCTCCTGACCAGGGAATGGTACATGCATCCCAACGGTCAGCTGCCCGCCTATGAGTGGTTTCTCGACGACGTGAACCCGCCTGTTCATGCCTGGGCGGCCTGGCGTGTGTACAAGATTGATAAGAAGGTATCCGGAAGGGGAGACCGGCTTTTTCTCGAACGCGTCTTCCAGAAACTGCTGCTCAATTTCACCTGGTGGGTAAATCGCAAAGATCAGGAAGATAAAAACATCTTCCAAGGCGGATTCCTCGGGCTGGACAACATCGGCGTTTTCGATCGCAGCAAACCCCTGCCGACAGGGGGACATATCGAGCAATCGGATGGCACCAGCTGGATGGCCACGTACTGCTTGAATCTGCTTGCGATTGCTCTCGAACTGGCTCAGGACAACCCGAGTTATGAAGATATTGCGAGCAAGTTTTTCGAGCACTTTCTCTATATTTCCCGTGCCATGAATCATATGGGCAGCGATGGCAGCTCTCTGTGGGACGACCAGGACGGCTTCTTTTATGACAACCTCCGCTTGCCTGACGGTCAACGAATTCCTCTCAAGGTCCGATCCCTGGTCGGGCTGATTCCGCTCTTCGCCGTCGAAACTTTGGAGCTATCCCATCTCGTCAAGTTCCCGGGATTCGCCAAAAGACTCAACTGGTTCATGGAGAACCGGCCGGACCTGGCTCAGAACGTTACCTGTCGGGGTGAGGCAGGAGCTTGCGAAAGGAGAATTCTTTCGATCGTGACGCCGGATCAGCTCCGCATCATTCTCAGCCGGATGCTGGACGAGAATGAATTCCTGGGACCGTACGGGATTCGCTCGCTGTCGCGCTATCATGAAAAGCATCCCTACATTTTCAACATTGCCGGCATGGAACACCGTGTCCAATACGAGCCCGCGGAATCGACATCGTGGCTGTTCGGCGGCAATTCGAACTGGCGGGGGCCGGTGTGGATGCCGCTGAATTTCCTCATGATCGAGTCGCTGCAGAAATTCCACCACTATCTTGGTGACGAGTACAAAGTGGAGTGCCCCACGGGTTCCGGCCAAATGAAAACACTCTGGGAGATCTCGATGGATCTCTCCCGCCGGCTCACATCGATCTTCTTGCGGAACAGCGAAGGACGGCGTCCGGCCTTCGGCAATTGCAGGAAATTCCAGGAAGATCCGCTTTGGCGGGACTGCCTGCTGTTCCACGAGTACTTCCATGGGGATAACGGAGCGGGGATTGGAGCCAGCCACCAGACAGGCTGGACGGGACTCATCGCGAAGCTGCTTCAGCAATGCAGCCGGTACTCGGAGGATTAGCCGCAGTTACCTCTTTGTGCTGCTGGATCCGCAAACACGCGCAAATCACGAGTAATGCGCTCATTCTCCGGATTCCCTAGCCGGAGTTTCTCCAGACCCTCCCTTCCTGACCGAGAAGGTCGTCGGCGGCTGCGGGCCCCCAGGACCCAGGCCCGTAGGTATGGATCGGGATATCAGGCTGCGAATTCCACGCGCTCAGGATGGGATCCACTACGTGCCAGGCGGCCTCGACTTGATCCGAACGGGTAAACAGCGTGGAGTCCCCGCGCATTACATCCAGCAAGAGCCGCTCGTAGGCTTCCGGCAGAGACCGGTTCCACGTCTGGAGGTAGGAAAAGTCCATGGCCACGCTTTCAACCACAAACTGCATCGAGGGCCGTTTCGCCGAGAACAGCAAGGATATCCCTTCATCCGGCTGAATGCGGAATATCAGCGTATTCGGATGGGAGAGCGTCAGATCGCAGAAATCGCCCACACACTCAACCGTCCGGAACAGTTGAAGCGGCGGTTGCTTGAATTGAATGACGATCTCCGTCACGCGTTTCCTCAGTCTCTTGCCCGTGCGCAGATACACAGGCACGCCGGCCCAGCGCCAGTTTTCCATGCCGAGCCGCAGAGCACAGTAGGATTCGGTTCTGGAATCGCGTGCCACTCGATCCTCATCCACGTAGGCAGGAACGGACTGGCCGTTCTCTGTGCCCGCGAGGTATTGGGCGCGGATTGTTTTCGACCGCATCTCGTGCGGTGCCGGCGGCAGGAGCGACTGGAGGAGCTGGACCTTCGCGCTGCGCATCGCATCGGCAGTCAGATTGCTCGGGGGTTCCATGGCAACCAGGCAGAGCAACTGAAGCAGGTGATTCTGGACCATGTCGCGCAGAGCTCCGGCTGAATCATAATAGGCGCCGCGCCCGCTCTCCATGCCCACCGCTTCGCTGGCGGTGATCTGGATGTGATCCACATGGTGCCGGTTGAACACCGGTTCGAAGATCGAATTGGCCAGGCGGAAACCCAGGATGTTTTGTACGGTTTCCTTCCCAAGATAATGATCGATGCGGTAGACCTGCGTTTCGTCCAGATGAGTGAGAATGTCCCGGTTCAATTGGCGCGCGCTATCGAGATCCCGGCCAAAAGGCTTCTCGATGACCACTCTGGACCAGGGCTCGCAGTGCGGAGCGCTGATCAATCCCGACCTGCTGAGGTTTTCTATCGTCGGCAGGAAATGCTCGGGCGTGATCGCCAGGTAGAAAACGTGGTTGGACGGGAATCTGTCCTCATCCTGGAATCGAACTTTGAGCGCCCGGTAGTCTTCCGGATTATCCAGATCGCCCCTGTGATAATAGAGCCGGCAGGTGAATTCGTCGAGTTGCGCTTCGTCGACCGGAAGCCGGCTGAAGGCTTTAAGCGACTCACGCATACGATCGCGAAAACTCTGGTCGTTGTAGTCCCTCCTCGCGTATCCGACAATTGCGAAGCGCTGACGGAGCAATCCCTGGGCATAAAGGGCGTACAATGCCGGGACGAGCTTCCGGAGCGTGAGGTCTCCTGACGCGCCGAAAATGGTAATGGTTACCGGTTCCTCACTGTAAACAAGGGGCAGAGACTGGCGCCCGGAATCCGCGGTCACAGGGGTTATGCTTCCGGCAAGTGTCGTTTGACTTCTCGTCATAGTTCCGTTCCATGCTTTTGAATTGCTCATAGCAGGTTGCTGGCGAGATCGGCAAGTTCGGATCGTTCCCCCTTTTCGAGATTGATGTGTGCGTAGAGCCGCTGGCCCTTGAAATGCTCGATGAGGTAGGAAAGCCCGTTTGATTGTGAGTCCAGGTAGGGATGGTCGATCTGGAAAATGTCCCCGGTGAAGACGATCTTGACTCCTTCGCCCGCGCGCGTGATGATCGTCTTAATTTCGTGGGGCGTCAGGTTTTGCGCCTCGTCGACGATGAAGATAATCCTCTGGAGACTCCGACCCCGGATATAGCTTAAAGGTTCGATGACAAGTTTCCCATCCTGGATCATCTGGTCGATCTGCTGGTATTGCTTGTCTTCTTCAGGAAACTGGCTCTGAATGACCTTGAGATTGTCCCAAAGGGGGCGCATGTACGGCGCCAGCTTGCTGTCGATGTCTCCCGGCAGGTATCCCATGTCTTTGTTGCTCAGCGGCACGATCGGCCGGGCGAGGAAAATCTGGCGATAATGCTTTTTGACATGAATAGCACTGGCGAGCGCAAGGAGCGTTTTGCCCGTCCCCGCTTTGCCCGTCAAGGTCACCAGGGGAATGCTTGTGCGCGTGAGGGCGTCGATGGCGAAAGTCTGTTCAGCATTCCGCGGCTTGATTCCGTAGGCTGCCAGCTTTTCGACCTTGCGCAGGAAGGAACACTCCTGGTCGATGACGGCGAGCGCAGATTGGCTGCTGTTTTTGAGTATGAGGTACTTGCTTGGAATCAGATCGCTGCCGCAGGCGGAGCGGAACCTGTCGGCGGCGACTTCGTAGGGAGATTGGTAGAGATCGCCGATCAGCGAACCGGAGACGTTCTCGACGATTTCCTTGCCGCTGTACAAGGCTTCAATGCTGTGGACGCGGTCGGTGCTGTAGTCCTCGGCCGGGATGGAGATGGCCTTGGCTTTCATCCGCAGATTTACATCCTTGGTCACAAGGATCACGGAGTTCTTGCGTCTTGTCTTTTTCTGCAGCTCCAATGCGACGCTCAGGACCCGGTGATCCGGCGTGTCTTCCCGGAAGGCGTCCTGGATTTCCGGGCTCAATCCCTTGGTAATGGCGATCCGTACCTTGCCCTTCCCCTTGCCGAGCGAAATGCCTCCATTGAACAAGGCGTTGCCGGTGATTGAATCAAGAGTCCGGGCAAATTCGCGGGCATTGAAATTGATCACCTGGCTGCCGCGCTTGAAATGATCGATCTCTTCGATCACGACCAGCGGGATGACGATATCGTTTTCCTGGAATTGATGGATGCAGGTTGCATCATGGAGAATGACATTGGTGTCGAGAATGAAAGTTTTCGCTTTACTTTCGCCTTTCATGGACCTCCCAGTCAGTCAGGATTGGAGACGTCAGCCGAAGTGGTGCCGGGATGCAGGGCAAGTAGCAGGCGCAAAATGCAGATAACAAATTCACCAACAATTCTGCTTCCTTTAAGATACTCCTAGTTTGGCATCATCGATGGCCTCAGATCCAGAGAAATCTCGCCATCGTGGACGCCCAGCTATAGTATTAAATTATCACATTAAAGAGAAATCAGGGACTTCTTTACAACTCCGAACCCAGAGGTGCTGGCGTGCACGTATTTATTGACGCCGGCTCATGTATACCGGCATCCCCAAAGCTAAAACCGTTAGGTGCAAAACATGATCGAGCAACTTATCGAAGCCTGGCAGATCAATCACCGTGTCACAATCAAGCTGTTGGAAACATTGTCGGACGACGCGCTGCGTGCGACGCTGTCCACGCGCGGAGGCCGCGATGTCGCGCGCCAGCTTGCGCACGTGCATGAAGTGCGGACCATGAGGGTCGAGGGAGCAGGGAAAGCCATGGCGTCCGGCCTACCCCACTTCGAAAAAGGAGAAACACCGGGGGTCAGGCCTGGAAAAATTAATTTTTAAACAACCGTGGATGCTTCGAGGGAAATGGGGCAAAAATGAAATTTTCCAGGCCTGACCCCCTGGCTTTTATTCATAGCGCAAGGCGTCAATCGGGTCCAGGTGTGAGGCTTTGAGCGCCGGATACCAACCGGCGGCAATGCCGATTGCGCCTGCGAAGCTGAATGCCATGCCGATGGCAGGGGTAGAGACAAGGGTGTGCCAGCCCAGAGAATTGGAAATCAGCCTCGAACTGACGAGGCCGGAAACCACCCCCAGCAGTCCGCCAAAGATGGCCAGCACCACTGCCTCCGTGAGGAACTGAAATTGGATATCCCCGCCGGTGGCGCCGACGGCCATGCGAATGCCGATCTCACGGGTGCGTTCGGTGACGGAGACCAACATGATGTTCATGACTCCGATGCCGCCCACGATCAGGCTGACGAAGGCGATGCTCGCGAGGAGCAGAGTCATCACCCGGTTGGAATTGTTGGCGAGTTCCGCCATGTCGGAAAGGTTCCGCACCTGAAAGTCGGCGTCTTCGGGTGTTGCGATGCGATGACGCTGTATCAAAAGGGCATTGATCTGAGTCTCAGCCGTAGAGGTGGCGGCCTGGGATACGGCTGAAACCATGATGCTGTGGATGTAGGTGATTCCGAGCAGCTTTTTCTGGACCGTTGTGTACGGCGCGATGACGGTATCGTCCTGATCCTGCCCCATGCCGCTCTGGCCTTTGGCTTTCAACACTCCGATGACGCGCCAGGGCGAGTTGCGGATGCGGATCTCCTGCCCGATCGGGTCCTGACCCGGAAAGAGATTATCCACGACGGTCTTGCCGAGCACGCAAACCCGCTGGGCCGAGTTTTCATCCTGCTCCGTGAAGAAACTGCCGCTCCCCATTTCCCAGAGCTTGATCGACAGGAAGTTAACATTGACACCTTGGATGTTGGTGAACCAGTTCTGGTTCCCAAACACTACGGGAGCACTCGCGCGCACCACAGGCGACGCGAGCTGTACGGCAGGGCACTCGCGCACGATGGCCTGGTAGTCCTCCACGGTCAGCGTGCTCGAGGTTCCCGCTCCCGAGCGCACACCACCCCGATTAAATGATCCGGCCGAGACATAAAGCATATTGCTGCCGGCGCTGGCGATCTGCTCGGAGATGGTTGCCTGCGCTCCCTGCCCGATGCTCACCATGGCGATGACGGCACCGACCCCGATGATGATGCCGAGCATAGTGAGGATCGAACGCATCTTGTTAAGGTTGAGCGCCTTCAGAGCCACACGGATGATGGTGAAGAGGAAGACCATGGTTTAATCCTCCGAAGGGGGGAGTGCGGCTAGAATCTCCGAGGCGATGCGCCGCTTCAGCACCGGCTGGTCGCGCGTGATGTGACCGTCGCGAAAGGTGATGATCCGTTTGCAGTATTCGGCGATATCCGGCTCGTGCGTGACCAAGATGATCGTCAGGTTGTCCCGCTCGTTCAGCTCCTGGAACACCTGCATGATCTCGATGCTGGTGCAGCTGTCCAGATTTCCGGTAGGTTCATCCGCGAGCAGGATGGCAGGCCGGTTCACCAGCGAGCGGGCGATGGCCACACGCTGCTGCTGCCCGCCCGAAAGCTGGGAAGGAATGTGGTGCGCTCGATCGCTCAGCCGCACCTTCTCGAGTGCCTCCAGGGCGCGCATCCGTCGTTCACGGGCGCGCGCGCGGGCGTAAATGAGTGGGAGTTCGACATTCTCGAGGGCGGTCGTGCGGCTCAGCAGGTTGAATCCCTGAAAAACGAAGCCGACCCGCTGGTTGCGGATGTGGGCCAGATCGACCCGCGACATTTCTGCAACGTTCGTGCCCTCCAGCAGGTAGGTTCCCTCCGAAGGCTTGTCCAGGCAGCCGAGCAGGTTCATGAACGTCGACTTGCCCGACCCGGATGCGCCCATGATGGCAACGAACTCCCCACGCAGGATGTCCAGAGATATGCCGCGCAGTGCGTGCACCCGCGTATCTCCCATCTCGTAAAACTTGTGGAGCTCCATTACCTTGATGAGCGGTTCGCTTGCGCTCCGGCTCAACGCCTGCCATTCTTCCCGGATCTGCAATTGTGCCGCGCTCATGGCGTCCGCCCCCTTCATCGCACGACTCTGCCCATGCCCCCCATGCCCGGACCGCCAAACCCCGGCGGCCGCGTCGCGGCATTTGCTGCGGGCTTGTTGGCCTGGGAGTCCTCGAGGGCGAGGATAATCTTGTCCCCTTCTTTGAGTTTTCCCGGTTCGATCTCCGTTTGCACTCCATCGGTGAGTCCCAGTTTTACAACAACCGGTCGAAGTGTCTTGCCGTTGTCGAGAACCCAAAAAGCGACACGCCTGCCGCGCAATCCAGCATCCGGCCTTGCGGCCTGCGGCTTTTGGCCATTACCCGGCTGACCGGGAGATGATCCCTGCGAAGGCCCCTTGGTCCCACCCGAGGCAAATCCCATCTGTATGCTGCCGACCGGCCTGGTGGCAGTGGACTTGAGGTGATTGTAGTACTGTTCTTCTCCCGCCCGTTGGAAGACGGCCGCCATTTCCTGATCCGGCATATCCGGTTTGAAGCGCAAGGCGGAGTTGGGGATTTTGAGCACGTTTTCAGCTTTGTCAATCAGGATCTTGACGTTGGCAGTCATTCCCGGCTTGAGTTTCAGCTGCGGGTTGGAGACGTCGATCATGGCGTTATAGGTCACCACGTTCTGCACGGTCGTGGCGGCGAGGCGGATCTGGCTGATTTTGCCCGGAAATACTTCGTTGGGATAAGCATCGACAGTGAAGGTCGCATCCATGCCGGTCTTGATCTTGCCGACATCGGCTTCATCGATATTGGTGCTGACCTGCATCTTGGTCAAATCCTCGCCGATCGTAAACAGAGTCGGTGAGGAGAAACTTGCCGCCACGGTCTGACCGCGGTCGATGTTGCGCGAGATGATGGTCCCGGAAATCGGGCTGGTAATGATGGTATGCTCCAGGTTGACTTTTGCCTGGTCAAGGGCGGCACGCGCCTGGCCCAGGCGCTGCTCATCGGCCTTGTAGCGGGCGTCCGCCGAATCAATCTGCGCCTGCTGTGCTTCCAGCGCTGCCTGAGATGCATCCAGGACTGCCTGGGCAGTGTCGAGGTCGTCCCGAGCAATCAATGCCTGGTTCCACAGTTCTTTTTGCATCCTCAGCTTCCGCTGATTATTGAGCAAGTCAACTCTGGCCTTTTCGAGGTTTGCCTTGGCGCTCGCGATCGAAGCCTTATCGTCAATCAAGCTCGCCTCGGCCGTGCGGACGTTGGCTTCGGCCTGTTGCGCTTGCGCTTGGAAAAGTTCCGGATCCAGCTTGGCGAGCAGCTGGCCCTTTTTGACTTCGGAATTGAAATCCACATATAGTTCAGCAATGGTGCCGGAGACCTGCGTGCCGACCTGAACCGTCGTAACCGCTGCCAGGGTTCCGGTAGCGGCAACTTGCAGCACGATGTCGCCGCTGTCCACGGTCCCAAAGATATAGGCCGGCTTGTCCGCCTTGACCTTGAAAAACTCGTAAGTCCCGATTCCGATTAAAACGACCAGTATCACCAATGGTATCGAAAGATATTTCCTCGCATACCAATGCTTTCGAGCCCTCATCACTCACCCCCTCGCCAGGCCAGAGTACCTCGGCCCGTTCCTGCCTCCCAACTGCCGGAGTAATGCGCTAATGCATCCCCTGATCTTGATGTCATGAAATGCGCTCTAGTTTCATTCAAATCCTCTAATCTGCGAGGGAGTTGACGACACCATGCCCAAAGCTTTCCCGTGCAACAACCCGTGGTACAATCCAGGATTGGTTTGGGCTTCTCGAGATTTGAACCTGCTGGCTGCGCAGTTGGGAGGGGCAATTCAGACATGACCAGGAAGGCGAAAAACAGACACGCAACGCGATATCGCTGGGCCGTGTGGGCGCTGGTTCTGTTCATTGCGCTCGTTACTGCCGGCTGTGCAAAAAAGGCGATCGAGGCCGAGAAAAAAATGCCGGTTCCGGTTCTGGCTGCCGTAGTTCAAGTCAAGGACATGCCCGTACAGGTTACCGGCATCGGCACGGTCGAAGCCTACTCTACGGTTTCGGTGAAGTCGCTGGTCAGCGGATCGCTGGATCAGGTCCATTTCACGGAGGGGCGGGAAGTAAAAAAGGATGATCCGCTCTTCACCATCGACCCTCGGCCATACCAGGCGGATATCCAGAGAGCCGAAGCCAATCTCGCCCGCGATGCGGCGCAGTTGGCTCAAGCCGAGGCGAACGTGGCCAGAGACCAGGCCAACGCGCAAAATGGGGCCGTTGAAAAGCGGCGGTACCAAGCGCTGGTGGAAAAAGGCGTGAGCGCCAGGCAGCTGCTGGACCAGGCCACCGCCACGGCGGACGCACTCGACGCGGCCGTACGTGCCGACCAGGCGTCGGTGGAGAATGCGCGCGCGGCCATCGCAGCAGATCGAGCTGCGGTCGAAACCTCGAAGCTCAACTTGCAGTACTGTTACATACACGCCCCGATCGGAGGCCTGGCGGGAAGCCTCCTTGTGCACCAGGGCAACATCATCAAGAGCAACGACACCACGCTCGTGGTTATTAACCAGCTCCGTCCGATCTATGTGGATTTTTCTGTACCCCAGCAAGGACTGCCTGCCATCCATGAATATGTGGCAAAAGGAAAGGTCCGGGTTGAGGCCAGCATCCCGAATGACACTGCGCCTGTGGTTGCCGGCGAACTCTCTTTCATCGACAACACCGTGAACACCACGACGGGCACAATTCTGCTGAAAGGGGTTTTTGAAAACAGCCAGGGACGCTTGTGGCCGGGCCTGTTTGTCAATGTGACTGTGACACTCGCGACCCAACCAAACGCTGTGGTAGTGCCCAGCCAGGCCGTCCAGGTCGGCCAGGCGGGCCAATATGTTTATGTGGTGAAATCGGATATGACGGCAGAATCACGCCCGGTCACTGTCAGCAGGATCCTCGGGGAACTGAGCATCATTGAAAAAGGTCTGCAACCGGGTGAAACCGTCGTTACTGACGGCCAGATTCGCCTGGTCCCGGGTGCACTTGTGCAGATCAAGAAAGCTTTGTAGCCAGGAACGCCTGCCGCCGGACGGTGCTCAAGTCTGGCCATCATTGAATTACAGGCCCCCTCGGCCGGCCGGAGCCTGCTGATTTTCGAGACAGCCGATGAACATTTCCGAAATCTTCATTCGCAGGCCGATCGCGACGACCCTGATCATGGCGGCCATCCTGTTCTTCGGCATCTTCGGCTACCTCTTTCTTCCGGTCAGTGATCTTCCCAACGTCGATTTTCCAACCATCAGCGTAAGCGCCGCTTTGCCGGGCGCGAGCCCCGATACGATGGCTTCTGCGGTTGCGACGCCGCTGGAGCGTCAGTTTTCGACCATTGCCGGCATTGATTCGATGACCTCGAACAGCTCCCTCGGCCGCACTTCGATCACGATCCAGTTCAACCTCAGCCGGGATATCGATGCGGCCGCCCAGGACGTGCAGGCTGCGATTGCTAAGACCGTGTCGCAACTGCCGAAGGACATGCCCAGCCCCCCGCTCTATCAAAAAGTCAACCCTGCCGATCAGCCGATCCTGTACATGGCGCTCACTTCGCCGACCCTGCCCATGTCTGCGGTGGATGAATACGCCGAGACCCTCATAGCGCAACGCATCTCCATGGTCAGCGGAGTAGCCCAAGTCCAGGTGTACGGGTCTCAGAAGTACGCGGTGCGCGCCCAGTTGGATCCCATGGCACTCGCTTCCCGGGGCATAGGCATCGACGAGGTCTCCAACGCGGTTCAGAAGGGGAATGTCAACCTTCCGACCGGGACTCTCTGGGGGAAGAATGAAGCTTTCACCATCGAGGCCAACGGCCAGCTGACGGAAGCGGATCAATATCGTCCCCTCATTGTCGCCTATCGCAGCGGCATGCCGGTGCGGCTTGGGGATCTGGGCCAGGTAATCGACAGTGTCGAAAATGATAAGGCCGCAAGCTGGTATGTCGATACGCCTGCGATCGTGCTCGCCATTCAGCGTCAGCCGGGCACCAACACCGTCGAGGTCGTGGATGGTATCCGAAGGTTGCTGCCGTCGTTTCGCGACCAGATGCCCGCTTCGGTCAACCTGTCGGTCATGTACGACCGGTCCCAAGGCATTCGTGTATCGGTCAATGACGTCAAGTTCACACTCCTCTTGACGGTCGGCCTGGTAGTTCTGGTCATTTTCCTGTTTTTGCGCAACCTGTCCGCAACCGCCATCCCGAGCCTGGCGCTGCCCATGTCCATCGTGGGCACGTTCGCAGTGATGTACATGCTGGGCTACAGCGTCGACAACCTTTCGCTGATGGCTATGATCCTATCGGTCGGATTCGTGGTCGACGATGCCATCGTGATGCTCGAAAACATCGTGCGCCATATGGAAATGGGCGAGCCGGCGATGCAGGCGGCGCTGAACGGGTCGCGGGAAATCAGCTTTACCATTTTGTCGATGACTCTCTCCCTCGCGGCGGTTTTTATCCCTGTGCTCTTCCTGGGCGGGATCGTGGGGCGCTTGCTGCATGAGTTCTCGGTGGTGATTGTCTCCGCCATCCTGGTGTCCGGGTTTGTCTCTCTGACACTTACTCCCATGATGTCGAGCCGGTTCATCCGTCCTCCGGGCGAAAAGAGGCATGGCCGTCTGTACATGCTCACGGAGCAGTTTTTCAACGGGATGTACAAGACCTACGAGTGGAGCCTGAAAAAGGTGCTGAGGCATCCGGTACTTACCATGGCGACGGGTGTGATCGTGGTCGTGGCCACGTTTTACCTGCTGGCCATCATCCCGAAAGGCTTTCTTCCAAGTGAGGACACGGGCAACATATTCGCCTTTACCGAGGCGGCTCAGGGTGTTTCCTTCGACGCCATGAAGGCCCATCAGCAGGCCGTCGCCCGGATCCTGAGCCAGGACACCAACGTCATGTCCTTCTTTTCGAGCGTCGGGGGTACCGGTCCCAGCGGTGGCATCAACTCCGGAGTAATGTTTATCCTGCTTAAGCCTCACCCTGAGCGCCGTTTGAATGTGGATCAGGTCATTCAGGAGCTGCGGCCCAAGCTGGCGGTGGTCCCGGGAATGAATGTTTACATGCAGAACCTGCCGCCCATCCGGATCGGCGGGCAGCTGACCAAGAGCCAATATCAGTTCACGCTGCAAAGCCCGGACACCGGAGACCTCTATCGCTATGCTCCCATCCTGCAGCAGAAGCTCAGCCAGGCCGCCGGGCTGCAGGATGTCACAAGCGATCTATTGATCAAAAATCCGCAGGCGAACGTCGAGGTCAATCGCGACCAGGCGGCAGCATTCGGAGTTTCCCTGAACCAGATCGAAGACGCGCTTTACACTGCGTATGGCGACCGCCAGATTTCGACCATTCTCGCCCCGAACAACCAATATCGCGTCATTCTGGAACTGGAACCGCAATATCAGGAAGATCCCTCTGCGCTCTCCCGTCTCTACGTGCGTTCTGCGACGGGCCAGCTGGTGCCACTGGATGCCGTGTCGAGGGTTTCGCGCGGTTACGGCCCATTCTCCATCAGCCACCTTGGCCAGCTGCCTTCGGTCACGATCTCCTTCAACCTGAAGCCGGGTGTGTCCATCGGCGACGCCGTAGCTGAGGTTGAACGGATCGCTGCCAACACCCTGCCGTCGACCATCAATGCGAGCTTTCAGGGCGCGGCCCAGGCATTTCAATCCTCGAGCGGCGGATTGGCTTGGCTGCTGGTTGCGGCGATTATCGTGATTTACATCGTCCTTGGGATTCTGTACGAAAGCTTCATCCACCCGCTGACGATCCTCTCCGGCCTTCCCGCAGCCGGATTCGGGGCGCTCGTCACCCTCATGCTCTTCCACAAAGACCTCGATTTGTACGCGTTCGTGGGTGTGATCCTGCTGATCGGCATCGTGAAAAAAAACGCCATCATGATGATCGACTTCGCCCTCGAAGCCCAGAGGAAGGAGGGTAAGAGTCCGGCGGAAGCCATCTTCCAGGGATGCCTGATCCGGTTTCGCCCCATCATGATGACGACCATGTCGGCCTTGATGGGTTGCCTGCCGATTGCGCTTGGTTTCGGTGCGGGTGCCGAATCCCGCCGTCCGCTCGGTCTGGCCGTGGTCGGTGGATTGATATTCTCCCAGCTGCTGACCTTGTATATCACGCCCGTGGTCTACACGTACATGGAGTCGTTCCAGGAATTCGTGGGCAGGCATCTGGGGCGCCGTGGCCGGCGTGCGGCTCCGGCTGCTGAACTGATCGGCAGCGATAATTGACGGTCCCTCCAGTTATCATAGTGCACTATGGAAGAACACATGTATGACGACACCTATGCCGTGGAAGACCGGCATTGGTGGTTCCGGAATCTGAGGGAGATTTTGGCGCAGAGCATCAGGAAACGTGTGACGCGAACAGGGGATCTGACGATCCTGGATGCGGGATGCGGCACGGGCAGAAACCTGGTCTTTTACCAGGAGTATGGAAAGGCGGTGGGTGTCGACCGCAGCAGGATCGGGCTGTCCTACTGCAGGAGAAGAGGCATGAAAGACCTTGCCCTCGGCAACGTGTGCAGCCTGCCTTTCAAAGAAGACAGCTTCGATCTGGTGAACTCGAGCGATGTCCTCTATGCCTTGGAACCATCCAGGGGGCTGGATCTTTTGGCGGAAAGCTACAGGGTGCTCAAGCCGGGGGGATACCTGTTTCTCAACACCGCGGCCATGGACATTCTGTATTCGGACCATGACCGGGCGGTGATGACACGGAAACGCTACTGCAAAGCGGAACTGATAGAGTTGATCCAACGAACCAGGTTCGAACTTCTCGAAGTGAGATACTGGAACGGCGCCCTGTTCTTGCCGGTAGTCGCCTACAGGCTCGGCAGGAGGATCATCAACACAAGAAAAAAAAGCACACGCGGAGATCTCAGGCAGCAGAACGCAATGATCAATGGGCTGCTCTATCGCATCATGAGGCTGGATTGGGCGCTGGCTGGAGCGCTGCCATTCGGCACTTCCCTCTTCTGCATTGTCAGAAAACCAGTCAGGACGAGCAGTGAACCGTCACAATTGTGAAACTGCCGCCAGTAAAGAGTCACACGCCCGAGGAGCGCAGTCGTCGCTTCGTTCTTAAAAACTGAATCCAGCAGCCCACGGCGATGGCCAGGCAGGTGGAGGCGAATTCCGGGGCGTCACGCAGCATGAACCAGACCAGGCCTTTGGAACTGAAAACTGCGCTCATAGGGAAGAGGGTGAACGTGATCGCCAGCGCGAGCCACAGGGAACGAAGTCGGAGCGATCCTCTTGTCTTGATCAGAGTTTCGAGCTCGTGGTCCTGCCGCAAAGGCGCGGATGGCGGCACGGCGAACAGGTCTGCATCCTTTTGTTCTTCGGCCAGACGTGCAAACTCGGGATCCTGGGCAAAGAACTCCTCCACCAGTGCGCGGCTGTCCGCGCTCGCTTCCTTGGCATAGTAGGCTGGGAGAAGATCAGTTATCACATCGCGTGTTACTTTCATTGGACTCCTTCGATGGATTGCTCATCTGGTGACGCACATTTCCGCGCTGCGGCCAGCTTCAGCCTGGTGCGGTGGATTTTGACTTTGACGGTCGCCACAGAAACATTCAGGACGCGCGCGATTTCCTCGTAGGGCATGCCATGCTGGGCGCGCATCAAGATGGCAGCCCTGTCCACCTCCGGCAGATCCTGCAGCAGTTTCAACACGGCCCGCAGCTCGGATTTGTAGTGCGCCCGCATCTCCGGACTGAGACCGGGTTCCGGGAGTTCCGGGTCGATCTCCACGCGGCGCTTTCCTGCGCGTTGCTGATCGATGCAGAGGTGTCGCACAATGGCGAACAGATACGCCTTCACGGTCTGCATCCGGACCGGTTCATCTGCGGCCCACAAGCGGACAAAGGTCTCGGAAGCAATGTCCTCCGCCAGCGTCGGATCGCCGCACAGATATAGGGCGAAGCGATAAACATCCCGAGCATACCGTTCGTAAATCGCCTGGAAATCCGTCATTGGACCCTCATCGCCGACCAGCCGTGCGCAATCGATCGCATACATTACGTGGCAACATCAAAAAAGTTACAGAGGGAATATTTCGGGAAGCGATTTCGCGGCCCAAGCTCTCAACTATCTGTGATCAAAGCTTTTATTGATTTGCAGGCATAAGCGGTATTGGCCGTAGCGAAGCGTTACGCCCCGGCAGCGAAATAGACGGAATCAGAGTTGCCCGCGTCATCGCCCTTTGTGAACATCGTGATGGCACTGCTGACAATCCATCTTGGCAGAGACGTTTTTCTCAAAATCCGTTCTTCCACAGGCCTCTCCTTCAAGACGGGCCTTTATCGGCCGATCAAAGATCCTCATGAGCACGACGATTGTATTCGACAAACCACCAAAAATGAAAGGAACCTCCAAGTGGGCGCCGTGCGCTGCACAGCGCTCAAGATATATGAATAGCGATTTCCTTGCCAGGCACAGCCAGATTTGGATCATCAGAGATCCTCTCGCCTCGAAGCTTCAATGTGATTTCGCTTGCTCACGTGCCGGTTGTGGATTTATGGTCGCTTGAAATAACAAGGGCGCGCCTCAACACCGTTTCTCGCCCTAACTGTGCGGTGCTTGTGCCGTCGCCCAAGGTCGACCGCATTCGGCGGAGCCGATTCAGTCGCCGACATGTTGGAGGTAAAATGGGAATATTGACCAGCGATTTTCGATGCGGCCTACGCGTACTGCGCTGGAATCCGGCGATTGTGGCGATCATTGTTTCTGCCCTTGCGCTGGTCGTGATCATGGGGCGCGCCGGCGCGCCGGGCGAAGAGCGCCGGGCTGCGGGTTTGGAGCAGCGTGCCGAGGCTTCCCAGTCTGCACAGGCTTATCCCGGCTACATGCTCGCGTGGGCCGACGAGTTCGATCGCGACGGTCGACCCGACCCGGCGAACTGGACATACGAGACGGGTTTCGTGCGCAACCAGGAATTGCAGTGGTATCAGCCCGACAACGCCCGCGTCGAGAACGGGATGTTGATCATCGAAGCGCGCCGCGAGCGCAAGGCCAATGCCAACTACCAGGCCGGCTCGAGCGACTGGAGGCGCAACCGCGAATTTGCCGAATACACTTCATCCAGCCTTACCACGCGCGGTTTGCACCAGTGGCAATACGGCCGCATCGAGATGCTCGCGCGCATCGACACCCGGGCGGGCATGTGGCCCGCCTTCTGGACGCTTGGCGTCAGCGGCGGGTGGCCGCGCAACGGCGAGGTGGACATCATGGAATTCTACCGCGGCGATTTGCTGGCCAATGCGGCCTGGGGCTCCGCCCAGCGTGGTCAGGCGGCATGGAACGACATGCGCAAGCCCATCAACACATTTGGTGACCCGGATTGGTCCCACCAATTCCACATCTGGCGCATGGATTGGGACGAGAACCGCATCCAGCTCTACGTAGACAATCAACTGCTCAACGATGTTGACCTGAGCAAGACCATCAATCAGGACGGCACGAGCATAAACCCTTTCCACCAGCCGCATTATCTGATTGTCAACCTTGCCATTGGCGGCCAGGGGGGAGACCCGTCCGCCACCGAGTTCCCTGCAAAGTATGAGGTCGACTACATCCGCGTGTACCGCAAGGAAAGCGTGGAATAGGATCAAAATCCGTATTCTGGACTATTCGTCAACTCGTATGAAAGGGAGGCGCTGATGAACGAGAATCCAATATACAAGGCACCTGTCAGCCCGGAACAGGGCGGAATTGCCAGTGTGGATGTCACTCTGAACTCCAAGGCCCAGCAGTATCTCGACCAAACCTTACCTTGGGTCCGATTCATTTCAATTCTCACGTTTGTGTGCGCAGGTCTGATGATTCTAGTGGGTTTTGGCATGATGCTCGCGGGCATGGCAGGCAGGCTTGCTCCCGCCAGCGTCGACGTAGGGCCGGGCACCTTTCCCGGGACGATCGCCGGCGTTTTTGTCGGTCTGATCTATCTGGTGATGGCGGGTGTGTACATAGCACCCGGCGTATTCCTCTCGCGCTATGCCACAGCAATCAAGTTTCTGAGATCAAACCGCACGGCAGAGGCTCTCGAAAACGCTCTGAAACACCAGAAATCCTTCTGGCGCTACATTGGCATCGTGGCTGTTATCGGCCTGGTAATTATCGTACTTGGCTTGGTAGTTTTCCTGATGGTAATGAGTTTCCTTCTTACCCGGCGGTTTTGAACCGCAATGGCGAGGCCTTTTCCAGTTGCCTCTGATGTCCGGTCAAGATGCAAATGGCCCCAACTCGGAATGGAGGTTCTTCTATGCGCAGATTTGCAGCCCTTGTCGTACTGGCCGCGTGCGTCGCCAATCTCTCCTTTGCCGGCAGCCCGGCTGCGGCCCAGGCGTCCAAGCGCCCAATTACACTCGACGACATGACCCGGTTGAAGAGCGTCGGCGATCCGCAGGTCTCGCCCGACGGCAGGTGGGTGGCATATTCGGTGAGCACAGTGGATGCGGAAAAGGAGCGCCGTGACTCCGATTTATGGATGATCAGTTGGGATGGCAGCCAGAAGATCCGGCTTACCGCTGC
This sequence comes from Acidobacteriota bacterium, assembly GCA_041501225.1. Classification (GTDB taxonomy): domain Bacteria; phylum Acidobacteriota; class UBA6911; order UBA6911; family UBA6911; genus JAFNAG01. The sequence goes on from JBGQNR010000006.1 coordinate 60,781, forward strand.
CGCCGACAGCAGCGAGAGCCAGCCTCGCTGGAGCCCGGACAACCGTTATCTCGCCTTCCTGGCGTCGCGCGGCGACGACGAGGAAAAAAAGAAGGGCGCGCAGGTTTGGCTGCTGAACCGCACCGGGGGGGAAGCACAGAAGCTCACCGATACCAAAGGCGGAATTTCCGATTTTTCCTGGTCGCCGGACAGCAAGCGCCTCGTTCTGGTCGTCAACGATTTTGATCCTGCATCTGAGCCGGAAAAAATAGAGGGCTGGAAGCGCAAAACCAAGCCGCCCATCGTCATCGACCGCTACCACTTCAAGCAGGACCGGGAAGGCTACCTGGAATCGCTCCGCACGCATCTCTCGCTGTTCGACGTCGAAGCGCGCAAAGCGGAAGTGCTCACCTCCGGTCGTTTCGAGGAAGGGTCCCCGGCCTGGTCGCCAGACGGACGGTCGTTAGCCTTCGTCAGCAATCGCAGTGCGGACCCGGACCGCAACGATGATTCGAATGTGTATGTTATCGAGGCCAAGGCCGGAGCGGAACCGCGTCAGCTGACCACCTACCCGGGTCCGGATGGAGGCCGGCCGGCGTGGAGTCCCGACGGACGGTATATCGCGTATCTCCAAGGCGACGAGACGCGCTATGCGGCCTACAACATGAACAAGCTTACCGTAGTGCCTGCCGCGGGCGGACCGGCCCAGGTCCTGACCGCCGGCCTCGACCGCGGTGTCTCAGGCCCGCTCCTATGGACGGCGGACTGCCGGAGCCTGCTGTTTATCATCGCCGACGACCGCACTTCGTACGTGGGACGGACGACGATAGCGGGGGATCGGGTGGAGAAGGTCACAACCGGCCGTCGTGCTGTATCCTCAATCTCGCGACGGGACGACGCCTCATTTGCCTTGCTGTCGGCAACTGCCAACGAACCGGGCGAAGTCTACGCGTTTGAAAACGGGACGCTGCGCCGACTCTCGCATGAAAATGATTCCTTGTTCGCCGAGCTGCAACTCGGGACCACGGAGGACTTCACCTCCAGCAGCAAAGACGGCACGGAAGTTCACGGCCTCATGGTGAAACCAGCTTCCTTTGCATCGGGCCGGAAATACCCGATGTTGCTCCTCATCCATGGCGGACCCGATGGCCAGGATGAGCATTCGTTCAGTTTTGACCGTCAGTTTTTTGCCGCCAACGGGTACGTTGTGATTTCGGTCAACTACCGCGGTAGCTCGGGGCGGGGATCCGCATTCCAAAAGGCGATCTATGCAGACTGGGGCAACAAGGAGGTCGTGGATCTTTTGGGCGCGGTCGACTACATGGTCGCAAACGGGATCGCAGATCCGAACCGGCTGGGTATCGGCGGCTGGAGCTATGGCGGCATTCTCACGGACTACACGATTGCCGCGGATCCACGCTTCAAGGCGGCCGTGAGCGGCGCGAGCAGTGCACTGCAGCTCTCGATGTATGGCAGCGATCAGTATATCCTGCAGTATGAACTGGAGATCGGACCTCCGTGGAAAAGCAAAGACCTGTGGGTGAAACTTTCGTACCCCTTCTTCCAGGCGGATCGTATTAAAACGCCGACGCTGTTTCTCTCCGGCGACAGGGATTTCAACGTGCCCACGATCGGTGTCGAGCAGATGTACCAGGCACTCAAGAGCCTCGGCGTGGATACGCAGCTGATCATTTATCCGGGCCAGTTCCACGGCATCACGATGCCCAGCTATATGCGCGACCGGCTGCAACGCTACCTGGCCTGGTTCAACAAGTATCTGACGCCGGGCAAACCGTGAGGAGGTTTTCTCAACGGAAGGACAATTGCCGGTATGCCTGCGAATATTGAAATCAAAGCCCGCATCGGAGACCTGGCTGCCTTCAAGAAACGCGCAATGTCGCTCAGCAATAGCCAGGTGGAGATCATCCCGCAGGAAGACATCTTCTTCCACACCCCTCAGGGGCGATTAAAGCTGAGGATCCTGGCTCCCGATTACGCTCAGTTGGTCTACTACACGCGCAGCGATGCCGCGGGGCCCAAACGGTCCGAATATCTGATCCATGAGATTAAAGAGTCTGAAGCGCTGAAGACTCTACTGGGTCGAGCTCTGGGGGTGCGAGGAGTCGTCCGCAAGACGCGTCACCTCTTCAAGGTCGGTCAAACTCGCGTGCATCTCGATGAGGTAGACGGCCTGGGGACGTTTGTTGAGCTGGAGGTTATACTCCGGCAAGGCCAGAGCGATGCGGAGGGGCAGGCGATTGCGGAAGATCTGATGGGAAAGCTCGGTATCAAGGCTGAAGATTTGATGGAGGGCGCCTATATGGATCTGATCGAAGGAAGATGATGCCATCGAGAGTGAAATTGTATCCCTGGTTGCTTTGGATTGCATTGATCCTCCAGGGACTGCTGTTCATCAGCACGACGGCGATCTGGGAGGGTTTCGACGAACCTTTTCACTACGCCTATATTCAATTTCTGGCCGAAACCGGCACCCTGCCCGTCTATGGCAAGGCGCTGGTATCGCGAGAGCTGACCCGCTCTTTCGAACTGGCGCCCCTTTCCATACCGTTGAACTCCATCCTGGCCTCACGGTATAGGGCTTTTGCATCGTACTGGCAGCTTTCTGACGAGGAACGCGCGGCAAGAGCGCGGGCTCTGCGCCAAATCAAGGCGGAAGATCGTGCGGTCGCCGATACCAAGGCTTCGATAAGCAACTACGAAGTCCACCAGGCCCCGCTCTATTACCTGATATCCGTTCCAGTCTACCGGATGTGTTCCCATTTCGAATTGCCGACGCGGGTGTTCTGCTTGCGTTTTTTTTCGTTGTTGATTGGTTCGTCGACCCTCTTCGCGGCATACGCAGCGGCACGCCGGGCGCTCCCGGGGCTTCGTGGTCCGCACACGGTTGCATTTATTATCGCTCTCATGCCCATGGTGCCCGGTACGATTGCGCGCATTTCCAATGATGCGCTTGCGGTGCCCTTAGGCGCTCTCGCGGCATTTCTCATTATCGATTACTTCACGTCGGCTCGGGAACGCAGGAGGGCAATTCAGATTGGAATGGTCCTAGGTTTGGGCTTGTTGAGCAAAGCCTATTTCCTGACGATTGCGGTCGCCGTCGTGGCCGCCTTTGCAGTTGCAGTCTACAAGTCGGAGGATAAAAAACGGCTATTGCGCCACCTGGCACTCGTACTGGGATTGGCTGTGGCCCTCAGCGGCTGGTGGTATGCACGCAACTACATGCTGTACGGAAACTTTTCCGGGCTGCAGGAGATCACTTTGACGGCCAAGATGTCGATCGCGGATCGAATCGGGATGGCAGGTAAGGTGCCCTGGCTGATTGCCTGGCAGAGCATGTTCAAGCAGCACATCTGGCTGGGCAATATGAGCCTCATGGAATTATCACGGAATACTTATCACGTCGCCTATTTCCTCATCTATATTGCAGTCCTGGGATTGGGAATAAGAGGGGCCTCCGCCATCCAATGTGCCTGGAAACGGCGGGTCGGCACCTTCTATGCAGGACCGGGCCGCAGCACTCCATATGCACAGGATCGGCCCATGGTAATCTCCCTCCTTTTGTATTTATCCTTCCTTGTGGGCGCCGCATATCATATGTGGCAAAACTTCATTCTCGTCCAGGCGCCTGGCGGCACGGGAGGGTACTATCTCTATGTTGTCATCGTCCCTGAACTGCTTCTCCTGATGTACGGGTTCCAGGCGCTGCCATGGAGAGCGGGAAAGATCGCACAAGGCGCTACGATCTTGTATGTCGTGTTGGTGAACTTTGTAGCTTATTACTGCAAGATGATCCCATCGTACGGGGGCATTGCCATTCCCCGCTTTCATGTGAAACATCTTTTGGAGGTTTACTCGCCGCCCACCATCCAGCTCATGCTTCATCGGATATCTTTACAGCAAGCTTCGTGGGTGGGGCCTACAACCATCCTCGCGATGATTGTGTGTCACTTCGGCTGGATGCTTTTTGTGACCTACCGGTTTTTTTCTCCAAGGTGGAGCGCCGTGGACACCTGCGTCAAAGCGTGAAGCGCAACTAATTATCTTGCAATGGGGCGGATACAGCTGTTGTGGAATGGAGGAGGATGGAGGGACAGTCACGAATGGCGCTTAACTAGTTTCTGTCGCGAAATTCGCTCCGCCCTTTTGGCAAGCCCCGGGGCTATTCTCTTTCCGCCCCGGGGCTTTGCCGCGAGGGCTAGAACGGCATTTCGCAACAGAAACTGACTAAGAGTGACCGCAATCACCTCGTAGTGCCGCCAAATCAAGTGTTTAAGCCCCAAAGGGGCGGGGCAGGAAAGCCCAGGGCGTGAGCCCTGGGCTTTCCTGCTGGACCCTTTCAGGGTCCTAATTGGACTCCTTAATTAAGCGCCATTCGGGACAGTCACCCTATCTATTTCCACTGGGTGGGTCTTGTCTGCCTTTACTTTGCCTGCAGCCACACGCACATTTCGCCGTCACCGCGGTTGGACCAGGCGTAGTAATGGCTGGCGGGCAGTGTAGAGGTATCCATCGGGCTCTTGGGCGGCAGCAATTTTTAAGGCATTGCTACTGCTTGATCACTGTTCCGTCAAGCCGCCGGATTACGCCCCATCCGCCGTTCAGCCCGCCGCGCGCGAGGTCGGATCGGAAGGGGTATTTGGCGGCTAGTTTCTGATCCACCTCAATGCCCCAACCCGGAGAATCATTGGCGTAGAGATAGCCATCCTTGAAGGTCTCGCAACCTTTGAAAATCTCCGCTTCCACACCTCGTATCACTCCGCCTTCCTGGACGCCGAAGTTGGAGCTGGCCAGGTCGAGGTGCAGGTTGCACATGTGACCGACCGGAGAGACATCCCCTGGCCCGTGCCACGCCGTCTTGACTCCGAACAGTTCGGCGAGGAGCGCGATCTTGCGGCAGGGTGTCAGCCCGCCCGCCTGGGAAATGTGAATGCGAATATAATCGATGAGTCGCTCGGAGATCAGCGGGGTCCACTCGTGCGGACTGTTGAACAATTCCCCCATGGCGAGGGGAGTGTTGCACTGCTGCCGGATCTGCCTGAAGTAAGCGATATCTTCCGGCGAAAGCGCGTCTTCGAGAAAAAACAGCTTGACCGGCTCTACATCCTTGGCGAACTGGACAGCCTGCCGCGGCGACACGCGCTCGTGGATGTCGTGCAGCAGCTCGACCTCGTCGCCGAGCTGTTTGCGGCACTCCTCCAGCATTTTCAGCGCGCGCCGCAGGTAGGGGCCGGGCTCAAATACAGGATCGTTGTGAAGAGCCTGCACCTTGGGCGCAGCCGCAGGTCCGCCGCCTGCCCCGTAACCGGACATGCCGGGGACGCTGATCTGGAGGCGAATGAAGCGGTAACCTTGAGCCATCGCTCGGCGGGCGCCCTCTGCGATTTGCGCCACTTCGTCGCCGCCGATGCTCGTGTAGCTCGCGGCGGCTTCACGGCACTTGCCTCCGAGGAGCTGATACACGGGCATGCCGGCCTGGCGCCCCTTGATGTCCCACAACGCCTGGTCCACCCCGCTGATCGCATTGTTGAGCACCGGGCCATTCCGCCAGTAGGAGGAGTTGTAGCACATCTGCCAGATGTCCTCGATGCGGTCGGCCGGCCTGCCGAGCAGCAACGGCCGCAGGTACTTCTCCACCGCAGGCACGACCAGGTCGGCACGTTGGGTGAACGTCGCGCACCCGTACCCGTACAATCCGTCCTGGTCGGTAGTTATCTTGACTACGATGAGCCGGACCCCGCCTGGTTGTGTGGTGATGACGCTCATGTCCTTGATCTTTGGCGCAGGCATTCCGCGAGTGGCCTGTTCCGTTTTCTCCTGCGCCTTCGCATTCGCGGCGGCAATAATTCCGGTCATGCCGCCGGCTGCGGCCAATTCCAATAGCTCTCGTCGTTTCATATAGAGTCCTTTAACCACGAAATACATCAGACGCGCGAAAAGATCTCGTGGATTAAGATTGTGCGAGGCTCATGCATCTTCCCGGCCCGGTATCAACTCCAGAGCCGATCGTTGGATCGTTCTTTGTCCCACTCCGGCGTCGGTTCGAAATAGCCGGGCTCGAGCAAATGCTGCTTGATCACTTCATCATTTAGAGACGTGATACCCAAGCCGGGGCCTTCGGGCACTGTGATGTAACCCTTGTTGACGATCGGCTTCTCGACGCCGTTCACCATGTCGCCCCACCAGGGCACATCCACCGAGTGGTTCTCCATCACAAGGAAGTTCTCCGTTGCCGCCGCGCAATGTGTGGCCGCCATGCAGGCAATCGGGGTTCCCGCCATGTGCAATACCATCGGAACTCCGTGCTCCTGACAGGCGTCCCCGATTTTTTTGGTTTCGAGAATCCCCCCGGCAGTCATCAAATCGGGTTGGAGCATATCCACGGCGTGGTTTTGCGCCAGTTCCACAAAGCTCTCTTTGAGGTAAATATCCTCGCCGGTCAGCGTGGGCACGTCGATCGCATCGGTGATCTTCTTCCACAGCTCCGTGTTTTGCCACGGAATCAAGTCTTCGAGCCAGGCCATGTTGTACTTCTCGAGGGCCTTGCCAAGCTTGATGCAGGCGTTCACGCCAATGTGGCCGAAATGATCCGCTGCCAGCGGGATCTCCATGCCGATGATTTCGCGCACTTGCGCCACGTAATTTGCCAGGGTTTCAATCCCTTTCGGGGTGATATCGATGCCCGTGAACATGTGCTGAGTATTATTCACCTCGGCGTCAGTCTGCCCCAGCGGACGCGTAACGGTACCGGGAATCCCCTGAAGCAGATTAATGCCAAGGTCCATCTTCAGGAACGTGAATCCCTGGTCCATGCGCTCCTTCAACCTGCCGGCAAACACTTTGGGATCGCGGGAACTGTCGGTGTCGGCGTAGCAGCGGATCCTGTTGCGGAATTTGCCGCCCAGCATCTGGTATACCGGCACTCCGTAGGCCTTTCCCGCCAAGTCCCACAACGCTACCTCGACGCCGGAGACCCCGCCGCCTTGGCGCGCGTGAAAACCGAATTGTCTGATCTTCCGAAAGATTCTGTCGATGTTGCATGGATTTTCGCCGAGAAGCCGGCTCTTGAGGATCAAGGCATACGTCTTGCTGGCCCCGTCGCGCACTTCGCCGTATCCGGAGATTCCCTGATTGGTGTCAATTTGGATGATCGGGCACGTCATCGGCGCCCGGGCGACGACGGCCACGCGCAGATCGGTAATCCTCAAGTCCGAAGGTTTGGAAGCCGTCCTTGTGTTCTGGAGCGTGGCATCCAGCGACGTATCGGCCCAGGATGCGCCCGTGATGGCCGCGGCCGTCGTTTGCAGCACCGTCCGACGCCCGATCAATGTCCCTGCAGGTTCCTTTGTCATCGATGAGTCCTCCTGAGGAACCGCGAAACACACGAAAAACACAAAATGCGTTTCGTGTGTTTCGTGGTGGATTGCGGTGATCTATTTTTTGAGTGCCCGTCGTTGACTGCGAATCGTGGCGAAATCGAAGAGGGCTTGCCTGATCGGCGTGCCGACGACCTCGATGCGCTTCAGGTCGCGAGTGCCGATACCCGCTTCTTCCGCCAGGCGCAGGGTGCTGTCGCAGGTCTCGAACGGCGGCGTGCCGCGATCAGCCATGGGATTGAAATTCATGATGGCCATGCAAACGGCATCTGTAGTCACCGGATTTCTGCCTGCGACGATCACACTGGGATTCACCATCGTGAGAGCCTCACGGACCCATGGCCCTTCTCCGCCCGTCATGGTCTTGATTCCCTCGACGATCGCCAGATCGATCGGCCGGGCCGCGACCAGGTCCACAATCGCGCGCGGCACGCGATAGCCACCGTCTCTCGGCGACTTCGGATCTTTTTCGGGAGGCGCACTCCTGGCAGGCTGCAGGGCCCCAGTGTGGATCATCTGGCGCGAGGACCTGGGATTTTCGTCAGGCTCGTCCTTGCCTGCGCCGGACCCATAAATGGAAGCGGGCGTTATGCCGAAGCTGTTTTTCATGGAAAGCGTGATGCCCGCGGTGGCATGCTCCTTCATCTTGGCCACGCTGACGAAGGCATCGCAGTCTTCGTAAGAGTGATTCAGGTCGTATGCGGGAAACAGGTAACCGCCAAAGGGAACTGCAAGCCGGGAGTACTTCTTCCCTTTGCCCAGGAAGTTGGTGTTTTCAAACTCCACGTTGGCAGCAGCATTCAGAATATCCCGGGGTTCCCAGCCGGCGCGCACCAGATACTCCTCAACCGGGCCTGCCGTAGACATCGGACTTTCCAGCACCCGGATTCGTCGTGCGCCAGCGTGTCCTATCAGGTGCACCGTCGCGGTAATCACCTGCGGATGCGTGTAATGCGTGTCCTCCACCGGAAGATTCTGCAACTTGTTTTCGGGTCCGCCCGTAAGATTGACTTTGATTGCAACCGTTTTTCCTTTGACAATCCGCCCCAAGCCACCGATCCGGTCGAACATCTTGTCCAGCGTGGCCAGCAGTTCAGCGGAGTTGTACGTCATGCACTTCGCGATTGCGACTGGAGCCGTGGGGGCAACGGCCGCGCGAATCCACGATGTCCCGGCCAGGTAAGCGCCGGAGATGATCGACGTCGTGTTTATCAACCATTCCCTTCGAGTCTGCCATTCCTGCATGATGCTCCTCCCTTCCATCCAAGGACGAATTACGAATGACGAGTTGATTATTATTGGAATTTGCTACATTTGTCACTCGTCATTGTGACATGGCTGCCTGCAACATCGCATGTGTGTATGCAACGTTAAACACATCGCCCGCGTATCCGCCGCCTCCGGGATAACCGCGAAGCCCGCCGGTTGCTTTGGCGACCTCCCGGTCATAGTCCAGTGCGCGCGGGTGTTCAGGATAGATCGCGAGCGCATACTTGTTCCGGACCAGTTCCTTCATTACGGCGAACATGTTGACTTCGCCTTCATCTATAAACACCTCCTCATACTTTTCCCGCGGTACATGCATGCGCACATTTCGGAAATGCATGTGGTTGATGCGGTCCCTGGTCGCGAAATAGCGGCACACCTCCGCGGGATCTTGCCCAATCTCGCGCGTGACCCCGCAATCAAAGGTGATCCCGTTCGCCGGGCTTTTCACGATCTCGATCAGGCGCTTCCAGCCTTCGACGCTCCCCATGATCTGTTCCGATCCTCTGCTGAGCGGCGCCGGAGGATCGTTCGGATGCAGCGCAAGCCTGACCCCCGATTTTTCGGCGACGGGGATCACGGCTTTGAGAAAGTAGGTGATGTTGGCCCACATCTCTTCAAGCTTGCGAACGCCCTCTTCAGGGAGCGGGGGAAGGTCCTTCATTTTTTCGTAATCGAAACCGGTATATCCAGCGCCGGCTCTGCCGGTCACTTCGTAATACCCTTCCATGGCACGGTGCGCATAGAAGTTGTATTCCACAACCGGCACGCCGGCCTTGCCGGCCGCGCTGATGGACTGTCTGACTTTTTCAATCTCCTCGTCACGCCCCGGCCTTCCATAGATCGTGTTTGGAAATCCGGAGATCATCATGTTGCAGAGAGTCAGACCCCCCTCTTTGAGTCTGTCCATAATGTTGCGGATGGCCGCCTCCTGCCACGGGATGGCGGGCCCGCCCACGAGCACGTGGTCCACGCCAAGTTGCTTGAGCTGGCGCATGCTGGCTTCGTTTGGGCGGCTGGAAATGCCCATGCAGATCTTGGGCGCCGGGCGGCCTCCACCCCGCACGCCCTGTGCAAGGGCACCGCGACTCGCGGTTACCGACGTCACCGAAGTTGTCAGGGCCGTCGCACCAATCGCCTTCATGACCTGGCGTCGGGAGATGTTGGATTCACTCATCTCTGCGCTCCCTTCTTCTTGCGGATTTCTTCGAGCCGTTTCTTCAGGTACTCCTCGTACTCTTTCTTCAGCTGTGGATCGCGGGGGCTGCCGTAGATTTCGCTCGATTTGTACTTGCCTTCGTCGAACTTCATCCTCGTCCACTCATCGTGGATCTGTGTCTCCTCGGCGCGGTCCAGCATTCCTTCCACGAGTTCCGGCGGCACGAAATAGACGCCCTCCCGGTCGCCCACCACGAGATCGCCCGGCATTACCGTCGCGCCGCCGATCCTTATGGGGATATTCCAGCCTGCCAGGGTCACGTTCCCAATGGCGCTGGGATCGGCATGCCGGAAATAGGCCGGCATGTCCATGGCGGAAATTCCTTCAAGGTCGCGGATCGCGCCGTCCACAACCATGCCGGCGCCCTTCGTGGCCTTCATGATGTAGTAGAAAAGATTGTCGCCCACAAACGTCCCCTGATCTTTCTTGCCGAACAGATCTACTACAATCACGTCGCCGGGCTGCAGCATGTCGATGACCGCCTGGTTGTTGAAAGTCTCCAGGCCCCGGGCCTTGGCCTTGGCGGCAGCCGTTCTGTCCAGGTCAGGACGTGCGGGCATAAATTGAACTGTGAAGGCCCGGCCGACGAGCTTCTTTCCGGGATGCAGGACCTGCCATCCATCAACGTACTGGTTGCGGTATCCCTGCGCCCCGATGGTCAGGATTTCCTCCATGGATAATCCACGAGCCCGCTCGATTATAGAATCCGGGATCTTGGGCCTCCCATCCGGGAAACGGTCGAACGGATTCTTTGCAGTGAACTGGATTAATTCCTCTTTAGTTAGCGCAAACACCTGCGCGTGGGCACGAATCGGCGCAAGCAACGCCACTGCTCCAGCGCCCAGGATTAGAGTGACGATCCAGATCATCGAAATTGTTTTGGCGGTTCTATTCATTTCGGGCTCCTAGGTTGCGTTGGATAGGAATAGCGGGCAGTGTGCCGCGCCGGTGCTCGAAAAGGTCGTCGCTCTTCAGCAAGCATGGCGCAATCTTGATGCTCCTGTCGCAAGAGCCGTCGAAGGGTCTTCTGGCTGGCCATCCCTGGGGACGACGGGGGCTCGCCCTGCTCCAGAGCCCGATTCCCGGGATTGATCCGCAGGCCGTCGCGAGTCTTGGCTCCACCGACTTGAGTCGCTATGGCCCTTGAGGTCTACCTAGCGGCGCTGCAAACCCTTCTGGCCCGGTTTGGGATTCAATTCTCTGCCAAGAAATTTCGCAAAATGATATTACATTCACAGAAGCCGTGTAAAACACAATGTCTTGGGACAGTCCGGTAGTATCATGGCGGTGCTGGCAACCATTACAAGAGCAAGGAACCACAAAACACACATCGGGCCTTTTGTTCATCGGCGCATTGTCTCTGGGAGGAATTTGGCATGAAAACAAAGAACCTGCTAGCTGCTTTTCTGGTTGTAATCGTGATGGCAGTTGCGAGCTGGATATACTCGCAACCCGCCGATGATCCGATCATCGAGGGATTCCGCCAGACCGAGGTTGCATCCGTCGCTGATGCGATCGAGCAGCTCTACGGCAAACAAAGCTATATGCATCAAGACATGCGGGCGCTTTTCAAGACCAAGTTTGCCGGGCCGGCCGTTACGGTGCTCATGAAGAAAGAAGAGCACAAGGAAGGCTCCGCAGCGACTCAGGGCATGATTGACGCGATCGACAACGCGCCCGCAGGTTCGGTCTACGTAATGGTGCTGGAAAACGGCCCCGACTACGGCGCCGTGGGCGGGCTGATGGCTACCACAATGAAGGTCCGCGGATTTGCCGGCGCCATCGTGGACGCCTCCATTCGGGACCTGCCGCAGATCCAGCGCATTCAGTTCCCCGTCTACAGCCGGGGTGTATCGCCCGGCACAACCGTTGGGCACTACCGTTGCGTCGGTGTCAACGTCCCGGTTACCTGCGCCGGGGTGACGGTGAATCCGAAAGACATCATCACGGCGGACGAGGACGGAGTGGTGGTGGTGCCGTTCAATAAGGCGGCGGAAGTCCTGAAAAAGGCGCAGGAACTGGATTTCACAGAGCACTCGATGTACCCGTTTATCGAGCGGTTCAAGTCCCTGAAAGAGGCCATCGCCAAGTTTGGACGAATTTAACTACGAGACAATGAAACCAAGAAATGCACGAAAAACACGAAATGAATTCGTGTTTTTCGTGGTTCGGTCATCGAATGATCTTCCTATCATTTGGAATCGAGGAAGGTCACGCAGACCGGCAGCGGCACTGCCAGCACATCGCCAGTCGGGATCAGGTGCCCGGTGCGCCGATCGATGCGGAAAGGTACCACGTTGTCAGAGCCCTGGTTGGCTGCGAAAAGATAAGCTCCTGTCGGATCGATCGCGAAGCTGCGCGGCGTTTTACCCAGCGTCGCTACGTGCTCGATATGCGTGAGCGTGCCTTTAATGCCGTCGATTGCATATACCGCAATGCTGTCGTGGCCGCGATTCGAGGCGTAGAGAAACCTGCCGTCCGGATGTACGGCGATTTCGGCGCAAGTGCTGTTCCCGGCGAAATCCTTCGGCAGGGTTGAGGTAGTTTGCAGTTCCTCGAGACTGCCTTTTTCCGGATCATAGGCCAAAACCGCCACGGTCGATTGCAGCTCGTTGATCACATAGGCGAAACGCCCGTTGGGATGAAATGCGAGATGCCGCGGTCCTGAACCCGGTTCGATTTTGGCAAATTCCGGAGTATTGGGAGCCAGTAAGCCTTTCCTTAAATCAGTCCGATAGACAACGACCCTGTCCAGCCCGAGGTCCGGCACCAGGGCGAAGCGGTTATCCGGCGACAAAACAACCTCATGCGCGTGTGGCCCCTGCTGGCGTGTAGGATTGATGCTGCCTCCCGTATGCTGCATAAATCCCGACGCCTCGCCCAGACTGCCGTCCTCCCTGACGGGCAAGACTGCCACGCTGCCGCTCCCGTAGTTGGCGACGAAAAGCCATTTACCGCCTTGATCCACAGTCAAGTGGCAAGGAGAGTCACCCCGCGAAGACACCGTGTTCTGCAGGTTCAGCCGGCCCGTTTCCGGATCAATGAAATAGGCACTGACACTGCCGGTTCTTTGGCCTGCAAACGATGCCACTTCGTTCACCGCGTACAGAAAACGCCGGTTCGGATGAATTGCGAGAAACGACGGATTTGCGGTCTCGGCAACCAGGCCAATGGAGGTCGTCTTGCCGGTCGCGGGATCGAAACGGAATGCGTAAATGCCCTTGCTTTGCTGCCGCGTATAGGTGCCGATGTAGACGATATACCCGTTTTTGCGGACGACTTGCTGCGCACCGTTTGCGACGGCCCAAAGAAGCACTGTTGTGACGAATATCGCCGAGATAAGAAGACTTCTGGGTTGTTTCATGGCAGCCTCACCTGATTGGATGGTTTGGCGGGATGGGGACGTCCAGATTTTCCGCTCCGCGCAGGCGGCAATTTCCAGGAATCTTGCCGCGTAAAATCGGAATGTCCCTTTCTTTCGAACGGCCTCCTCGACTGTAAGAATCGGAGATGTTATTCGAAATGGCAAATCATTATAATCGAACGCGCATCAGATACAGGAGGCAAAATGCCCTGGAGCCAAAACTACAATCCCCTGGGCTACTGGCCATTTTCAACCGCCATGGCGGCCTTGCCCGTGCTGACTCTGTTCTTTGTGCTGCTGGTTCTGAAAAAGAAAGTGTGGACGGCGGCCCTTTCCGGCATGACGATGGCCGTCGCGCTAGCGGCACTTGTGATTCAGATGCCCGCATTACTCATCTCCCATGCCGCATTGCACGGATTTGTCTTCGGCTTCTTCCAGATTGCCTGGATCATCATCGCTTCCATCTTCCTCTATAACATCGCCCTCGAAACCGGGCAGTTTGAAGTCATGAAGGAATCCATTGCCGCGCTGTCGCGGGATGTACGGCTGCAGATGATTCTGATCGCTTTTTGCTTCGGTGCGTTTCTGGAAGGGACGGGAGGCGGCGGGGCGCCGGTAGCTATCGCCGGATCCTTCCTGATCGGGCTTGGGTTTCCACCCTTCCAGGCGGCTACCCTCTGCCTGCTGGCCAACACAGCGCCCGTCGCCTGGGGTGGTGTCGGCAATCCCGTCCGTGTATTGGCAGGAGTAACCGGATTGCCGGAGCATGCCTTCAACGCCATGTTGGGGAGAATCCTGCCTCCGTTCTCTCTCATCCTGCCGATGTGGCTGATGCTCTCGAGCTTCAGCTGGAGGAAAACGCGTGAGGTGTTGCCGGCGCTCCTTGTGAGTGGCGCCTCTTTTGCTGCCATGCAGTTTGCCTGGTCCAATTACGGTGAGACGGGCCTCGTAGACATTGTGTCGGCCATTTTTTCCCTTCTGGTCATGGTGGCGTTCCTCAAATTCTGGAGCCCGAAAAACATCATCACCAGTGATCCCGCGGAGGTACAGGTCGTCGCCAAGCATCACCCCATCGGAGCCGTGCTCAAAGGGTGGTCACCTTTTATTATGGCTTCTCTGCTGATCTTTCTTTACGCAATGCCCTCGTTCAACAAACACCTGAAATTCAGTGCGTTGACGTTTCCGCTTTCGGGTTTGCACAACCTGGTAGTCCGGATTCCTCCGGCGGTGCCTCAACCAACTCCGGAGGAGGCAAGGATGAATCTTAACTTTCTGGCGTTGCCTGGGACCGCTATCTTCATTGCGGCTTTTCTGACCGCCCCGTTCCTGGGAGTTTCGCTTCGCAAAGCCGTGCAAATCCTCCTTCAGACCTTCCGCCAACTCATCCCGTCTTTGCTCGCGATCAGCTTCATGGTGGGCCTGGCTTATATCACGCGCTATTCCGGAATGGACACAATCATCGGCCTCAGTCTGACCCGCACAGGATGGGTGTTTCCGTTATTCGGCACGCTGCTGGGATGGCTGGGGGTAGGATTGACGGGGACCGATGCCGGATCGAACGCCCTGTTCGGCAATTTGCAGAAGATCACTGCTGAACAGTTGGGGATCAATCCCATATTGATGGGATCCGCCAACAGCGCTGGTGGCGTCATGGGAAAGATGATCTCGGCTCAGAGCCTTGTGGTAGCCACGGCGGCTACGCGACAGGTAGGCAAAGAAGCCGACATGTTCAGATTCATTTTTAAACACAGCATAGTCCTGGCCATTCTGGTCGGCTTGCTGGTTATGGCCTACGCCTACTTAATTCCGTGGATTGTGCCGCTTCGCTAAGAGGAAATCGAAATAGCTTTCCCCTTTCGATCTAGGAGCCCGTCCGAGAATTAGGAGGGGTCGCGCGCATGGGGCTTGCGGGGCGAGCTCAAGGCGCGAGGAGGAGGCGATGTCGGTGCACATCGTTGACGACGAGCA
>JBGQNR010000007.1:0-65281 GCA_041501225.1 Acidobacteriota bacterium
GGCTGAAGAGTGAGAGTCGGCGCAGCTTTTCCGCCGCTCACGGCTGAGGATGGCGGCCGAAGGCAGCCCCCGGGCGGGCCTTGGAGTCAACTTTGCGGTCTTAGTGGTCTTCGCGGTGAAAATATGATCCATTTCTGCTTTCCATGCCTACCGTCTGAATCACAGAGGCATTATACTAGAATTGACGATTTACGATTTGCGATTACCGATTTAGGATTGCCCCCGAGGAGCATGCCGCTCCCCCAATTCGTCAATCGTCAATTCGAATAATCTCACGACTCTCGTAATTAGAAATCATGGCGATTATCGAGATTGAAGGTCTAACCAAAGATTTCCAGGTCGGCTTCTGGAAGAAGCATCCGGTCCGGGCATTGGACAACCTGAACCTGAACGTGGAGAAGGGGGAAGTGTTTGGCTTCCTCGGCCCCAATGGAGCAGGGAAGACGACCACCTTGAAGCTTTTGATGGACCTCATTCGGCCCACATCAGGCTCCGCCCGGATTCTTGGCGAGGCCGTGGGGTCGGTCTCCATGCGCCAGCGCATCGGGTTTCTGCCGGAGAATCCGTATTTTTACGATTACCTGACAGCCGAGGAGCTGCTCCTGTACATCGGGAAGCTTTTCGGCATGAGCCAGCCTGCACTGGGCAGCAAGGTGCGCACGCTGCTGGAAAACGTCGGGCTGCAGGACGCGCGCAGAACGCAACTGCGTAAATTCTCCAAGGGGATGATCCAGCGCATCGGCCTTGCTCAAGCGATAATCAACGACCCGGAAGTGATCTTTCTTGATGAGCCCATGTCCGGGCTCGATCCGCTGGGGCGAAGAGATGTGCGCCAGACAATTCTGGGGTTGAAGCGCAACGGCGTTACGGTCTTCTTCAGTTCGCACATTCTTCCGGATGTCGAGGCGCTCTGCGATCGCGTCGCGATTCTGAACCGCGGGCATCTCCAGCAGGTGGGCGCGTTACACGAAATCCTCAATGTCAAGATTGAGGCGCACGAAATCGTGCTGGCGGGAATTACCGCGGAAACTTCCTCCGGCTTGAAGTCGTTGTGCGACGAGATAACTCCCATGGGCGAGCGCGTGCAACTCCGGGCTGCCAATCCGCAACAGGTAGAAGCGATTATCTCCTATGCGCTGGCCCACGGCGTCGGGCTCGTTTCCGTGAATCCCATCCGTCCTTCGCTGGAAGACCACTTCTTCACGGAAGTGATGGGAAACAGGTGAGATTTTGCGGGATTAATTGACCGAGGTCTTTATGCGTGTACTTGCGATTGCCCGGAATACCTTGCGCGAAAACATTCGCGACAAGATTCTCTACAATCTCATCCTTTTTGCGCTACTCATGATCCTGAGCTCGTTCGTGCTGGGACAGCTTACCCTCGGCTATGAGGACAAGGTCATCGTCGACATCGGCTTGTCATCCATTTCCATTTTCGGGACGTTGATTGCCATCTTTATCGGCATTGGTCTGGTTTACAAAGAGCTGGAGCGGCGCACCGTGTATGCGCTGCTTGCCAAGCCTGTGCACCGGTGGGAGTTTATCCTCGGCAAGTACCTGGGTTTGCTATTCACCCTGTTGATCAACGTTTCGGTGATGACCCTCGGCGTGTGGCTTACGCTCGCCTACAACGGCAACGTTCCGATCCAAAGCTATGCGCGGCTTCTTCCGGCCGTCTACCTCATCTATCTTTCACTGGCGCTGACTACCGCGGTGGCCCTGGTCTTTTCGGCCTTTTCGACGCCCGCGCTCTCGGCCCTGTTCACGTTCTTTCTCTGGCTGATCGGTCACTTCAACGCCGATCTCATCCAGTTTGCGGTGATTACCAAGTCGGCCGTCGCCGAGTATGTCGCAAAATTCCTGTACTATGTTCTTCCCAACATCTCGAATTTCAGCATGGTCGACAGCCGCAATGTGATTCAGAGTGCAGCCTACTATGAACCGATCCGCGCGGCCGCGGTCGGCTGGGCGAGTGTGTACGCCGTACTTTACTGCACGGTTCTCTTGATCATCGCTGCGACCGTTTTTTCACGCAGAGATTTCAAATGAAGATGGGAATTCTCCTGCGATCTCAGCGCAAATGGCTGCTGGGTGCCGCGTGTTTTGGCGCCGCGCTGCTGATTCTGCCGGTGCAGAACCGCATCGACGCGCAAATGAATCGCACAACCGTCGATCCGGACATCCTTTATTTCTCGTCGCCCCGCATGGTGAAGGCCATGGCCTTGGGTTATGACGATCTGGTAGCGGACGTCTATTGGATGCGGGCCATCCAGTACTACGGGCGGCGTGAAGAGGCTGCTCGCCGACGCGTGCCCTATAAAAACCTGGCGGCACTGCTCGACATGGTCACCACTCTGGATTCGAAGATGCTGGATGTTTATCGTGCGGGGAGCATTTTTTTAGGAGAGCCGGAGCCCATGGGTGCTGGGAAGCCTCTGGAGGCGGTTCGGTTGCTCGAGAAAGGAATCTCGCTGTGGCCGCAGGAATGGCGACTCCGATTCGACAAGGGCTTCGTCCACTTCCTTTATTTGAAGGATTATAAGCAAGCGGGCGAGGCTTGGCTTGACGCCAGCCATTGCGCAGGAGCGCCGCCCTGGATGAGCGCGCTTGCGGCCCGCAGTCTTTCGCAAGGCGGCGCTGTGGAGACGGCCAAAGAACTGTGGCACAGGCAGCTGGGAGACTCGACCCGTGCAGATCTGAAAGAAAATGCCAGGAATCACCTGGACAGCATCCAGGTGGATGAAACCATCTGGACGCTGGAGTTTCTCCTGGAGAAGTACGCCGCCGCGCATGGGACCCAAGCCGCAAGGCTTGAAGATTTAGTGAGCGCGGGCTACCTCACCTTCCTCCCCAAAGACCCCTCCGGGGTACCCTATCAGTACGATGCCGCGATCGGCAAGGTCAGCCTGAGCCCTGATACCAAGGTGCGCTACATCGCCCTGACCTACAGCTACCGGGAAGTCTTCCGTGCGAAGCTGGCACGCCTGTACGAATCCAACCGCAAATAGTCCAGGATGAACCACGAAGGAGCCCCAGATAGTAGCCCAGGGCTGCGCTGCGAAGCTGTGAAAATATCATATGCAGACATCGAACCGCCAAGACCACGAAGACCGCGAAGAAGAATAACTGCAATTCTTTGAGGTCTTTGAGGTCTTCGCGGTGACTGCGGGTGGAGTCTCACTTTGCGGTGGTGACCTTGTCGCCGCCGGAATCCTTGCTTTGGTAGAGCGAGGCGTCGGCTGCCTGGAGCAGCGCCTCTCCTGATCGACCGTGCTCCGGGAAGACGGCGACTCCCAACGAGGCGGTGATGGGGCCGAGGGGACGGCCCCGATGCAGGACGTTCATGCGTTTGATCGACTCGCGCAATGCCTCAGCCCGCTGCTGAGTTACCTCGGCGCTGCCCTCCGGCAGGATCAAGGTAAACTCCTCCCCGCCGTAGCGGCAGGCGATGTCCTCACCGCGGATGTTCTTCTGCAGCAAAGTGCCCAATTCACGCAGCAGGATGTCTCCGGCATCGTGACCGTAAGTGTCATTGAAGTGCTTGAAGCGATCGAGATCGATCATGATCACGCCCAGCGGACGCTGGTTGCGCACAGCCCTGCGCACTTCGAGCGCAAGCGACTCCTCCATGAAGCGCCGGTTGAAAAGGCCGGTGAGAGGATCGCGGATGGACTGGCTGCGCAAGGTCTCGTGCAGCTTCAGATTGGAGAGGGCCATGGCGATATGCTCGGCCATGGTCACAGCCAGACGCTGTTTGGCATCGGTCAGGCGCGCATCGGCAGGTCGCGTGAGATAAAGGACTCCGAGCGCTTCGCTCTGGGCCATCATGGGCACGCACAGATAACCTTTGGGAGCAGGATGCGGCAGGTGTTTGCATAGCAGGCCGACACTGGAGTCCTCGACCCAATGAACCCGCCCACGACGCAGGGCCCAGCACTCATCGGGGGAGAAGACACGCTCCACCAAAGAAGTGTCGCCCCAAACGGCCACCGATTCGACGAGATTGCGGGCCGGGGTGATGACATACAGGGCGCCGGCCTGCGCGGGGAAGATCTGCTGAGCCACCCGGACAATGACCGAGTAGGCCTCATCGGTAGTGAAGCAGGCGCGCAGCATGTCGCCCATTTCGCTGAGCAGCGTCATTTCGCGTGTGCGCTGCTCGAGCTCGTGCACCCAATCCTCGAGGTTCTGCTTGGCCTGCTGGAGCGCCTCTTCGGTCTTCTTTCTTTCCGTGATATCGCGTGCGATCCCCTGCACTCCGACCGGCTTGCCGTCACGAGCGATGATGTGGGTACTGATCTCGAGCGCCACCTTCTGGCCGTCTTTGGTGACGATTTCCAGTTCGTAGGTAGCAGGATTGTCCTGCTGCTCAAGCATCTTCCGGGTGGTCTCCTGGCAGGCAGGATCTACCAACTGTGAGAGATTCATCTGCAGCCCCTCGGCGCGCGAGTACCCGGTAATTCTCTCCGCCGCCTTGTTGATGGAAGTGAGGTTGCCGGCGAGGTCGATGGTATAGACCATGTCGTTGGCGTTTTCGAACAGCTCCCGGTAACGCTCTTCGCTCGCGCGCAGCGCTTCCTCCGCCTCCAGTCTGCGGTAATCATTGCCGAATTGCCGGAAATAATTCCTGAAGACGGAGGCCAGGCGCGGCTCGTCCCGAAGCAGCTTCAGGATGTGGGCTTTGACCTGGGGGTCGGAATGGTAGGAGATCTCGGGGTGAGCCTCCAGCCACAGGTGGTTTGCCCGTACATAAGCCAGGAAGTGGATCAGATGCTGGTAGTTTTTCGCGGCCAGCAAGCGCCGCAGTTCCAGGCGGCATGCTTCCGCCTCGGCGGGCTTGAGGTAAGAGAGGAGGCAGACGAACACGACGGCATCTTCAAGCTCCGAGTCCGGGCTGGGCCAACCGATCATGGGCCGAGGAGCCGCGGACAGCGTGCGGGCGATCCCTTCCAGATCGTCCTCGGCCGAGGGCGCAGGTTGCTGGATAAGATGAAGCACTTCCTGTGCCGGGATTCCCATGCGGTGGAGGTTGCAGCTGTGGGTGACGATGGAATAGGGCGATGCGCAATAACGCGCGAGTTGAACAAACAGCTTCTCTTTGAATATTTCCGGTAGAGGGTTGTCGTAATACCCAGCGAGGCTCTGCCGCCACAGGTCCCGGAGCAGCTCCGGAAAATCCACGGCGGGCGCGAAATAAAGAGGGAAGTACCCGAGCCGCTTGTTGATTGCACCCTTGATCTGATCCGAAGTAGCGGGTGCGGCGCCGGAGGCAGAGTTGATCAAGGCCAGCTCGGCCCTGGTCAGCTCATACTCCAGGCTTTCGAGATCCGCGATCTTCTGCCGCAGAGAGTCAATCTCACGGCTGATCCTGGTTTTGGGCAGGATCGCGTCCTCGAGCTTGTCCCGGTTAAAGACTGGCACTAATTTTACCTCGACAGTTTCAGGTTGGCAGACCTGCCAGAAAACCCCTTTTGCTCCGACTGATGGAATTCCTAAGGCAAAGACTTTGTCTCAGCGATGAGAGAGCCGCGAGACAGCTCCAAGCAGGTCCAGGAGCCCCTCCGGATTCCCGGATGGGCGCCCCCCAGGGGGCGAACCGGAGCGATTCCCCGGTTTTGGCTATGCAAAACCCTATCCATCATAAGTATGCGACCACCTGAAGTCAATCCTTCACATTGATGATTCTGCGATTCAGACAGTGGGCATGGAAAGTAGAAATGGATCATCTTTTCACCGCGAAGACCACAAAGACCGCAAAGCTGACTCCCAGGGCCGGCCCGGGGGCTGCCTTCGGCCGCCATTCTCGGCCGTAAGCGGCGGAAAAGCTGCGCCGACTCTTGCTCTTCACCCCGCACTCATCGGCTTTTCCGCCGCTCACGGCCGAGAATGGCGCAACGCGAAGCGTTGGCCCCCGGGCGTGAAGAATCGAATTCGCCTCTTTGCGGTCTTTGAGGTCTTCCCGGTTCGATCTTTTCCTCTGTCTGAATTACAGATTCATCATTTGACCGTGTCGCGTTGGCAAAGGTTGAACTTTCAGAGTTTTTTGATTATTGCAGCTATGCCTTATTTTTTAAGGGAGAGGGCGTATTCAAGGTTGAGTCGCGCCTGTTCGGAGTCCGGCATGATGCGACGCGCTTCCCTGAAATGGAGAATAGCTTCATCGATTTTGCCCAGGTTCGCCAGGGCGCTGCCGAGGTTGTTGTGCGCCGCACCATAATCCGGCTTGATTTGAATGGCCTTGGTGAACTCGGCGATGGCCGCGTCCATGTTACCCTGGCCGGCCAGGGTAAGACCTAAATTGTAGTGGGCTTCGGCGTTGTCGGGCTGCAACTGGGCAGCCAGGGAAAACTGGGCGGTAGCCTCGGCGAGCCGCCCGACCTTGGCATACACCCTGCCGAGGTTATAACGGGCATTAGCAGAATTGGGCTGAATCCTGACGGCCTCCAGCAATTGAGTGATCGCCTCCTCATCTTTGCCCATTGTGTTGTACGCGATCCCCAGATTGATGTGGGCTTCCAGCGAGCCGGGATTAAGGCGGATCGTCTCTGAAAGCTGCTGGATGGCTTCCTCGGTCCGTCCCAGCCTGAGAAGTATATCTCCGAGGTTGGCGCGCGCTTCCGGGTAGCGAGGCCTGAGTTTGATGGCTTCCTGATAATGCGAGATGGCTTCTTCCATCCGCCCCTGTTCCTGGAGTGCGATGCCTAAGCCATTGTGTGCCACATGGTTGTCCGCCGTCACCTTCAGCGCGTGCTTGAAGAGCGTCATACTATCCTGCCAGGCCTGTACCTGATGCCAGGTGAGGATCATGCACGCGGCGGAGGCCAGTGCAAAGACACCAGCCAATGTGGTCTTTGCACGCGGCCAGGGCTTGCAAACGTCCGCCACCCCCCAGGCCATCATGATGAAGATCCCGACCGAGGGGAGGTAGGTGTACCGATCCGCATGTGCCTGCATCCCTACCTGAACCACACCGATCACCGGCACCAGCGTGCCGAGATACCAGAACCATCCGACCGCAAGATAGGGTGAACTACGAAACGAGCGCAGCACCAGGATGGAGATGCCTGCCAGTGCCAGGCCGGAAGCCAAAACCTGCCAATCTGGCAGCTCCAGCGGCTGCGGGTAAAACACGGCCAGCCCCGTAGGCCATAACATCTTTATAATGTATGTCATGTAGGAGGTGAGGCCATTGGCAAGCCGTGTTCCCCATGGGATGTAATCCAGCGATACTATCGCTCCTCCGCGGCGCTGAACCACAACGGTGATGACTGCCGTCAGAGCCGAAAGCGCAAGAAAGGGCACTTTTTCCATGAGAATAGTCGCGATTTTCGGCTTTATTTCACGGTCGGCACGGGATTTTTGCTTTGGCTTAGCGGCCGTCGCGGGCACGCCGAGCGTGATGCGCCGCAGGGGCCAGACGTCGAGCAACAGCAGGACGAAGGGGAGTGTGACGACCATCGATTTGGACATGAGGCCCAGGCAGAACGAAACGAGAACAGCCAAGTACCGGGCGAGGTGGGGGCGTTCGACATAGCGCAGATATCCCCACAGGGTAAGAAACCAGAAAAAGGCGCTGAGAACGTCTTTTCTTTCCGTCACCCAGGCCACCGACTCGACATGCAGAGGGTGGAGCGCGAAAAGGAAAGCAACAAACGCGCTGCGCCACCGCGCTCCTGTCATTCGTTTGAGCAGGATAAACAGCAGGAGGGTGCTAGAGGCATGAATCAGGACGTTCGTCAGGTGGTGAAGGCCGCTGTCCAGCCCGAAGAGCTGGCAATCCAGCATGTGCGATAGCCAGGTCAACGGAAACCAGTTGCCGGCATAGTCGGTCGTCAACGCCCAAACCAAGCCCTCCGAGCTCAGTCCGGCGCGTACCGAGGCGTTGGTGGTGATGTATTCGCGGTCATCGATGTTGACGAAATCATAGCTGCGCACCTGGCTATAGACCGCCAGCGTTGCCAGAAGCAAGAAGAGGCCAATGAGAAGATCGTATCGGCGCGCACCTCGGAGCTCATCCGGATCCGCTGCTTCTGGTTTTCGCTGATTCCTGGCCATGCGCCAGGTAGGCTAACAAAAAACCCGCCGGAAAATCAAAAACATCTTACACATCACTGCGACTCACACACTGCAACCGACAACAAGTCCCGGAATGCTGGCAGAGCTGAAGCAGTTGCTGTTTTGACCCCGAAGGGGTCCAACAGCTCCAGCCCAAGGCTCTGAAGGCTACCTGCCACTTCCCCAGGGCTCACGCCCTGGGCTGTAGCTATGCCGCCCCTTTCGGGCATGTCACTGTCTGAATCGCAGTATAAATCAAAATCCTGAGCATGAACACTGGGCGTTTTTCTCAGTACTCAGCACTCAGTACTTTTTTTATTGGGCTGTGATCACTCGGTTGCCGCCTTCCTGTTTGGCGCGCTGGAGGGAGGCATCGGCCGCGCGAATGAGGGCTTCGACGGTTCGGCCTTGATCGGGGAAGCCCGCGATGCCGGCGGAGGAGGTAACATGCCCGATGGAACGGCCGCGGTGCCGGATTTCCAGGCTCTTGACCATTTCGCGCAAGCTCTCTGCCCTTTGCGCTGTAACTTCCAGGCTTCCTTGAGGAAGGACAATGGTGAATTTCTCGGCGCCATAGCGGCAGGCGATGTCTTCCTTGCGGATGATGGTTCGCAGGAGGTTGCCGATCTCAATCAGAATGGCATTTTCGGCGTCCTCGCCTAAGGATCGGCTCACGGCCTGGAAATCGTCGACTTCAAGCATAATCATGCCCAGAGGGCGCCGATTGCGCGCTGCCCGCCGCAGCTCGAGTTCAAGGGACTCCTCCATGAAACGACGGTTGAAGAGGCCAGTGAGCGGATCGCGGATCGACTGGCTGCGCAGAGTCTCGTGCAGTTTTAGATTGGAAAGAGCCATCGCAATGTGCTCGGCCATGGCCAGCGCCAGACGCTGCTTGGCCTCAGTCAGCCGGGCGTTGGGAGGCTGCGTGAGGAGCAGGATGCCGAGCGCCTGACTTTGAGCCATCATGGGCACGCAGATGTAGCCTTCGGGAGGTGGCTTGGGAAGATGCTTGCACAACAGGCCGATGCTGGCATCCTCCACCCAGTGAACGCGGCCGCGGCGCAAGGCCCAGCACTCATCGGGAGCGAAGACACGCTCGACGCGCGAGGTGTCTCCCCACGCGGCCACCGCCTCGACAAGATTGCGCGCTGGTGAAATGACATACAGCGCCCCTACCTGCACGGGGAAGATCTGCTGTGCCACGCGGACGATGACGGTGTACGCCTCGTCGGTTGTGAGACAGGCACGCAGCATGTCGCCCATTTCGCTGAGCAGAGTCATTTCGCGGGTGCGCTGCTCCAGCTCATGCACCCAGGCTTCGAGGTTTTGCTTGGCTTGCTGGAGCGCTTCCGCGGTCTTCTTTCTCTCGGTGATGTCGCGGGCGATGCCCTGCACTCCGGCAGGCTCGCCGTCGCGGGAGATGATGTGGGTGTTGATCTCGAGGGCCACGCGCCGGCCGTCCTTGCAGAGGATATCGATTTCGTAAGGCGACGGGCCCTCTCCTGCGATCTGGCGCTCGATCATCTTGCAGGCGATCCTGAGGTGCTCGGGAGCGACCAGTTGGCTGGCTTTCATCTGCAGGGCCTCGGCACGTGCATATCCGGTGATGCGTTCTGCGGCCTTGTTGATGGAAGTGATGTTGCCTTCCAGGTCATGGGTGTAGACGATATCGTTGGCATTCTCGAACAGTTCCAGATAACGCTCTTCGGTGGCACGCTGGCCCAGCTCAGCCCTCCTGCGTTCGGTCGTGTCGCGAACGAAGGCAATCCCGCCGCAGACCTGTCCCGAGCCGTTGAACAGAGGACTGTAATAGGTATCGCAGAAGCCCTCCCGGTCTGTTCCTGCGACGGGATAGGGGCGGTTGTGGACCGTAACCGTCTCTCCTCGGAGAGCCTCCAGCAGATACCTGTCGTCGCCGGTTTCGGCCAGGAATGGGATTACCTCAAAAACGATGTGCCCAAGGGCATCCTGAGCTTTGATGCCGGAAATACCTTCCATGGCCGGATTCCAGAGCGTGCACACCAGGTCGCGATCGAAGGTGAAAATGCCTTCCTGGCTATCGCGCAGGACCTTTTCACAGACTTGCTTATCCTGGTGCAGCTTCTCTGCGGAGTGTTGCCGCTCGCCGACAGATTCGCAATAACTCTTCAAGAACGGGCTTAGCAGCGGCTCTTCCTGAATCATGGCCTGGAGGTTGGCTGCGATCACCTCGTCCTTCCCCTGGTCAGGCTCAGGGTAAGCTTCCAGCCAAAGGTGATGCATGCGCACATACGCGAGGAATGCGGTGAGCTGCGCGTAATGAGCCGGTCCCAGCACTCCCGACAGTTCCTCCTGACACTTCTCGCCTCCGCCTGGATTACGGAACAGGTAGATCGAGCAGAGCAGGAGGGCCTCCTCGAACTGCGAGCCGGGCTCAGGCCAGTCCGGCAGCGGGTGTGGAACAGAAGCGAACCTCGCGAAACAGGGCTCCAGATCTTCCAGTGATGCGGGCGCCGGCCGCTCCAGCCAGCGCATAATCTCACCGGCATGCATCCCCAAACGCATCAGCATGCAGCTGTGTGACACTATGGCGTAGGAAACCGGGCAGGCGCGCGAAAGCCGGGCGAAGAGCTTTTCCTTCGTCAGCGCAGGAATCGGATTTTTCAGATAAGAAGAGCGCATCTGCTGCCAGAGAGGAGCAAGGATCTCCGGCGCGTCCAAAACGGACGCAAAGAAAGGAGGGACGAAACCCAATTGTGCCTTGATCTCGCCCTGGATCCGCTTCAGTACGCGGTTTGCGGCCTGCATCACCTGGGTGCGCGCCGACAGACCCGGAACGGACTCGAGCATTACCTCCTTGAGCTCAGCGATCTGCTTTCGCAGCGAGTCGAGGTCCTCGGCAAATTGGTTCCTGGGGCTTTTCCCGCAGTCCATTCCTTTCCCCTGTGGGTACACTCAAACCTGGTTTTAAGATGGCACGTATAGCAAATCGGCCATCTACCCGGGGTATATTATAGAAATCAGACGCGAAAACGTCATTTCCTGATCTCTGTTCCATGCGATACAGACATTACACATTACACATTTTCGCCTAAGTAAGAAATGGGGCACTGTCTGTTTTGCGCCTTGTTGAAATTTGATTCCAGAAACCATTCCCATGCTTGGTCGAAATGGTATACTTCTTACCTGATTGGTCGCAAAACATCATTCGGGTGGGACGCAATATTTATCGGGGAGGATCCAGATGAGTGGTCCGAGACTGAAGTTTGTATTGGGCGGATTAGTGATTGTGGGAGCACTAGTCTGGCTGGGATTCATCGGCTACCAGGAGAGCAAGGCCTATTACATCACGGTAGAGGAGTTCAGCGCGATGCAGGGCGAGCTTCACGGCAAGACGGTTAAGGTTGCCGGAGATGTGGTTGCGGGCTCGATTGATCGCAGCCAGTCGCCGATGCAGTTTCTCATTAGCAGCCGTGGCCAGACGCTGAGAGTCAGATACGTCGGCAAAGACGTGATCCCAGACACCTTCAAAGATGAGTCCAAGGCCGTAGTTGAGGGGAATCTTGGCCAGGACGGCATCTTTCAGGCTCGCCGCATTGAAGCCAAGTGCGCCTCCAAGTACGAAGCGGAGTACGAAAAAAAGAGCAAGTGAAATGAATCTGCAATTTAGACAGGGGAGGAGATCGCACCGCGAAGACCTCAAAGACCGCAGAGAGGCGAATTCGATTCTTCACGCCCGGGGGCCAACGCTTCGCGTTGCGCCATTCTCGGCCGTGAGCGGCGGCCGAAGGCAGCCCCCGGGCGGGCCTGGGAGTCAGCTTTGCGGTCTTGGTGGTCTTCGCGGTGAAACGATGATCGATTTCTACTTTCCACGCTCACCGTCTGAATCACAGTGAAAAGAATTGACGATTGACCTGGGACGCCAGGCAACCTTCAATCGTAAATCGTCAATCGTAAGTGGATTAGGGGTTTTGCATGAGTGAGTTTGGCAACTATTGTCTTCTGCTCGCCCTGGTTTTGTCTGTCTATGGACTGTTCGCCTCGCTCCTGGGTGCGGCGAGCAAGCAGCATCGGATTGTGCGTAGCGCCGAGCATGCTGCGATGGCCGCCTGCGTGAGTATCGCGCTTGCCACGGCAAGCATGCTGTACCTGCTGATCACCGATGATTTTTCTGTAGCCCATGTGGTGAGCTCCAGCAACCGTGATCTGCCGGTCTTTTACAAGATAGCGGCGCTCTGGGGTGCACACGACGGCTCCATGCTGCTCTGGGTGTTCATCACCTCAGTTTTCAGCGGGGTAGTCATCTACCAGAATCGGTACCGTTATCGCGACATGATGCCGTATGTGGTCGCAGCGCTCATGCTGAACCTGGCTTTCTTCCTGTCGTTGAATCTGTTCCTTTCCAATCCTTTCAACCAGCTCATTCAAGTCAATGCCGACGGCAGCATGATGAAGTACGTGCCTGCGGACGGTCGCGGGCTCAATCCCTTGCTGCAGTATTGGGCCATGGTGATTCACCCGCCTATCCTCTACCTGGGATTCATCGGCTTTGTGGTCCCGTTCGCATTCGCGACGGCGGCGCTGATCACACGGCAGCTCGGCGATTCCTGGATTCGCACAACGCGCCGCTGGACTCTGTTTACCTGGATGTTGCTGGGCATGGGTGTGGTGCTTGGCGCCAAGTGGGCCTATGTCGTGCTGGGCTGGGGCGGGTATTGGGGCTGGGATCCGGTCGAGAACTCCTCCTTGATGCCTTGGCTCATCGGGACGGCATATCTGCATTCCGTCATCATCCAGGAGCGCAAGGGGATGCTGAAGGTCTGGAATGTAATCCTCGTAATGCTCTGCTACCTCCTTGGAGTTTTCGGCACTTTCATCACACGTAGCGGCGTGGTCAGTTCGGTCCATGGGTTTGCCGAATCATCGCTCGGCAAGTACTTCATCCTCTACATGGTTCTCATAGCCGCAGGCTTCCTCTTCCTGATTCTTGATCGCCTCCCTTATCTCAAGAGTGAGCGGCCTCTGGATTCCGTGCTCTCGCGTGAAAGCGCCTTCCTCTGGAATAATCTGATGCTGGTCGTCTCGTGTTTTGCCGTCCTGTGGGGGACGATGTTTCCGGTTCTTTCGGAGTGGCTGCGCGGCACCAAAATCACGGTCGGGCCGCCGTTTTTCAACCGCGTCAATATACCTATCGGGCTGTTCCTGCTGTTCCTGACCGGGGTCGGGCCGCTATTCGCCTGGCGCAAAACCTCGGTCGATAGCCTGAAGCGGGCTTTCTTCCTGCCGGGAATCTTCTCAGTGGCGACCTGTGCCGGTCTGCTGGCGGCAGGAATGCGGAACTTCTACACGGTTGTCTGTTTCACGCTCTGCATGTTTGTGACTGTGACCATTGTGGAAGAGTTCTTCAAAGCCACACGCCTGCGCATGCAGGGCCAGGGCGAAAACGTGCTGGTCGCCCTTATTCGCCTCACGCTGAAAAACAAGCGGCGCTATGGAGGTTACATCGTGCACTTTGGTGTCGTTCTCATGTTCATCGGCCTGGCCGGCAATGCGTTCAACCAGGAGGTCAACCAGACGATGGCGCCGGGCGACGAGCTGAAGATCGGCGACTACACATTGAAGCTCACCAAATTTGAACGAGGTGAAACGCCGAATTATGAATACGGCGTGACCTGGCTGGATGCCTACAAAGATGGAAAGCTCCTCCGCATCATGAAACCGGAAAAGCGCATCTATAAAACCGGCGAGCAGGGCCAGAGCACGACCACGGTAGCGCTGCGCAGCACTCCGAAGGAGGATCTGTACGCTGTGTTCAACGGCGTCTCCAACGACGGTCGCGGGTAT
Organism: Acidobacteriota bacterium; assembly: GCA_041501225.1. Lineage (GTDB taxonomy): Bacteria > Acidobacteriota > UBA6911 > UBA6911 > UBA6911 > JAFNAG01. Next base: position 13,879 of record JBGQNR010000007.1, read on the forward strand.
GAGATCAAGGCATTCGTCAACCCGCTGGTTTTCTGGCTCTGGTTCGGATCGGCGATCATGTTTTTCGGCACCATGGTGACCTTGCTTCCTGATCGCAAGGGCGCATTCGCTACGCCGCAGCTCTCTCTTGGCCGGACCGCGGTTACTGAAGAAAGCATGCAGATGAGGTAGAAAAAAACGGGCTATGAGAAAAACTGTCGGCGCGATCATGCTGCTCGCACTCCTTGCTCTGCCGTTGGCGATAGCAGCGCAGGGACATGGCGACATCAGCAGGGAATACAAGGATGCGTGCGACCAACTGGTCTGCCAGTGCGGCTGCAAAGAGCAACTCAGCGTCTGCTCCATGCAGAATTGCGGTTCGGCCACGCCGATGCGCGCCGAAATTCGCGAGCGGCTGCTCAAAGGGGAGAGCGTCCAGGCCATTGTGGATAGCTTCGTCGCGCGCTACGGCAAGCAGGTGCTTTCGGCGCCCACGATGCAGGGTTTCGACATTACGGCTTGGGTCATGCCGTTCCTGTTTTTCTGCCTGGGGATAATTGCCGTGGGCTGGATTGTCGTGCGCATGGTGCGCCCTTCTCAGGAGGCGGAGGAGTCCCCGGTTGCCGCCGATCCCAGAGTCGAACGGGAACTCAAGGATTTTGAAGAGGAGAGTTGATGACATTCCTGGCAGGAACCATTCTGACAACCCTGGCAGCGCTCTACGTCCTGATGCCCTTGTTCAGGGAGCCCAAGGGAAATCTCGAGGTCGAGCTATTGGCGGAAACCGAGCTGGATCGGCTGCTGAACCGCAAAGCGGTCATATACAGCAATCTCAAAGATCTGGAGTTCGAGCACAAAATGGGCCGCCTCGGCGAGGCGGACTTCCACAGGCTCGAAGGGGGCTTCAAATCGGAGGCGGCAGAAATCCTGCACCAGCTCGACCAGCTGGGAGCCGAGCAGAACCTCGACGATGGGATCGAGAAGGCCATTGCCGAACGTAAAACCAGACTGGCGTCCGGTGACCGGGGATCTCTCGGGACAGGTACGTGAGCGTGGCGCATCCAGGCGCATGAAAATTAATGGCCTTTTAAAGGCAGCCACGAATGACACGAATGCGCAAGAAATTCGTGCCATTCGTGGCTGCTTTTGCAGTTTGAAGGCGAGCTAGCTTCGGAGCAGTCGAGAAAGAAGGTCCAGGTCGTCGTCGCGCCTGCTCGTCACTCATGACTCAGCACATTTATTCCCATCGGATATGTTTTTGAAAAAGTGATTCCTATGAAAGAAGTCTTTTCTTCTATGCTCTTATGGATTAAGTTTCCCCGCATGACACTCGTGAGAAAGACCTTGATGTCGGGGCTTGCCGCAGCTCTACTCTCCTCTGCCATGTATGCTCAGGGCCAGGGTGTCGTGGACGGGAGGATTATCAATGCAACCAACCCTGCGAATGTGTTGGCGCGCGTGTCTGTGGATGTCATCGGGCTTGCCGGAGGCATGAGCGTTTTGAAATCCGCGACCACGGACGCGACAGGCAAGTTCCATATCGATGGGCTGCCGACGAACGGGCCGCTATTGATCCGCGCCACATATGGAGCGGTCAGCTATTACGGCCAGACCGGCTTGGATGGCTCGAGCAAGGCACAAGTCGAAATCCAAGTCTATGAGCCGACAACATCGTGGCAGGGGATTACGGTCGAAAAACCACAGATTGCGTCAAAGCTGACCGTCAACGGATTGAGAATCAATGAATCCTACACGATCAAGAACGAGACCAAGCCGCCACGAGGCCTGATGCGCGACGACGGCAATTTCCGGTTTTCCAAAGCGCCCGGCATCCTGCAACCCCCGGATCTCAGTATTTCAGGTTCCGCAGTCAGCATGCCGGTAAGTCAGCCGCCGCTCGAGAGCTCCGATGGCCAAAGCTATTACAGCCTCTATCCTCTGCGGCCCGGAATCACGACGTTTAACATAGAGCAGATCGTGCCTTATCAGAACGGCAGCTATACCTACCGCAAGAAGTTTTACCGGGACGTGAGTTCGGTGGAAATTGGGGTTATGCCGCGGGAAATGAAGCTGTCGGGGGATGGAGTTTCCAAGGTACAGGATAATGAAGCGGAGAATTATACCCTTTATTCCGTTGGCCCCATCAAAGCTGGTACGGAAGTGGTCTGGACTTTCACGGGAGGCACTCCGGTGGTGGAAGCCCCGGCGCCCGAGGCCTCCCCTGCGCCTGCGGATGGAACCGGGATCCGGCCCATGCCCACGCTTGTAGGCCAGAATGCTATGATCATCGGCCCGCTGCTGTTGATCAGCCTCGTGATTGTTCTCTGGTATGCTCACCACCGTGTCCTAACCCCATCCGGGAACAGCCAGGAAGTGCGCGTCCGGGAATTGAAGGCGCGCCGCGAGCACCTGTTGAACTACATTGTCACATTGGATGAAAAGTACGAACGCCAGGCCATGGACCGGCGCCATTACTCGCGGCTGCGCGAACAGGCCAAGCGCCATCTGCGCCGCATCGCAATGCTGCTCTCGAAGAATTAATGCAACCAGAATTTGGAATTTAGAATTCAGAATTTGGAAGAAGCGGCTCTAGGATAATTGCGAGGTACGGCGAGATCTGATAAAACAGAGCCAATTCGATTGGGTATTTCCGATCTGACATCGCAACCCACTCCTTCATTCTGAATTCTGTCTTTTAGAGGATGGAATGATCGAAGTCCAGGGGCTGGCGAAATATTTCGGGCGGTTCTCCGCTCTGCGCGATCTGCGCATCAGAGTCCCTCAAGGGCAATTCATCGCACTCTTCGGCCGCAACGGCGCCGGCAAGACGACCTTCCTGAAAATCCTGGCCGGGCTTTCGCGCCCTTCGTCGGGGACAGTCACAATCCAAGGCGCCAGACCAGGAAGCCAAAATGCGCGCGGCATGATCGGCTACCTCTCGCACAATACCGCGCTCTACCTCGATTTGACGGCTCTCGAAAACCTGCGCTTCTATGCTCGACTTCTCGACTACTCCGGCAGTGATGTCGATTTGGAAGAAAGGATCGCGCACGTAGGACTCGCGGGCCGCGGGCACGAGCCGGTGCGCAATTACTCGCGCGGCATGCAGCAACGCCTTGCGATTGCGCGCGCATTCCTGCACGATCCCGCCATCCTGCTGCTGGACGAACCCTTCACGGGATTGGACCAGGAGGGCAGCAATTTTCTGAGAGATTATCTGAGCGAATCACGGGCGCGCCGCAAAACCTGCCTCATGGCCATCCACGACGAACCGCTTGGGTACGCGCTCGCGGACCGTCTGGTCGTAATCGAGAAGGGGATCGCGGCCCTGGATTTCTCGCCGCAGTCCGTCAGCCTCGAGGATTTTCAGCATCGATACCATGCCCTCACGGAGGAACGTTGAGATGCTGGGCAAAGTCTGGGCGGTCTTCCGAAAAGATCTTCTCATCGAGCTGCGGACCAAGGACTCGCTCAATGCCATGTTGTTCTTCGGCATTGTGGTGCTGGTGGTCTTCAACTTTGCGCTCGAGTCGGCGCGCGAAACCATTCGCGAGGCGGTGCCCGGCGTGCTGTGGGTGGCCTTCGTTTTTTCAGGCACTCTCGGCCTCAACCGGATGTTCGCAGCGGAAAAGGAAAACAGTTGCCTGCAGGGGCTGTTGATGGTGCCCATGGACCGCGGCATCATCTACCTCGGGAAGACACTGGCGGCCACTGTTTTCATGCTCATCGCCGAGGCCGTAATCTTTGTTTTCAGCCTCGTCTTCTTCAATTTGACGGTGTGGGCCGAAATCCCTTACCTGATCCTGGTATTCTTGATAGGCACACTTGGCTTTACAGCAGTGGGCACGCTTTTGTCGGCGATATCGGCGAACACCAGAATGCGCGAACTACTTCTCCCTCTGATCTTGTTTCCTGTCGTGCTGCCCATCCTGGTTAATGCGGTCGAAGCCACGCGCATTATCATCAACACCGTTGATTATGGTGCACTGAAGCTCCCCATGACGATCATGTCCGCATTCACAATCATATTCGGGACGCTGGCGTACCTGCTCTTCGATTTCGTTCTGGAGGATTGAGCGATGGAGCAACCCAAATATAAGAATCTCGATGCCGTCCTGGGAGGTCTGCTTCTGGTCGGCATGATCCTGGCGATCTATATGGCCTTCCTCGAGGCTCCGCGTGAACGGACCATGGGGGATCTCCAACGCATATTTTACTTTCACGTGCCCTCGGGCATGATGGGATTGGCTGCGTTCGCAGTGAATTTTGTCGCTTCGCTGATGTATTTGATCAAGAAGAACCGCAAGTGGGACAGCCTCGCGCTTTCGGCAACGGAAGTCGGCCTGATGTTCTTCACCGTCGTTTTGGTGACCGGGCCGATCTGGGCAAAGCCAGTATGGTTTGTCTGGTGGACCTGGTCGCCCCGACTCACGTCGTCGCTTGTGCTCTGGATGCTCTACCTGGCCTACATGCTGGTGCGCAATTATGTGCCTGACCCCGAGCGTAGGGCCACGATGTCGGCGGTTTTCGGCATGGTCGCCTTCGTCGACGCCCCCATTGTCTTTTTTTCCATTCGCTGGTGGCGTGACCAGCACCCGTCGGCCATGCTTGAAACGGGCGAGATCGCGGGGTCGATGTATCCGGCGTTTTTAACCTGTATCGCGGTGTTCATGCTTCTTCTGATCTATCTCATCCGCCGCCGCTACTTCCTGGAATCGGCGCGCCTCGAGCTGGAGCAGCTCGAGCGCATGGCCGATTTGGCACGCTGAAAATTAAGATAAGGATCGAATCACTATGGGAACAGTCAACACAATGAATTATCTCTTCGCCGCCTACACGGCCATCTGGATCATCCTCGCGGTGTACTTATTTTCGATCCAATCGAGAGAAAAGAAGTTGCGCCAGGAACTCCAAAACCTGAGGCAGCTCGTCGAACGGCAAGCCTCCAAACGTTGAACTCCGATTTTGGGTTTTGGGTTTTGGGTTTTGGATTGCAGCCGCCGAACTCGAATTGGAACGCGTGAATCCCTTCAATCCAAAATCCGCGATCCAAAATCCAAAATCACTTGCGCGCTGGTGCTTGCGTGTGACAAGTTGGGTGCCGCGGATCGCGTACTAACCTCTCCATAAGGAGCGATGCTGATGGCCTCATCCAGTTCGCAGCCTCTTGCGGAATTCACTCTCAAAGCGGTATTGGCCGGCATCGTGCTGGGCGTCGTCTTCGGAGCTGCCAATGCTTATCTGGGCTTGCGGGCTGGCATGACGGTTTCGGCCTCGATTCCGGCGGCCGTCATGACGGTGGCGATTTTCAAGCTCTTCGGCGTCAAAGGAACCATACTCGAAGCCAACCTGTCCCAGACGATTGGCTCGGCATCGACGGCTCTTGCGACCGGGACGATTTACACCATTCCGGCCTTGTTCCTCTGGGGCATGATTCCGCCCTATTTACAGATGGTAGCGCTCTGCTTCCTCGGCGGCGTCCTGGGGCTGGCGGCGATGATTCCGCTGCGCAGGCTCCTCATTGTCGATGCCCACGATGAGTTGCCGTATCCGGAAGGGACCGCCTGCGCGGTGGTCTTGCGCGCGACCACGGAGGGCTCGACCGGCAGTTCCTGGATTTTCTGGGGCATGGCGGTGGGTGCAGCGATCAAGCTGCTCATATCCTTGGCCTTCCTGATGCCCAGTGCCGTTAGTTTTGCACTGCCGGTTCTGCCGAAGGCGGAGGTTGCCGTCGAGCTATTCCCCGCATTCCTGGGGGTCGGATTCATCCTTGGGTATCGGCAGTCGGCCGTGATTGTGGCGGGCTCGCTGGTATCGTCTCTCGTGCTCATTCCGCTGATTGCCTGGGTTGGCGGCGGCTTGACGCAGCCGCTTTTCCCGGAGACTCAACGGCTTGTTTCGGCGATGACGACGAACGACCTTTGGGCGCGCTACATCCGATACATCGGCGCAGGCGCGGTCGCCACTGCGGGAATTATTACTTTGCTGCGCGGTCTTCCCACCATGGCAGGAGCGTTCGCCGCAGTCGTGCGCGGCCTGCGGAAAAGCAGCGGCGCCGCGACTGCAGATCTGCTGCCCAATACGGAGCGTGACCTTCCCGGCAGTTTCGTGATCGGCGCGATCGTTTTCGTAATTTTGACCGCCGCGCTCGTGCCCGGGATCTTTGCCGGCGGCATGGGGCTGTTGCCGCGGGCTGTGTGCGCCACTGGAGTCGGCGTCTTCGGCATGCTCTTGACCGCCGTGGCTGCGCGCATCGTCGGCATCGTGGGCGTCACCTCGCAACCGACTTCGGGAATCGCGCTGATCACGCTGCTCGGAGTATCCAGCGTCTTTGCCGTGGCCGGATGGACGGATCCATCGGCGCGCGCTGCCGTATTAACGGTTGGCACCATTGTTGCGATCGCCGCATCCAAGGCGGGGGACATTTCCCAGGATCTCAAGACCGGATATCTGGTCGGCGCCACCCCGGCACGGCAACAGTTCGGCCAGATCATCGGAGCGTCGTTCGCATGCTGGGCGGTGGCGGGAACGGTCCTGCTGTTAGGGACGGCCTACACGTTCGGTTCGAAGGAGATTCCGGCTCCCCAAGCCCTGCTGATGAAAACGATTATTGAAGGCGTTCTTGCCGGGCAACTGCCCTGGGGCCTCGTGCTCACGGGTGGTGGAGTGGCGTTCGCCGGCATCCTCTGCGGGGTGTCCGGGCTCGCCTTTGCGATCGGCGTCTACCTGCCCCTCGCCTCCATGGCCACGATCTACGTCGGCGGTTGCGTGCGCGCGATCGTGGATTGGGCGCGCAAAGGCATGGCCAAGAGTGAGAGCGATCCGGGGATCCTGGCTGCATCGGGCCTGGTTGCGGGTGAAGGTCTGGCAGGCGTGTTCGTAGCCGGGCTGGTGGCAGCGAAGATTGCGCCCAAATCGATGGAGCCGCGCATCCCCGGCCTTTCGGGGACATTGCTTGCGCTGGCGACGATTCTGCTGATCGGCATTTTCCTCTACCGCGCTGCCCTGAGCGCGCACCGCGTCAAAAAATAATTTCCAAGACGCAAAATTCCCAGGAAAATGCAAATTCCTTCTTAGAATCTTTGCGTCTTCGCGTGGTGGCTATCCTCTTGCCTGCATGACTTCCTTCATGACTCTTTGCATGTTGGACACCGCCCGCCGGAGTTTCTCTAGCGAGCAGGTCAGAGCCAGGCGGATGTGGCCGGCGCCGCACTTGCCGAAGCACTCCCCGGCCACAGTCACGACGCCGGCTTTCTGCAACAGCAGGTTCGATAGCTGGTAGCCGTCCATGCCGGTGGCACGCGCGTCAACAAAGACATAAAAGGCGCCCTCCGGCATGAGGCAAGAGAAGCCGGGGATCTGATTCACCTCCGGGGCCAGGTAATCCCTCCGCCTCTTCAACTCGGCGACCATGGCAAGGGAAGGGCCCGGATCGCCGGTCAGCGCTGCAAGAGCACCGTATTGCGTGAAGGTGGCGACTGAAGTAATCAGGAACAGGTGGTAACGCAGCATCGGATCGATCAGCGCCCGCGGTCCCAGGACATAGCCGAGGCGCCAACCGGTCATCGACCAGAATTTCGAAAAACCATTCAGGATGAGCGTTCTCTTTTTCATCCCCGGCAGGCATGCAATGCTGGTGTGGCGGGCAGGAGGATAGATGATCTTTTCGTAAATCTCGTCGCTGGCAACGATCAGATCGTGTTTTTCCGCCAGCGCAGCAATCCTCTCGAGGACCTCCGGTTTGGTGACTGAACCGACAGGATTGGAGGGACTGACAAGCATGATCATCCGGGTCCGCGGCGTGATCTTGCCCGCAATCTCGTCGATATCCGGCTGGAATCCGTTGGCCGCGGTCAGCGTATAGCTGACGGGTTCCGCAAACGCGCAAATGGCATTCACTTCATAGTTGAGCCAGCCAGGATCTGGAATCAGGATCTGATCACCGGGATTGAGCAACGCGTTCATCGAGAGGTAGACCGCCTCGCAGACCCCATTGGTAACAATCACCTCGGAAGCCGGATCGTACTCCAGGCGATACTCATCGATGAATTTGCGCGCAATCGCCCGCCGCAATTCGGGAATGCCGGCATTGGGGCAGTAGTGATGCTTGCCTGCGCGCAGGGCTTCCACGCAGGCTTCCACCACGTGCGCGGGCGAGTCGAAGTCGGGCCTGCCGATCTCGAGATGGATGACTTCTTTGCCTTCCCGCTCCATTCGTTCGGCGGCTTCCACCATTTGTCGAATCGCGGAATTCGGGATGCGTTGCGATTTGATCGATTCCATCGCTTATTCCTCCAGTCCGTGCACTTCACCGCGGACGGCCAAAAAAATCAAGACATTTTGCAGGATATCCCGCAAAAGCCTGCCACGAAGGACACGGTGTGAAATATCCGCAACATAAAAGCCTCAACGCAGTCCCTCATGCACCGGGGGTGCACCCAGGTGCATGAAAATGTTGTGCTCTCATCACGCTTTTCCTGCGCCGCCCTTTCAGGGCTCTTGCCAGCTCGATCCCCTGTTCCCAGGGCTCACGCCCTGGGCTTTGCTGCGCCACCCCTTCGGGGTTTTCGCAGGGGTGAAATGCTTAGTCCTGAAAGGGCGGGACAGAAATAGACGAGTTGATCGGCACCGTAATTGGTCCTATTTTCGGAACAGAGGCCGCAGAGGATTTTTTGCATGTAAATGACTTTTCTCTGCGACCTCTGCGTTGAGGTTTTGCTTGTCTTTGCTTTACGGCAAAGATTTGTACGTAAGTAGGACACAAATCTTTTGGTGTCCTTCGTGGCGGCTTTTGTTTTGCTGGGCACATCTGAGGTGCAAAGATCAGATGATGAAGTCAGGCGCCCGTTTTCGCTTGCGGGTGCGGCGGGCGCTGTGGATGGATTTACAGATGACGGCGGTGATGTCGTCGGTCTGCGGCATGCCGTCCGAGAAGTCCCGGACTGCCCGGTGGAGGCCTCCCACGATCTTCCGCGAGGGTTCCTGGCGGTGAGCCTGGATGAACTCGAGCGCGCGATGAACCCCGAAACAGGCCTGATCCGGTCTCTCCGCTTCGGTTATCCCATCCGTGATCAGAGCCAATGACTCGCCAGGCTCCAGCCGGATCTCTTCGCTGAAAGTGTATCTCTGTTTCTGGAACAGACCTAAAGGGACATCTGTGGCATCCAATGTACGTTTAACCGTGCCATCCTCAGCCAGGATGTAGCCCGGCAAATGACCCGCGCTTGCATAGACTAGGGACTTCGAGGCAGGATCGAGGCGGCAAAATACCAGGGTCGCGTAGCTCTCCTGCTTAAGGTCGGAGACCAGAGCGCTGTTCAGCAATGTAAAAACTTCCCCCAGGTCAGGACTCTTCCAGGCGAATGCCCTCAGGGATGCGCGCAACTCAACCATCAGCAGCGCCGAACTGATCCCGTGGCCACAAACGTCTCCCACGGAGATGCCGATGCGCCCCCGAGGCAAGGGCACGAAATCAAAATAGTCGCCACCCGTGGCATCCGCAGGAAATGAGGCGCCGGCGATATCGAAACCTTCGATCTGCGGCGGAGCCACTTTGTAGAAGCGCTGCTGCACCGAGCGCGCCAGCTTCATCTGGTATTCCTGCTCCTGCAGCTTTCTCGTTTCGGTTACATCCTTGACCACCGAAACGTAATGGGTGATGGTTCCCGGGGCATCCCGCATGGGAGTGATGGTCTGTTCGGCAAAATAGATCTCGCCGTTTTTCTTCCGGTTGGCGATCGTGGCACGGAAGGCGTTTCCGGAAGTAATCGTGGACCACAATTCCTGGTAGAACGCGGCATCGTGGACGCCCGATTTGAGCATGGAAGGCGAGCGGCCCAGGATCTCCTCGCGCGCGTAGCCTGTGGTTGACTCAAACGCTGGGTTGACGTATTCAATCAAACCGCTCGTGTTGGTGATGAGGATGCTGTCGGCAGTCTGCTCTACAGCGTTGGTCAGGGTTCGGATCCTCTGTTCCGCCTTTTTGCTCTTGGTGATGTCGTGGAACACCACAATCCCGCCGCACAATTCGTTCTCCTCGTTGAGCAGCGGGCGCGCCTTCACAAGAATGCAGATGCCCTCCGGGCGTTTCACATTACGAATCAGGATCTCGGTTTCCTCAACGATTTCCCCGCGGAGCGCGCGCGCCAACGGCAGTTGATGGGACGGAAAGAGTGTCACTCCGTCAGGCTGATAACAGCCATAAACCTCAGACCATGCCCGAAAATCCACATCCTCGGGTCCAATTCCCAGGATGGCTTGAGCGGCACGATTGAAGAAGAGGAACTTGCCATTCGTGTCAGCCGCAATGACCCCTTCCGCCAGGTTTTGGATAATAGATTTCAAAATCTTAAGTTCTGTAAGTAGCGGTAAGGCAGATTGTTCACTGAACGCAGAAGCCATAGGTGCCTTTCCTATAACGAAACAGTTGGAGCAATTCTACAACCCTACGCCTCTATCGGGCCGATTTCAACCTGGGACTGAAGCCGGAGTCTATCCCGATGGGATTTACCTGCGGCAGAATGTCATTAAGGTATTGTAAACAATCATTATATTGTTATTGAAAGGGGAGATCTCCTGGCAGTGCAGGCGATCAGACGACTGCGCTATTTGCGCGCCAGCCAGACCGCCATTTCGCCTGCCCCGCGATTCGCCCAGGCATAGTACGGAATGGCCAGGAATTCCTGTTCGGTCTTGCCTGCAGCAGTGCCTCCGGATCTGTTGGCCGCCAACGCCCTTCTTTTGACGACGACGATCCCTTTGAGCAGGTCGGCGCGGTATGCCGCCTTGAGAGGCATCTCGTCAGGCAGCACCAGGCTGAGAGCCCGGCCGGTTTCCTCGTTTTTCTGCTGGATGAAAGGGATGGTCACCGTGCGATTGGTTTCGAGGCGGGGCTGCCAGAACTCATCGGCAACCGTAACGCGCGTGAAAGGCACGGGGCGCAATGCATAATCTCTATTCTCCTGCGCCCCAAGCCCCACGACGGCCAGGGCAAAAACGAATAGCAGACGGATGACTTTCCCGAGACCCTTCATTTTCTCTCTTCATGCTGAAAAACGTTAAGGAATGGCGGTCCCATCGTAATCGAATCCACCCTGTCGCGTGGCTGTTTATTCTCGGTTCTGATTGGGCTAGTATGGGGCTACTTCGCCATTGATATTGCCGGGATGGGACCATGAAACTGCGGGCTTTTTTGATCAGCGTATCCGTATTCGCATTTCTGACCTGCGCCGCTGCGCCGCTGTTCCCGCAGCATGTGGGCTATGGAACCGGCTCGTGGGATGCCGAGACCCTTGGAAATCACCGGGCGGTGGTGAGAGTGGCCGAAAAGGCTGATGCCGTTTGGGCTCACATTCCATGGCGCCGCCGGGATCTGGAGCCGGAGAAGAAAAATATTATCGTCAGCGATGACGCAGGGAAGAGAGTGACCAACCTCCTTCGGATCAATGTGAACAGATCCTACGGGGACATCCTGTTTCAAGCCCCGAATCCCGGGAACTACTATGTGTACTTCCTGCCCTACGTTTCCAAGGGAAGGAACTATCCTGTCGTAACCTATCCTGCGCCCGAAAACAGCGCCGACCCCAGCTGGCAGAGAATTGCCCAGGCCGCGATGTCGCGTTCGGACCGGCCGTTCCCCCAGGCTTCCCTGGTCGAGATTCAGGCGATCGACGAATTCAACAGTTTTTATCCCATGGAAATCATCGCCACGCCCGAGGAGATCCGTGGACTGCTCGCGGCCAACTCGGGAAAGAAGTTTCTGCTCTTTCCGGAAGACCGTCGCTACCCGATCCGCATGACCGATGACCTGCCCCAGAAATGGGTCGTGGAAGTGCCGAGGCCGGAGATGGCAGGCGAAGCGTCGCGCGGTGAGTTCTACGCCTTCCAGGTGGGCCTGTACGCAAGCGCAGCTGACATCCAGGACATCGCCGTCCGTTTCAGCGATCTGCGCGACGGCGGCCGCTCCATTCCCGCGTTGCGCTGCATCAATACAGGCGGAATTAACTGGGATGGCCAGCCATTCAAAAAAACCGTCCCGGTAAAAAAAGGCCAGGTCCAGGCCCTTTGGTTCGGCGTCCAGATCCCGAAGGATGCGGTCCCTGGAAAATACCAGGGCCAGGTGAGCATCGAGCCGGCCGGTATGCCGGCGCAATCCATCACCCTCAACCTCGCCGTAAGTCAAAATGTGATCGCCGATTTTGGTGACGACGAACCTTGGAGGCACTCGAGATTGCGGTGGTTGGATTCCATGCTCGCCTTTGATGATGATATCGTCCGCCCATTCACTCCAGTCCGGGTAACGAAAAACAGAATTGACATCCTCGGCCGGAGCCTGACCCTGGGGCCATCCGGCCTCCCCGCCCAGATTGAGAGCTATTTCTCTCCTGAAGTCACGAGGATCCAGGAAGCCGCAAGACCGCTGCTCTCCGCGCCGATGCAGCTGATCGTGGAAGACGCGGCGGGTCAGCGCCTGGCGTGGGCCTCGGGCGCACCGAAGTTCACGAAACAGAAAGATGGCATCGCAGAATGGAGAGCGAGCAGCACTTCCGGTGCTCTCAAAATGGAGGTCAGCGCGGCCATGGAGTTTGATGGCTTCGTTCAATTTAAAATAACGCTCAGTTCCTCCAAACCTGTCGAGGTTCGCGACGTTCGGCTCGAGATGACGCTGTTCAAGGACGCAATCCGCTACATGATGGGCCTGGGATCGAAAGGCGGCTATCGGCCGGCGAGCTACGATTGGTCCTGGGACGTGAAGAAAAACCAGGACGGCGCCTGGCTTGGCGATGCTAACGCCGGTCTTCAATTCAGCCTGAGAGCCGAAAACTACTCGCGTCCGCTGAACACCAACTTTTACCAATCCAAGCCGCTGAACATGCCTCCCTCCTGGTTCAATGAGGGCAAGGGCGGAATTACCATGCGCGAGGCAAACGGCTCCACGATTCTGGTCAGCTGTTTCGGCGGCAGCCGGACGCTGCGCCCCGGCCAGGATCTGCATTTCGACTTCAACCTGCTGTTGACCCCATTCAAGCCTCTGGATACCCAGTTCCAGTGGAGCACCAGGTTTTTCCACAGCTTCAAACCGGTAGACGATGCGATCCGGGTCGGCGCCAACACCATCAACGTTCATCATGCCAATGACGTCAATCCCTACATCAACTATCCTTTCCTTCATCCACAGCAGATGAAGGCCTACATCAACGAGGCGCACCAGAAGGGGCTCAAAGTAAAGATCTACAACACCATCCGCGAACTGTCGAACCACGCGCCGGAGCTGTTTGCGCTGCGCAGCCTCGGCAGCGAGATTTTCTCAACCGGGCCGGGCGGAGGTTTCTCCTGGCTCCAGGAGCACGTCGGATTTAACTACATCGCTGCGTGGTTCGTACCCAGTTTGAAAGATGCGGCGATCATCAACAGCGGCATGTCCCGCTGGCATAACTACTACATCGAGGGGTTGAACTGGCTGGTCAACAAAATGCAGATCGACGGCCTTTACATCGACGACGTCGCCTTCGATCGCACCACCATGAAGCGGGTGCGCAAGGTGCTCGACCGGGCCCGGCCCTCGGCCATCATTGATCTGCACTCCGCCAACCAGTACAACCCGCGCGACGGCTTCACCAATAGCGCCAACCTCTACCTCGAGCATTTCCCGTACATCAACCGGCTCTGGTTCGGGGAGTATTTCGATCCGAATTCGCCGGCGGACTTCTGGTTTATCGAGATGTCCGGGATTCCCTATGGCCTGATGGGAGAGATGCTGCAGGACGGCGGCAACAGATGGCGCGGGATGGTCTACGGAATGACGAGCCGCATGCCGTACGACGGCAACGATCCATCGCCGATCTGGAAGGTTTGGGATGATTTCAAGATTCAGGAAAGCGACATGATCGGTTACTGGTCTCCGCGCTGCCCGGTGAAAACGGACAGTAAGGATATCCTGGCGACCGCCTATGTGAAGCAGGGCAAGGCTTTGATATCGATAGCCAGCTGGGCTCCGGACGACGCCAACGTCCGGCTGTCCATCGACTGGCGTGCGCTGGGAATCGATCCTGCCCGGGCCACTCTGACGGCGCCGGAGGTGAATGGCTTCCAGCCGGCCGTTAAGTTCAATCCAAACGAGTCGATCAGCGTTCCCAAGGGCAAAGGCTGGCTGCTGATTATTTCGTGATCTCTGCGGCCTCTGCGTTGAGCTTTTGCTTTTCTTGCCTAAATGGCAAGGACTTATACGTAAGTAGTATGAATTTATTTTTTCACCCTTGATTCTTTGTGGATGCCAAGTGATTCCGACTGGTTGTGAGGGGGAATGTATGAAGCTAGTGCGGATTGTTCTTTTGCTCTCAGTTCTCTCTGTGATTTCCAGCGCATGCAGCATGATGGGGCCGCGGGCGACGATTACCGAAGAGAAGCGCATCATCAAGACCTATCCGTTCAGCGATCCGGATCCGGTGCCGATTCTGGCGCGCAGGAATGCAGGCATCTATCCGTACTTCCGGTTTGACGGTTTTGCGCGCGAGGGTCGGGATCAGGAATGGAAGGTCGTACGGCTGGAAAATGACTTCATCCAGGTCTACGTATTGCCCGAAGCCGGCGGGAAGATCTGGGGCGCAATCGAAAAATCCACAGGGAAAGACTTCATCTATCACAACGAGGTCATGAAATTCCGCGATGTCGCCATGCGCGGCCCATGGACGTCGGGCGGGATCGAGTTCAATTTCGGGTTGATCGGCCACACCCCTTCTACGGCCACTCCCGTCGACTATTTATTGCAGGAGAACACCGACGGCAGTGTGAGCTGCTTCGTCGGCGGCATCGATCTCCCCGGCAGAACCCAGTGGCGGGTCGAGATCTGTTTGCCCCGGGACGCGGCGGAGTTCGAGACCACGAGCTTCTGGTACAACCCTACTCCCCTGCAGCAATCCTATTATCATTGGATGAACGCCGCGGTACATGCCCGCGATGACCTGCAGTTCTATTATCCCGGGGAATATTACATCGGCCACGGGGGGGACGCACATCCCTGGCCGGTCAACGAGAATGGGATCGACCTCTCGCTCTATAAGAATCATTATTTCGGCAGCCACAAATCGCTGCACGTATTGGGGAGCTATGCCGATTTTTCCGGTGGCTACTGGCATGGCCTCGACTTCGGTTTTGGCCACTGGTCGCGGTACGACGACATGCCGGGACGGAAGATCTGGATCTGGTCGCTCTCACGCTCGGGCGCGATCTGGGAAGATCTGTTGACCGATCGCAATGGCCAGTATGTCGAGGTTCAGGCAGGCCGGCAGTTTTCCCAGGCAGCCCAGTCCAGCGGCAACGATTCCCCATTCACCCAGGCGGCCTTCCTTCCCTATGCCGCAGACACATGGAAGGAGGTCTGGTTTCCGGTCAAACAGATCGGCGGCATCGTCGCCGCCAATCCCAATGTCGCTCTGAATGTATCCAGGAAGGGAGAAAAAACCCGAGTCGCAGTGAACGCGCTCAAGCCGATTCATGATGATTTGGTGGTTGTGGCGGGGAACGCGACGGTTCTGAAAGAAAGGCTGGCCCTGGCGCCAATGCAAGTGTTCGATCGCGAGATCGCTGTTCCCGCTGCTGAACAGGACATCAAGGTCTTGCTGGGAAACCAGCTGATTTGGCGTTCTGATTCAGGCCGGGGAACCGGTTTTTCGCGCCCGGTAGTCTCACCTCCGGAAAAGGCCGCCACCACAGCGGAGAAAGCCTTCCTGCTTGGCCGCCAGCAGGAACTGCTTAGGGATTACGGCAAAGCCCTCGAATATTATCGCGATTGCGTCGAACGCGACGCACTCCACGTCCCGGCGCTGGTGCGCCTGGCCGAGCTCTATTCTCGGCGGGCGGAATACGAGCAGGCTCTGGTCTGGGCGAAAAAAGCACTGGCGATCGATACCTATCATGCCGGCGCGAATTTTGTCGCCGGTGCGATCCTCAAAAAGCTTGGCAATCCGGCATCCGCCCGCGAGGCACTGGGATGGGCGGCCCGGTCCCCGGAATACAGGTCGGCTGCGTACAGTCTGATCGCCGAAACTCATCTCATGCAGTCCCGTTTCGAGGATGCGGCCGAGTACGCCCGCCGCGCTTTGGACTTTAATCGCGCCAACATTTCCGCGTTGAGCGCGCTGGCTCTGGCCGAGCGCAAGCTGAACCGGCAGGAATTTGCCCGCAGGGCCCAACGCGAGATCATGAGTCTTGATCCCCTCAACCATTTGGCGGCTGCGGAAGCTTGCTTCCTGAACGGTTCACAACGGAACTGGAATCAGCTCACTTCGCTGATAAAGTCCGAACTTCCTCACGAAACCTACCTGGAGTTGGCGATCTATTATGCCGGCCTGGGGATGAAGGCAGAAGCGGTCCAGGTGCTCCACCTCGCACCCGCACACCCGTTGGTGGATTATTGGCTTGCCTACCTGGCCAAAGACGAATCTCCAGCGCAAGGCAAGGCTCTTCTGGCGAAAGCGATCCAGGAATCTCCCCGTCTGGTTTTTCCATTCCGCGAAGAAACTATCCCGGTTCTTCAATGGGGCCTTTCTCAGCAGCGTGATTGGAAAACTCTTTACTATCTCGCCCTCATTTACTGGAGCAAGGGGCGCCTCGAGGAGGCGGCCGGCCTGCTGCAGGAATGCGAAGCGCGCCCCGATTACGGTCCCTTCTACCTCACGCGCGCGGAACTACTCAGGAAGACCATGCCGAAAGCCCCGGCCGAAGACTACAAAAAGGCGCTGGATCTTGCGCCCGACGATTGGCGCCCATGGCTTGCGTTGGCCCGTCTATATTCGGGATCGTCTTCGTTCCAGGAAGCTTTGGATCTTGCGCAAAGGGGATACGAAAAGTTCCCCGGAAACTTTGTGCTCGGCATGGAATATGCAAGAGCATTGATCGATTCGGCCAGGTACCAGGAGGCTCTGGATGTCCTGACTCCCATGGTCGTGCTCCCGTATGAAGGCGCCTCGGAAGGCCGGGTGCTGTTTGAAAAGGCACACCTGCTTCTAGCCGGTGAGAATGTCCGCAGCGGGAAGTACGAGGAAGCGCTCGCTCACATCGCCAAGTCGAAAGAGTGGCCCGAAAATCTCGGGGTTGGAAAACCCTACGACCCGGATGAGCGCTTGCAGGACTTCATGGAAAACCTTTGCAACACGAGGATGGGCAAGGGCGCCAAGACCCTGGATAGAGGCGCACTCGAAAAGCTGAGAGCGGATCTGTTGAAGTCGCGTTCATGGAAGTCGGACCTGCTGACCACTCTATTCCGGACCGGGAACTAAGCGCGTGATTCCCTTTTATCTCAAGAAGTGGTACCTCGACCTCACCATGGCAGACGGGACGGTGATGTACCTCTATTTTATGGCCACGCGCATCGCCGGGATTCCCGGGGGAAATGTCTCGGCCCACGTCAGGCTGGCAGACGGCAAATCGTTGCGCGCGGCCTTGAACCGGAAGGTAACGCTGTTCGATGCCAAACAAAGTGCGGTGTGCGAGCAGAACTTTCTGGCCAACACCGCAGGCGCCTCCCATGCGCACCTCGAATTCCCTCAGCTGACCATGGATCTGCATTACCGATCGACCGGCAATTCATGGTCTCCCGCGGTCGATGGGATTCTATTGCAGAGGGGCGAGGGTCTTCTTTCGTGGAAGGTACCTCTGCCGGCGGCCGCTGTGGACGGCGTGATGCAAGTCGGATCGCAGCAGCGGCGCGTCACCGGGACGGGATACCAGGATATCGTCGAGATGACGCTGGCGCCCTGGCGGCTGCCGGTTGCTGAACTGACGTGGGGCCGGGCTCACTGCGGTGCCTGCACCGTGGTGTTTGATCAGCTGCGGTTAACCGATGGCGCATGTCTCCAATATCTTCTGCTCCGGGCAGAAGACGAGGCTTTTGCGCCCGTCGAATCCAGAGCATTCACGATCGAGGCCGACGCAGGCGATCGAGAGAGCATTCTGCGCCACGCGAACTTTACCTTGCGCTTGACGCAGAAGCACATCCTGGCCCAGGGCGCGATCGCTTCCGGAGGGCAAATTCCGTCCATGCTGCTGCGGAAATTTCTTGCGCGATCATCCGGGAATCCAATGGAAAAGAAGATGATATCGGATGCGGAATTATGCATGGGGGAGCGCACCTTCAAGGGTTGTGCTATTCATGAACGCGTCGAGTGGCGTTGGAAGGACAGGCAGTGACAGGAGAGCTGTTGACAGGCTGCGAAATTCCCAAGGGCAAGGAAATAGCCTGCAGCCCAGTCCCGGGACACGAAGTGGGGTTGCATCGCCCGGCGTCGAATACCCTCATCATTATTGTCTATCTCGCCGTCTTTTGGGTGCTGCTGCCGGCGTTTCTTTTCATTACGGGATTTCGCCTCGACAAGCTCATGCCGGTTTCCCTGGGCGATCCTGCGATGCTTTCGAGCCTCGGTTGGTGCCTGACGCTGCCTGGATTCCTGCTCATGATTCACACCATGACGCGATTGTGGTCGCGCGGCAAAGGGCTGCCGATCTCCCACTTGCCGCCTGCCGAGTTTGTGGCCGGCGGCGCATACAAATACTTGCGGCATCCCATCTACGTCGGATACACCACGGCATTTGCCGGTGCCGCTGTGCTGCTGCATTCCTTTTGGTCGCTGGCATTCAGCACTCCGTTGCTTCTGAGCGGTTGGATTGCCTATGCCGTGTTTTATGAAGAGCCTGTGCTGATCCAACGGTTTGGCGAACGCTATCGGACCTATATCGGCGCCACGCCGCTATTGTTGCCGAAGGGGCTGTCTCGAATTCTCGATCGCGCGATGCCTCCTTTAGCGGACAAGCTATCCAAATTCCTAGACGCTTGGGCAAATCGCACCATCCTCTTTCAATGCGGCAACTTCATTCTCGTGAGCTATGGGGTCCTGATTGCTGTCGGCACAATTCTCTTCATGCTGATCACGATCGCGTGCCTCATTCAGCACGGAGTGACGTCAAGCCAGGCCGCGATCTACATGGCAGGGGCAGTGCTGACCACGCTTGTGGCCTCGCATGCCTTCTGGTGGTTGGGAAACCAGCGCTCGATCGTCCGGCAGCCTCTTTTCGGCATCAGGAATGTCGGATTCGTAAGCTGGGGCAATCTCTTCGGATTGACCCTTTTCTCCGCCGGCTTTGCCGCGGTTTTCAACTTTCCACTGCTGGGGGTTGCCGATGATCTGGTGCGTGGCATGTTCGCGGCCTATGCCATTGGCCGGCTGGGCTGCCTCACCTATGGCTGCTGTTACGGAGTGGCCACCGGCAAGCATGGCGTTCGTTATATCAATCCGGCGGCCAAAGTGATCCGTGAGCGTGGAGATTGCCGGCTGCCGCGCCATCCCACGCAGATTTACTCCTTCGTGGAAGGCATGGTTCTTCTCGTGCTGTTGAACCTGATGCCGTATTTGCAGATCTCTGTGGGCTCGATTACGGCTGCCGCATTTCTGATTTATCCGATTGGACGCGCCCTTATTGAGTTTGTTCGCGACCGCAAGCGATACTGCCACGGCATTTTTACCAGCGGGCATCTTGCCTGCCTGATCATGTTTCTATCCGGCTGGATCCTCTTGTTCCTGATTCCTGCCTCCGGCGGCAAGTTCTCCCCGGCGCCGTTATCCATGGTCGCATTTCGTGAAAGCTGGTCTCTTGCTCCTGTGGTATTCATGGTTGGCGTAATCGTTTTTTTCACCACGAGTTTTCACTGGAAGCGAGTCGGCACATGGTGAACAACGAACCACGCAATACACCAAAAGATCCCCCTTCGACTGTTGTACGCGGCTCGTGGTTCGAAAAGCAGCTCCGCGGAACAGAGGACAGCGAGCGGGCATTCTTGATCAAGCGTGGTCTTTTCCTCTATCTCTTGTGGATCATTTCGTTCGAAATCCTTGGACGATATGCCGCGATCCTCCCGACCCACGATCCTACCTGCCCGCTGGATCGCAGAATTCCTTTGATACCGATTTTTATTTGGCCGTATGTGTTTTGCTATATTTTCGTGCTCTTGCCGGGTTTCGTGGCTACCGACTGGCATCGCGTCTGCCGGGGTGTGCTAAGTGTGTTGATTGCCAACCTGACCTCGTTTGTCGTCTATTTGGCCTATCCCGTGGCGTTTCCAAAACCAGAGCTTGGAACCAGCATCTCGGAGCGGCTTATCTGGCTCGAATACGTTATGGATTTCCACCCCGGCGGCAACAATCTGCCCAGCCTGCATGTGATCTTTGCATGGCTGATCTATTTTATTTGCCTGAAACAAGGGCTGCGGAAGAGCGTGGAGTACTCAATGTTTCTGGTCGCTTTGCTCATCACGGTGTCTACGCTTTTCGTGAAACAACACATACTGGCGGATGTGGTTGCGGGAATCGCATGGGCAGTTGTTTCCTGGATGGCGGCAGGTTTTTTCTATCTTCGCTGGCAGCCCAAAGATGGCGATGCGAAGGAAGCCTTCCACGAGATGGCGCGCAGGCTGGTGCCATTCATTGTGACCACGGTTTTTCTCATGGCGCTTTTTGCTTTTCGACGGTGAAGTGGATCATGCTTTAGGAGCCCCTCCTAATTCTCGGACGGGCTCCTGGGATGGAGTCCGGGGAAATCTCGATGCGCGACCTCGCGTTATGGAATCTTGAACGCCGCGGCGACGGCTTGTTCTGGGACGGCTGCAATCTGGCGGAACTCGCGCGGTGCCACAGTACGCCTCTGTACGTAGTCAACACGGCTCTGCTGATGCAGTCTCACACAGAGTTGCTGGGCGCATTTCAGGCCGAAGGGCTGGCGGCCAAGCTGTTCTTTTCCTACAAAACCAATCCTGTCCCCGACGTCCTGAAATCTTTGGCTGCGCTCGGCTGCGGCGCCGAGATCATGTCGGAGTTTGAATTCTGGCTGGCGGCCAGACTTGGAGTGCGAGGCTGTGACACCGTGGTCAATGGATCGGTGAAATCACGGGAGCTGCTGAGCCTGGCAGCGCAGAGGGATGTGGCTGTGATCAATGTCGAAAGCACGGACGAAATCCGGCTTCTGCAGGCAATGGCGTCGGATCTGGCCAGACCGGTGAATATCGGGTTGCGCATTAATCCGTGTCTTGCGAAGAGCCGATTCGATTTCACGCTGGCTGCGGGATCACGAAGAAGCCACATCGGGTTTGCGCCGGAAAGCGGCGACTGGGAAAATGCGCTGCAGCTCCTGCGTGACAGCCCCAGACTCAGGCTTCGAGGGCTGCATTTTCACATCGGTACCGGAGTGAGATCTGCCCGCCCCTACCAACTGGCTTTGCGTACCGCGCTGAGGATGTGGTCGGAACTCCTCGAAAAGGGATTTGAGCCGGAGATCCTCGACATCGGAGGCGGTTTCAGCACGCCCACGCTCAAGGAAATTAATCTTTTGGAGGCGATACGCCTCTTTGGATTTGGGCGGCCCCCGCACCACCCAGCGGGACAGGCGCAGAATACAGTTGTCAAAGAGGTTGCGCGCGTATATTCGACCGCCCTGCGCAACTTCGCACGCGCACATGGGATTGGCATGCCCACCATTTATGTCGAGCCGGGGCGCGCGCTGGTGGCCTCCTCGCAGCTGCTGCTTTTGAAAGTTGTCCTGATCAAGAGAAGAACCCGCGGCGTCGACGTCGCGGTTTGCGACGCCGGCGCAATGAGCCTCTCTCCGCAACTGCTCAGCGAGCACCATGCGGTGTTGGTTGCGAACAAGCCTGCCGGAAGGCGGACGGCGAGATACGACCTTATGGGCAATCTGCCGGCGCCACTGGATTGGATCGCCTTGCACCAGGAGTTGCCGATCCTGGAGCAAGGCGACATCCTCGCGGTCATGGACGCAGGCGCCTATTTCACATCCCTGGGCAACAATTTTGCGGGGCCGCGGCCTGCAATTATCATGATCGACAAGGGTGTCCCGAAGCTCGCGCGCAGGCGGGAAGCATTTGAGGATATGGTATCGAGGGATGTTTCCATGCAGTCCGCCGAGGGTGCCACAGGGGGGCAAAGCAATGATATTGCCTGATTCCAGTTCCTCGGTATGGTCCGGCCTGCCCATACGCGCGCGCTGCGATCATATTGCGCGCATGGGGACAATGATCGCCCGGCGCCAAAAGGAGATTGCACAAACAGTCACTGAGGAAACCGGAAAGCCGTGCACCGAGGTCATCAACCAGGAAGTCACCGCTGCGTTGGAGATGCTCCGCTTCTGCGCCAGGATGGCCCCGCGCTGGCTTCGGCCGGAACAATTCCGCTACTGGCGCCCGGGCTTCTGGGCCAAATCCAACACCATTCATTTTGAACCTCTGGGCATGATTTTGATCATCGGGCCCTCCAACTTTCCATTTTCGCTGCCAGTCATGCAGGCATGCGCGGCGCTGACCTGTGGCAATACCGTTACTTTAAAGCCGTCGGAGCTCTGCCCACGCACGGCTTCGCTGATCGGCGAACTATTCGCGGAAACGCAATTCCCGTCAGGAGCTGTTGAAGTTGTGCCCGGCGGGCCCGAGATCGCGGAACGGCTCATCGCGCGCGCGGATGTCCGGAAGGTTATCTTCACGGGAAGCTGCGCGACCGGGCGCAAGGTTGCAGAAGCTTGCGGACGGGCCTTCAAGGCATGCATCCTCGAACTCGGCGGCGGCAGCCCTGCCATCATTCGCGAGGATGCTGACATCTCACTCGCTGCGCGGGGAATTGCCTGGAGCGCGATCTATGCCAATGGACGTAGCTGCATCGGCACCAAGCGCGTCTATGTTCACGCAAGCGCAGGCCGGCGATTCGTTGGATTGCTGGAGGACGAGATTGCCAAAATCCGCACCGGTGATCCGGCAGATCCTGCAACCGAACTGGGATCCTTCTCAACGCCGGTCGCGGCCAACCTGGCCGCGGAGCTGCTGCGTGATGCCGCGGAAAAAGGGGCAGAAATCCGGGCAGGGAAGGGGCAAGTCAAAGATTTGGATTCTCCTTGCTGCCAGGCTCCCCTCCTCATATTGGGAGCTACCCCCGAGATGCGGGTCATGCGGGATGAGGCGCCTTGGCCGATGCTGGCCGTCCGCGAGGTGACCAGCGATGAACAGGCCATCCGGGAAGCGAACCAGGCTGGTTCGGGTCTGGGAGCGTCGGTGTGGAGCCGTGATCTCAGACGCGCTCGTGCAGTGGCGCGCGAGATTCAGGCCGGGATGGTTTGGATCAACGACGGCAGTGTGGGCCTGCCCGATTTTCCGTGGGGTGGCAGAAAGCAAAGCGGTTGGGGAAGGATGTTCTCCAAGCACGGGCTCAGGGAACTGACCAATATCAAGGTGATCAGCTCTGAACGTCAGAGACTCTCGCGGTCGAAAATGTGGTGGTTCCCATATTCCGAAAGAAAACACCGCATCTTTGAGGCGGCCAATGACTGGTACGCCAAATCAGGGCGGGTCAAAACCCTGATCCGGCTGCTCTCAGCCTTCCTCAATACCAAGCGCTGACCACCAAACGCAAGATCTCAACAGCGCCCACGAATTCCGCAGTGCAAAAAACAATCAACGCTGAGGTCGCAGAGATCGCAGAGAATTTTTTTGCTTTTGAATGGCTTTCCTCTGCGGCCTCTGTTCCGAAAATAACTCGTCTCAAAACTGCAAAGGCAGCCACGAATGACACGAAGCGCCGCCCGTCCGGGCCAGCAAAGGTTCGTGTCATTCGTGGCTGCCTTAAAAAGGCCATTAATTTTCATGCACTTGGGTGCGCCCCAGGCGCATGAGGGACTGCTTCGAAAATAGAGGCAGAAAGCCAAAACCGTCGGAATCGGTATCGCAATCGCAATCGCAGTGGCAATCGGTCTTGCCAGTGCGAAAAAGCCGATAGCGATAGCGATACCGATTCCGATACCGATGGCTCCAGACCATAGGGAGCAGGACCTTTTCATGCGTCACCGGGTGCGCCCCGGCGCATGAGGGACTGCTCCGAAAATTGATCTAATTGCGATGCTGATTAACTCGTCTTTTTCTGCGCCGCCCTTTCAGGGCTTAAGATTTCCGGGCCTAAACCCAGGGCTTACGCCCTGGGCTGTGCTGCCTCGCCCTTTCAGGGCTCAGCCTTTAAAGACTGTGAAAACCCCGAAAACCCCGAAGGGGTGGCGCAGCAAAGCCCAGGGCGTGAGCCCTGGGAACAGGGGATCGAGCTGGCAAGAGCCCTGAAAGGGCGGCGCAGGGAAGGCTCGATGAACGCACGACATTTTCATGCACCTGGGTGCACCCCCGGTGCATTGGGGACTGCGTTGAGGTTTTTGGTATACGGATATTTGACCCTCAGGTTCTTCAGACGGACACCTTTTGGAAACGTGCGGCCGGTGTGTTGCAGATGGGGCACGCGGCAGGGGGCTGGCCCATCTCGATATGCCCGCAAACAGGGCAGAGATAGAAACTGGTTTCCGTCAGGTCCTTGCCCTGGGCGACGGCATCCAGCGCCATCTGATACAACTTGGCATGGACCGCTTCGGCCTTCTCGGCGAATGCAAACATCCGCTTGGCTTTGTGATTTTCAGCCTCGGCCTGCTTGACCATCGGCGGATACATTTGGGTGTATTCGTAGGTCTCTCCGGCAACTGCGGCGCGCAGGTTTTCGACGGTGGAGCCGACGCCGCCCAGAGCGTTAAAGTGACCCAGGGCGTGAATGGTTTCAGCTTCGGCGGCCGTCCGGAACAGGCGTGCCACGTTGATAAAACCTTCCTGCTCCGCCTTTTTGGCGAAAGCCAGATACTTGCGGTTTGCCTGGCTCTCCCCGGCAAATGCTTCCTTCAAATTATTTTCAGTAGTAGACATTTTGGGCCTCCGGGAAAATGAAAATCACTGGGCGACAATCCCGCCCCAGCATAGACGAACGGGGGCCTCCATCGAAAGCATTTTTTGAAGAGAAGCAAAGGAGACATCTTTCATTCTTCCAGGCGCTCGATGGAAAATAAATATTTGCTTCCGGAACCCAAAATGCAGAAGACTGTGGCCGCGGGATTGTGTACACTGCCGCTACACTTCTGACACTTCAGCGCGGAGGAAAAACCATGAGACTCAGGCGCCAGATTTTCGCATTTGTCCTGGCGGTGCCGTTACTGATTACCGCCATTTCCACAGTCTTCGCCCAGCAGTATGACGTCAAGCTCTATAACGAGATGCGCTGGCGCTCGATCGGGCCGTACCGGGGCGGCCGGACCAAGGCCGTGGCCGGGGTCCCCAGCCAGCCAAACATCTTCTACATCGGCGTGTGCAACGGCGGTGTCTGGAAAACGAACGATTATGGCCGTACCTGGAAACCAATCTTCGACGACCAGCCGACAGGATCAATCGGCGCCATCGCCGTCGCTCCTTCGGATCCGAATATCGTTTACGTAGGCAGCGGCGAAGGTCTGCAGCGGCCCGATCTTTCGACCGGGGATGGGATTTACAAATCGACCGATGCCGGCAAGACCTGGACTCATCTTGGCCTGCGCGACGGCCAGCAGATTCCGCAAATCGTCGTCGATCCGCGCAACCCGAACCGCTTGTTCGTTGCCGTACTGGGGCATCCATATGGTGCGAACCAGGAACGCGGCATCTTCCGCTCGACCGACGGCGGCCAGACATTCCAGAAGGTGCTCTATAAAGACGAGAATACAGGCGCCTACGATGTCGACCTGGATCCATCCAACCCCGATATCGTCTATGCGACTCTGTGGGAAGCCCGGCAGGGGCCGTGGGAGAATGCGGCATGGACCGGTAATAACGCCGGCATCTTCAAGTCGACCGATGGAGGCGCGAGCTGGAAGCCACTCACCAATGGCTTGGGAAATGTCCAACAGGCCGAAGTGGCCATCGCGCCGAGCAATCCCAAGCGGCTGTATGCGTCCGTGACCGGAGCGGCCGGATCGCGCAGCGGCATATACCGGTCGGATGATGCCGGCGAAACCTGGACGAGCGCGAGCAATGACCAGCGTCCCGCCAGCCGCATTGGCGGCGGCGACCAGTCGTCCCCGGCTGTCGACCCGAAAAACCCGGACATTGTGTACGTTGCCAGCACGGTCTCCTGGAAATCGACCGATGGCGGCAAGACCTGGGTCGGATTCCGCGGCGCTCCGGGCGGGGATGATTACCAACGCATCTGGATCAATCCGAACAATCCGGACATTATTCTGATTGCAGCCGATCAGGGGGCGATCATCACGGTGAATGGCGGTGAGACCTGGAGCTCCTGGTACAACCAGCCCAGTGCGCAGCTGTATCACGTCGCGGCCGACAACGCCTTCCCTTACCGCTTGTGCAGCGGCCAGCAGGAGAGCGGATCGGCTTGTGTTTCCAGCCGCGGCAACGACGGCCAGATCACCTTCCGCGAGTGGCATCCGGTGGGCGTGGATGAGTATGGGTACGCGGCTCCGGATCCGCTCAATCCCGACATCGTCTATGGTGGCAGGAGCGTAACACGTTACGATCGTCGCACTGGCCAGGTGCAAAATGTCGGCCCCAGGGCGGCTCCTGGATCGGCTATTCGTACCAAGCGCACCGCGCCGGTTCTCTTTTCTCCCGTGGATCCTCACATCCTCTATTTTGCCGGCAACACTCTCTGGAAGACCGCGGACGGCGGCCATGCATGGCAGGAGATCAGCCCCGACCTTTCACGAAAAACCTGGGAAGTGCCGGAAAACGTCGGCAAATACCGGGAGAGCGTGCAACCGTCGCAGCTCGGCGTGATCTACACCGTGGCGCCGTCCTATATCGACATCAACCGTATCTGGGTCGGGACCGACGACGGCCTCATTCATGTGACCGTGGACGGTGGGGTCAAATGGACGGATGTGACGCCGCCCGACCTCAAACCGTGGGCCAAGGTGTCGCTCATGGATGCCGGCCATTTCGATCCACTGACCGCATATGCAGCGATCAACACCATCCGCCTGGACGACATGCGCCCGCATATCTACCGGACCCACGATGGCGGCAAGACCTGGACGCATATCACCAACGGCATCCCCGACGGGGGCACCGTGAACGTGGTGCGCGAGGATCCAAAACGCAGGGGCCTCCTGTATGCCGGCACCGAACGCGAAGTCTATGTTTCATTTGATGACGGCGATCACTGGCAGTCATTGCGGCTGAACATGGCGGCGTCGTCGGTTCGCGATCTGATCGTGAAGGATGACGACCTCGCAGTCGCGACGCACGGCGCCGGCTTCTGGATCCTCGATGACATCACACCGCTGCGCCAGATGGAGGCCAAGGTTGCGGAGGCGGATGCCTTCCTGTTCCTTCCCACGACCGCCATCCGGGTGCGCTGGAATATGAACACCGATACGCCGTTGCCGCCGGATGAGCCTGCCGGACAGAATCCTCCGGAAGGTGCGATGATCAACTACTATTTGAAATCGGCTTCCACGGAGCCGGTCACTCTTGAATTTTTCGACGCTGCCGGCAAGTTCGTGCGGCGTTACTCCAGCACCGATCCGGCGGTGATGCCGGATAGCGCGACTGCGCCAGTGCCATTGTACTGGTACCGCCCGGCGCGCGTGCTTTCAACTGCAGCCGGCATGCACCGCTTCTTCTGGGATATGCGCTACCAGCCCCTGCCCGGAGGAGGAGGGGGAAGAGGCGGCGGGGGCGGCCTTCCGATGCAGGCCATCGCTCACGACACGGCTCCTGCTTCCAGCGCACCCTGGGTTGCACCCGGACAGTACACCGTCAAACTGACGGTCAATGGCAAGACCTATTCGCAGCCAATCACCGTGAAAATGGATCCGCGCGTGCGGCTGACTGCCGCCGAGATCGCCAATATCTCTTCGATGTCCAAGCAGTTGTATGACGGTGTGCTCTATACGCAGGCCGCGGTGCAGCAGCTTCAGTCGATGCGCGACCAGGCAAAGTCGCTCCAGGAGAAGGCGGGGGAAGGTTCCGTGGCCAAAGCGCTGGCCGCGTTCGATCAGAAGGCGGCAGCACTCCAGGGTACCGCAGGCGGTGGCGGCGGCCGTGGCGGCCGCATGGGCGGCGGAGCGGCTGCACCCCCTGATGCGGCTGCAGCCAGGGGTGCTGCCGGCACTCCTCCTCAAACGGCAGGCGCCGGAGGGAGAGGAGTGGCACAAGTTCAGAACATTGGCCGAGGCGTCGTCGCCGCGGGTGCCGGCGGCGGCAGAGGTGCCGGCGCGGCAGCTCCGCAGGACACGATGTCGGCCATCGGCTCCATGCTCAGCTCGCTCATCAGCACGCTGCAGGCTGCCGAAGCAACGCCGACCGCCCAGACGCTCGACTCGATCAACGCAGGCCTCAAGGCTCTAGCCGCCGTTAAGGTGCGCTGGGATGCTCTCAAGGCCACGGATCTTCCGGCCCTGAACGCCCAGCTCAAACAGGCCAGTTTGCCCGCGATCGAGATCAAATAGGAGAAGAATCCGAGTAAGTTTTAAAAAGCAAAAGCAGCCACGAAGAACACGAATTATTCATGGTTTGTGTTCTTTGTGGCTGCCTTGGAAGGCGGCGCAGATTCCCTGCTCGAGAATTCTCGCGGCTGCCAGGACCGCGGCTCCCACACCCACCGATCTGACAAATTCGCGTCTCTTCATGGAGTCCCCCTCTGGGATAGGGACCGGGCGACAGCAGTGAGGCTGGTTCTGAAGCGATTGCCGAAGATGCCGGCATCCTTGACCCGTCCGTTGGCCATGTAAGGGACAAGCGGCTCTCCGCGTCACGAAGTGTTTTCAACTTGTCCCTCGCGTGGGAATGTCCTATAAACTGCTGCTTACTTGGATAACCTCGCCACTCAACGAAGGAGGGCTCTTTGAATAAACAACGAATGCTGTCCATTCTCGCCATCATTCTGCTGGCATCCGTAGTGTCCGCGGGCGCCGGTCAGATGTTTCCACAATCGCAGGATGACCCTGTTCTTAAAAAGCTGCTCGATCTGGGTAAAAACGACAATCAGATCATGAACATCCTGGACACCGTCACCAACCGCTTTGGCGGCCGATTTACGGGCACCAATGCGTACACGAACGCGTGCAACTGGGCCGTCTGGCAGTTTAAACAATGGGGCCTTCAGGCAGAACTGGACGAGGTTGGTGAAGTCCCGGTTGGCTTTAATCGCGGCCCGTGGTTCGGCAAGATGATCAAGCCGAGCGAAAAGACCCTCAATTTTGGAACTC
The DNA here is from genome assembly GCA_041501225.1 of Acidobacteriota bacterium. Classification (GTDB taxonomy): domain Bacteria; phylum Acidobacteriota; class UBA6911; order UBA6911; family UBA6911; genus JAFNAG01. Next base: position 42,964 of record JBGQNR010000007.1, read on the forward strand.
CTGAGTACACCGCCGGCACACACGGTGTGCAGCGCGGCCCGGTCGTGGTCTCCCCTGCCAAGGAAGAGGAAGTCGAGGCGAAGAAAGCCTCGATCAAAGGCGCCTGGGTTCTCATCCCCGGTGCCAGCAACGGCTGGTCGCGCGACCCGCGCCCTAATTTCGAGATGACACCGCTGACAAAGAAACTCTATGAAGCCGGCGCCCTGGGAACGATCCAGTCGGCCAGGGAGCCAATCACCACGCTTTATGGCGGCGCCCAATCCTGGGAAAAACTCCCGGTTCTTCCGGATGTCAAGCTGGCGGAGAAGCAGTATAACGAAATCAAGGATCTGGTCGACAAGGGCCAGACCGTCGAGCTCGAATTCGATATCCGCAACTGGTTCTACATGGGACCGGTGAAATACCACAACGTGGTTGCCTGGATCCCAGGAACAACCTACCCGGATGAGTATGTGATCATGGGTGGACATTTCGATTCTTTTGACGGTGCTACAGGCGCTGTGGACGACGGTTCCGGCTCCACGACCGCGATGGAAGCACTGCGGCTTTTGGCGAAAGCCGGCGCCCGGCCCAAACGGTCGGTGATGGCGATCCTTTTCGCGGCAGAAGAGAACGGTCTAGTGGGCTCGCAGGCCTGGCTGAAGAATCATGCCAATCTGGAAGCGAATATCGCCGTGATGTTCAACAAAGATCACAATCCCAGCGCCGCCGGAGCGGTTACGGTTCCCAGCGCCTGGTATCCTGACTTTGTCAAAATTGTCGAGCCGATCAAGAACTTCAATCCCAAGTTCCCGTTCGATTTGCGGCAAAACGAGTACCCATCGGCTCCGCCGGTGCGGCCGGGCGGCACGGACTCGTCTTCATTTTCGATGCGCAGGATTCCGACCCTCACCTTCACTGAGGTGACCGATTTCAACTACAGCACGGCGTGGCACACCTTGCTGGATACGTTCAATCAAGTCGTGCCCTACACGGAGCACCAACAGCAGAGCGCGGTGGTGACCGCTGTGGTCGCCTATGGTGTCGCTAACCTGGACCGCCAGCTGACACGAGACGGCGTCTACCTGCCGGACGGGCTATATGCCGATATCACCACCGGCAAAGGACGAATCATGACTACCCTGGATTATGCGAACGCGCCGCTCTACACGGCGGAGTTTATTCGCATGGTCGAGGGAGGTGCCCCTCAGCCGGCTGGCGCTCAACAGGGACGAGGAGGTGGCGGTGGAGGTGGAGGTGGCGGCAGGGGAGGCCCGGGTGGTCAACCCCAGGCGCCGCCGATCGGCAAGATTGTCAATGTTGCCGGCGATACGGCCAGCGGGCTGATCGAGTCTGACATCCAAAAATCGGTCGCCGGCGTTACGCTGTTAAGAGAACTCAACACCGTCCTGAAGCATGATGCTTCTGGAGTTCTCGGCATGACTGGTGAGAATCAATTCTACCTGACACTGAAGGCGAGATCCGATTTCAACGCGAAGTATCCCGCGATCGGCAAGGTGATCGCAGGGGCAGGGGTGATGGAAAAGCTGACCAAGGATGATCCCATTCGCAGCATCCGGATCATCCGCGTCGGCCAGGCTGCGACGGACTTTAAGACCGATAACGATTCGTTCCAGAAGCTGCTGCAGGAGAAAGCCAAGACGCTGGCTCCGGTGAAGGCTCCGGCCAAGCCCCTGGTCAAAAAGAAATAGCTTCGAAAGACAAAGTTCTTGTCATTTTGGCAGGGAAAGCAACAGATCAACGCAAAGATCGCAGAGATCGCAGAGGAAAATCATTCAAAACAAAAAGTTCTCTGCGGCCTCTGCGTTGAGGTCTTTGGCTGCGATTACATCGTAAGCCATATTCATTACGAAAACAGATATCGATCACCTGGTCAAAAATCTGGAGGAGCTCAAAGTTTGAGGCGCACCCTGTGTCCAGGGTCGCGATTGCTTCAGATTTGACACCGTTTTTTTGGAGGTACTCATGACATCCCTATCATCCTGCTTCAGGAAGCAGGCCGCATTGATCATCCTCCTGCTGGCTGTGCCGCTCTGGGCTCAATCACTGAAGACTCCCGCTGAGGAATCGGGCTGGAGCCGGTACACCCAATCCGAGGACGTTTCACGTTTTCTCCAGGCTGTCCACAAAGTTTCGAAAGAGGCCGTTGTCCAGGTGATCGGCAAGACCCTTGCTGCCAAAGAACTTCCTGCGACCGACCTTTATCTCTGCATCATCACCGAGGAAGGCATCGACAACCCAAAGCTGTTGAATCGCAAAAAACCGACGTTTATGATCACGGCCTCTCAGCACGGCAACGAGCAGTCGGCAAAAGAAGCCGCCCTCCTGATCATTGGCGACCTGGCCACGGGCGAGCTCAAACCGCTGCTGAAGCAGGTCAATTTCCTGGTGATCCCGCAGGCCAATCCCTACGGCAATTTCGTCGACAGGCGACAGAATGAACAGAACCTGGATCTCAACCGCGACCATGTGAAGCTGGAGTCTCCCGAGACACAGACGATCCACAAGGTGTTTCGCACCTGGATGCCCGAAGTGACGCTCGATCTCCACGAAAAAGGAGATGACTACAACCGGGTGTCGACAGGGTGTGTTTCCAATATCAACATCAATCCGGCCATCGAGCGTTATTCGCGAGAGAAGGTTTTTCCTGCACTCGAAAAGCAAGTGACGGCGGATGGATTTACCTGGCACGAGTACCTGGTTTCGGAGGCCATGGGCAGCAATCAGGCGGCCGGCGCTCCTGACCGTCCCACGGCGGGCCAGCAACGCGAGACCCTGATGAGGCCCAGCACCACAGACCTGAATGACGGCAGGAACAGCCCGGGCGTCTATGATACGCTCTCGTTCATTCAAGAATGCTCCTCGCGTCACGACCTGCCGACCCTGCAGGAAAGGTCGCGCTGGCAGTATTCCGGGATACGCGCCTTGATCCAGTTTGTAGCCGGGGACAGCAAACAGGTGCTTTCGCTCGTGAATGGCAGTCGCTCGGATCTGGCGAACCGGGCCGGCAAACCCTCCCCGGAGAATGTCGTGCACCTCAAAATGGAATATGTGAGGGATCCCAAGCAGCCCGAACTGACGCTCAAGGCCTTTGCGCGGCAGACCGGCGCGCGCGGAAACGCTGCAGTACAGAATCCCGCGGTGGAGACGCAGGTGGTGAAAAACTGGTTCCCGAAGGTGGAGTCCCGGCTGGCTGTACCTCGGCCGCTCGGCTACATCGTCCCCGCGGAACAAAAGGACGTGATCAAAACCTTACTCGATCACGGCATCGTCCTTGGGGTTTTCGGCAAAGATTCGTCGGTCGATGCTGAATCTTATCTGGTCAAGGATTTCGTGCCGTCAAAAGAGGATTATGTGGCCCCGGAAAAGATAGTTGTTGAAATCAGGCCCGGCCCGGTCACGGCGAAGAAAGGCGATTTTTACGTGTCTGTCGAGCAGCCGGCGGCCAACCTGATTCCATGCCTGCTCGAGCCGCAGTCCGAATATGGCTTAATTCGCTATCAGGCATACAAGCTGGCGCCGCAGAAGGGTGCGATTTTCCCATTCGTTCGCGTCGTCAAGCGCAAGCCATCTGTCACGCCCTATGGCGCGTCCGCCGCGAAATAACCATGAAAACAACCGCCAGGACGCCAGGAACTCACAATCCTGGCGCCCTGGCATCGAATGGATGCCGGGGTGGGGGAGCGATGAACCGTAAGCTGAGGATGGGCATGATCGGCGGCGGCAGGGATTCATTCATTGGTTCCGTGCATCGCATGGCGGCGACTCTGGATGGCCGTTGCGAGTTGGTGTGCGGGACGTTCAGCAGCCTTCCGGAACGTTCACGGTCGGAAGGAGCGGCGCTCCATTTGCCACCGGATCGGGCCTATGGCTCATTCGAGGAAATGATCGAGGGGGAGAAGAGGCAACCCGAAAATGAGCGCATGGACTTTGTCTCCATCGTCGTACCAAACCACCTGCATTTCGATTTTGCCCGCCGGGCGCTCACAAACGGTTTTCCGGTGGTCTGCGATAAGCCGCTGGCTTTCAGCCTGGACGAAGCGAAACGCCTCGAAGCCATTGTGAATCAAACCGGCCTCCTGTTCGCCCTTACCCACAACTACACCGGATACCCCCTGGTCAAGGAGGCGAGGGACATGGTGGTTTCCGGAAAGCTCGGCAAAATCCGCAAGGTTGTGGTCGAATATCCCCAGGGCGGACTTGCCACTCGCGTGGAAGCCAGCGGCAACAAGCGAGCGATCTGGCGCACGGATCCTGCGCGCTCGGGACCAGCCAACTGCATGGCCGATATCGGTACCCATGCCGAAAACCTGGCAGAATACGTCACCGGCTTAAGGATCTCCGAACTTTGCGCGGACCTCACAACCTTCGTTGAGGGACGTCGGCTCGACGACGACGGCAGCGTGCTGTTGCGCTTGGATGGCGGCGCCCGCGGGATTCTCCACGCAAGCAAGATCTGTGCCGGCGAAGAAAACGCGCTTCATATCCGCGTGTACGGAGAGAAGGGCGGATTGGAATGGGATCAGATGCAGCCGAATTCCTTGACGGTGAAATGGCCGGACCGCCCTGTGGAGATCTACCGCACAGGCGCGCGTTACCTGTGCGAGATGGCAAGGCTCGGCGCGCGTCTCCCCGCGGGACACCCGGAGGGATTTGTTGAAGCCTTTGCGAACATTTACCGCAACTTCCTATTGACTCTCGAAGCGCGCCTCGAGGGGAAAGAGCCTAAGCCGGAGTATCTCGATTTTCCAACAGTACGCGACGGTGTCCGTGGCATGGCGTTCATCGAAACCGTGGTGGAGTCCGCCAGGAGCGACCGGAAGTGGACAAAATTCATGGAGTTTGAATAAGAGAAGTGCGAATCGATTTTCTTTTGCTCCATCTGTGGTTCGGACACGGGAGTGATTACGATGCGTGCAAAAGCCGGCCACGAAGAACACGGCGCAGAATATCCGCAACCTAAAAGCCTCAACGCAGAGGGCGCAGAGACCGGCGAGCACTTCTTGCGAATGACTTTTCTCTGCGACCTCTGCGTTGATCTTTTGCTTTTCTTTGCTTTACGGCAAAGATTTGTACGTAAGTGGTACGGCGCGGCATAGCCGCAGCCAAAAAATCTCATCGAGGAGACGAGGAGGATTGCGGGCATCTGCTCTCCAAGAGAGGAAAATGATGAATATGGGACCTCTGAAGCTGGCTGTTTTCCTGCTGATGCTGTGGCCGGGCTGTGCCGCAACTGCCCAGAATGCCGCGCCACCTGATAATCCGGCCGTGCTCAGGATGGAAGGCGCGTCGATTCGGCTTCGTTACAATGGCACGGTGATTTTCGACGGCCGCATCAAGAATCCGGAGGGGCTTCGGAACGCGGTTCCCAACGTCGTGCGCAGCGGCGGCGCCGTCGATCAAGTCATAATCTTGAATGCGCGCGGGCGCGATCCGCTCGAAATCACAGGCACCGTCGCGGCCAGCGAACAGGCGTTCCCGTGCGAATCAGACCGGGCCGTGCGGGGGCGTCCGATCGTACGCCACAGTTCGGGCCTCAGCAGGAGCCTGCTGAATCAGGCGGTCTACGATCGCAAGTGGGATTGGGTGTTGTCGGTAGATGATCAGCCGCGCACTTCGGTGCGGGTCATTCCCATGACCGATGGACCGCAGGCGCGCACTTTCACACTCGAAGCGCGCGGCAGCGAAATCGTGCTGGGTTTCCGCCCTCTTTATTACCAGAAGCACCGCGGGTTTCAGTATTTCCAGCCCTGGACGTACGCGGCCTGGTCCAAACCGGTGGTGGGCTGGTGCTCCTGGTTCGCCTTCTTCAACAAGGTGACGGAGCAGGACGTGAAGCACACGGCCGATGTGATGTCCGAGGTCCTGCTTCCGTTTGGGTACGAGTACCTTCAGATCGACGATGGCTATCAGAGGGCGACGGGATTGCCCGAACTTTGGCTGCAGCCAAACGAGAAGTTCCCCAGCGGTCTCGAGGCGTTGGCGGCGTACATCCGGCAAAAAGGCCTGAAGCCCGGCATCTGGACCAACGCCACATTCTCCCAGACGGATTACGCGGCGCAGCATAAAGACTGGTTCGTTCTGGATGCAGCGGGCAACGTAGCCCGCGGCAACTGGATCGATCATCCGATCGATGCTTCCGTTCCCGCTGCCCTGGATGCTTTGGTGCGGCCCATTTATAGGGCCCTGCGAGGGATGGGTTGGGATTACTTCAAGCTGGATGCGCTGCGGCACCTGCGCTACGAGGGGTACAACACCTTCCGCGATTATTTCGTCACAAAGGGTATCGATCCTGGCGACGCCTTGCGCCGCTACGTGGCGGCGGCGCGCGCAGAGATGGGGACCGAACGATTCCTGCTGGCCTGCTGGGGCGTCAGGCCTGAGCTTATCGGCCTGGTCGACGGCTGCCGTATCGGCACAGATGGTTTTTCGTACGCCGGCCTTGCTCAGTACAACTCGTTTAATAATGTCGTCTGGAGAAACGACCCCGATCATATCGAGTTGAGTGAAACGGAGGCCTGGCGCTCGACAATGGTTACTTCACTGACCGGGTCGCTCTTTATGCTGACCGATAAACCTGAACGCTACCAGACGCCCTTTGTCGACCCGGCACGTCGTGCCGCGCCCGTGCTCGTGACCATGCCGGCGCAACTCTACGACGTCGATCCGTCGCGATCCTCGCAACTGGGGCAGGTCGACAGCCAGGTCAGCGGCCGCGATCCAAAGGCGTTCGATGCCGGCCTTACGCCGGCGGCTTCTCTTTACCTTCTTGATGTGAGCCGCCCGTACGAGTCCTGGGAGGTCCTGGGCCGCACGGGGGGTGAGTTCGACGGGATCCGGTTCGACGAGCTCGGGCTGGATCCTGAAAAAACGTATCTGGTTTTTGAATTCTGGCAGAAGAAGTTCCTGGGCAGTTTCTCGAAGTCGTTTGCGCCGGGTGCGCTGCCCTCAAAATTCAACTCTCAGGTGTTCATCATCCGGGAGCGGCTCGCTCGCCCGCAACTGGTGGCCACCAACCGCCATATTACCGGGGGAGGTGTAGACCTGGTCGAAATCGCCTGGAACGAAAACGAGCTCAGGGGACGCAGCCGGTTGGTGGGTGGAGATCCTTATGAGATTTACCTCACGGAGCCGGAGGGTTGGACGCTGAGCGGTGTACAGTGTGAGGGTGGCCGCTCACTGCCCACCGAGCGCCAGGGCGAAATTGTCAAGAGCGGCTGCCGTTCGGACACCTCCCGCGAAATCGCGTGGAGCGCGCGTTTCCAGAAGAAATAGGAGCTAATAACCTATTGCTAGTCCAGAAATTACTCCAAACCGGCTTTAGATTCAAAAAGGGCGTATTATTGCGACATTGAGATTTCACCGTGATGTCGGATATGCAATCCCTGGTGGGTGAGCGATGGCAACGCTTATCTGGGCGGCATGGATCATCTTTCTGGAACTGTCTCCGAACGCCGGCATCGGGCCGGTAGCCTGGCTGCCGGCCACGGCTCTGAATTCTAAACCTCCCGAGCCCGGCGCGTCGCTCCAGCAACAGAACCAGGGTATCCCCCAGGCTGATTTCACCATAAGGACCAATGCCGTGCTGGTCACGGTCGATGCCGTGGTGCGCAACGCCAAGGGAGGTTTCGTCGGTGATTTGCAGGCGGACGACTTCGTCGTGTATGACAACGGCGTGGCCCAGCAGGTCTCGCTGTTTTCGCGAGAGGAACTTCCCCTTGCCGTTGCCTTGGTGGTTGATCGCAGCCCAAGCATCCAGCCCTACTTGCCGCAACTTCGTACTGCGGCGCTGACTGCTCTCCAACATCTGAAACCGGAGGATCAGGTTGCGCTCTTTTCCTTCGACATGAATCCGGCTCAGTTCAGCGACCTCACCCAGGATCATCTTCTCCTGGCACAAATGATCGGCAAGATCCCAGGCGGCGTCGGCACCAACATCTATGATGCCCTCTACGACTCGGCGCAATACCTGCATGAAAAAGCTGCAGATAGGCGGCGCGCGATCATCCTGATCTCGGATAACTATCAGTCGGTAGGAAGCGCACACAGTACCAGGGATACGCTCCAGGAGATGCTGGAGGCAGGCGCGACCCTCTACAGCATTAAGACCCGGGGAGATAACCCCGGATCCACTAATGCAGCAGGGGATCCGAATGTAATCGCCCGGTTTGCCAGGGAAACCGGGGGAGAAGTTATCAATGCGGATTCGGTGGCAAAACTCCCCGAGGCTTTGGATGCAACCATAATGAATCTCAAGCAGGGCTACACCCTCGGTTTTACTCCTTCGAATGTAGGGGAAGAGGGAAGTTACCACCGGCTCGAGGTCAAGCTCAATCCCAGCGGAAACTGCACTGGATGCCGCGTGCAGGCTCGCAGCGGATATTACGTGGGCATTCCGGCGCCCCCGCCGCCCGGAAACAACGCACGCAACACCAAAAAATCTCTACCCCGGGCGACGGTGCAGCGCTATGACCTCGAGGAGTTGATTTCCCAGAACCGCATCCAGGGCGCCCGGGCCAACCATGCCGTTATGGGAGACATCGGCTTCGAGATCCGCACGACCGAGGTGAAGGACGCCCAAAACAAACCACAGATCCAGGTCGACTTGACGATCGACCCGGCGCCGGTCCTGTTCAAGATTGTCGGCGGCCGGCACGCCGGCAGACTGCGCATCACCGTCTTTTATCAGAACGCAAACGGGAAGCCTCTGGGAGCCGATTGGAAAATCCTGGACATGCGCCTCCTGGAAGCGACCTATCAACGAATCCTGCAGTCGGGAATCCCATACTCCATCACGATACCGCGCACGGAACCGAAGCAGGTGCTCAAAGTTGTTGTCTATGATCCCTGGAGCGACCGGCTCGGCAGCAAGCTCGTAAGAATGCCGTAACCATGACGAATCAACCCGGATTATTCATGGTGCGGAATATCCCCAACCTAAAAGCTCTAACGCAGAGGGCGCAGAGAAAATTCGGAGCACGCAGAGAGTGGTGTCGTTTCTCTGCGCCCTCAGTGTTTTCTCTGCGCCCTCTGCGTTGAGCTTTTACTTTTCCGTGCTGGCCAAACGAAGCGGCGGCCAATAATCAGCACCACGTGGCAGGCACTCAAGCGATGATATTGGCGAGAAAGGCGTCAATGTGGCGATCCAGTTCCAGCAGTTCGCGATAGGTGAGGACGCGGAGCTGCGCGGAAGGATTGCCGGTGATCATTTTGGAAATGAACAGGCCGTCACGATACAGGCAAAGCACCGGTTTGCCCCGTTCGAGGGCGCATGCAATTTCGTATCCGACGCCGAGCGATGGCGTGGAAACCTCGGCGATCATCGCGTCGCATTCCCGTATCCAGTTCATGTCGCGATCATACACGGCGCGGGCGCTGACACCGCTCTCCTCTTTGAGGACGTCGGCGTGGGCCACATGCTCGGTCGGCACGGAATGGCCAAGCGATTGGAGGCGGGCGACGATGTGCTGATAAACGGCCAAATTATCACGACCGCCCAGGATCGCCCCGGCGAAATAGATTCGTATATTCATAGGTTCGGGAAAAATTTCTTCGTCTGGGCGCGCGTCTCTTCTACAAGCACCCGACCTCGAAGATGCCATGACGCCAGGAAAACTGTCGGCGATCCCAAGTACTACAGTTTTTGCAGCAAAACCGTGCCCGACCCGGCCCCTTGAATCCTGGCCCGGATCTGGACCTTCTGGCCGATGCCGGGTATCGTCAGGATCAGTGAATGGGTCCGACCCTGCTCAGGACGCAGCAGCGACGGCTGCGCGATCCCGTCCAGCAGAACCTCCGCACCGGAGATACTGAAGGAGACTCCTCCCTCGGCGACGAAGCGCAGACGATACTGGGTTGCCGCATCGATTCTCTTTGAAATGTCCAAATCGAGGCTGCCGTTTGTCCAACGGCCGGCGGCATCGTCGGCCCACAATCGCGCCTGATCATTCCAGGTCCTGGGAGGTGCGCTGTTCGCGGCGAACACTGCCAACCGGCGGATCGCCGGTGTGCCCGCAGATTGCGTGCACCGCAGCCGCAGGGCTTCGAGGGAGATGGGCTCGATCGGCTGAAGGCGCATCTGGCCGATGGCGGTACCGTTGCCGACCGGGATCCATTTCCCCTGTGCCAGCCCTTCGAGCACATACTCCCTGACCTGTTCGCCCAGGCTGATATCTTCCTGCATGATCACGTGGTCAACCTTGGAGGGCTCTTTGAGTTTGAGCTCCAGGGTTGCGCCGGATCCGCGCGTCTCGGCGAGGCTCCGGCCGAAACGGCGTCGCACCTCATCGCCGAATTCCTGAACGCGGGCGACATCGACTGCCGGAATGAGCCCGCTGCGGTCGGGGGTGAGATTCAGCAGCAGATTGGCTCCTCGCCCTACGGATCGATAGTAAATTTCCATCAGTTGATCGAGGGACATGATCCGGGCCTGATTCGTGGTACTCCAGAACCAGTTGGGACGGCGCAGCGAGACGTCGACTTCGTTAGGCCTCCAGACATCGCCGTCCGGGTCCCCATGCATTGCGGTCGCAATTCCGGTTTTGGCATCGCGTGCGGGGAGAGCATTCCAGGCTGGATAGGGCGCAAAGCCCATCTCGTTGCCGACCCACCGAATCGTGGCATGCGGCCCCTGGAAGATCATCGCTTCGGGCGCATACTTCTGCAGGATGTCCCCGACCGGAACTACCTGGCTGCCGTCGAACCAGATTTCGGTGATCGGTCCGTATTTGGACAGCAACTCAGTCAGCTGGTTTCGATAGATGGCGTTGTATGCCTGCTGCTCTGCCGCCGTCTTGCAGCGCCCGCCCGTGCCGGCGCCATGTTTCGCATCCTGCGGTGACAGGTAGATTCCCAGCTTGATTCCTCGTTTTTTGCACGACGCTAGCAGATCGGCGACCACATCCCCCTTGCCGCCGCGCCACGAGGTGCCCTTGATGCTGTAATCCGTTGTCTCGGTCGGCCACATGCAAAACCCGCCGGCGTGCTTGGCGACGAAAACGATGTACTTCGCTCCCATTTTGACCGCGGTATCCACCCACTGATCCGTGTCCAGCATGTCAGGATTGATGACGGAGGGCGGCGTGGAAAGGTCGTCATACTCCTTGTCCTGCCAGGTGTTCGGTGCGAAGTGGATGAACATACCCACGCCGAGGTCCTGCCAGGCGCGCTGCTGCGCGCTCGGGAGTGCCTTCGGGCCTGGCTGCGCGGCATCTTGTGGGAGACCGAGCGCCGGCAATAGCAATCCCAGTGCAACCCATAAACGAATCATGGTTCCTCCCACCGATGATCTGAAAACCCCTTCGGCTCTACTCCCACTCGATGGTGCCCGGCGGCTTGGAGGTGAGGTCGAGGCAAAGTCCGGAAACACCGTTCAGTGCCAGGATACTTTCACGCAGTTCGTGGATCAGTTCTTCAGGCAGCTGCGCCGGCGCTGCGGTCATGGCGCGCTCCGAGTGCACGGGGCGTATTACCACGAGCTCCTGCCCGCGCCCGTCGAAGGACATCGGCAGGATGCAGGTGGGGCACTGCCAGATTTCCTGGTAGACGTTGTGACGCTTAAGACCTTCCATAACGAGGTGATCGGCTTCCCTGAGCAGGTCGAGCCGCTTGCGTGTCACGGTGGCGGGCAGGAGCGCGCACGATGACGGGTGCGTTTTCATCAAGTTCCAGACGCAGCGGTTGATGCCCGGAACATCTCGGAAGATTGTACCCGCCACTTCGACCAGCTCCTTCCACGGCCGGTTTCCGCTCAGCATCACGGGGTGCTCGTAGGAACGCAGATCGGCCTTTACCCCCACCGAACGGATCGGCAACACGCGACCTTCCAGGCCGAGGGGTGCGACCAGCCGTTGCACGCCGGCTTCCATCCCGGTGAAATCCACGGCGTCCGGCTTGCCGTCGGAACAGAGGAGGCGCACTCCGAGTCCCGGCCCGGGGAAAGGATGCCTCCACACCAGATCGTGCTCGATTCCCAGAAGCTCGCCGAGTTCCCGAACCTCGGTCTTGTAGAGATCGGTGAGCGGCTCGATCACCCGGCCTTTGGAGATCATCTCCTGGATGATCGGCACGCGGTTGTGGTGGGTTTTGATGACATCCGCGCGTTTCGTGCCGCCGGTTTCGATTGTATCCGGGTAAATCGTGCCCTGGCCCAGGAGATGATGCTCGATGCCCAAATTGCGCGCCTCGCGTTCGAATACCCGGATGAAGGTGTCGCCGATGATGCGCCGTTTTTTTTCGGGTTCGACCACGCCTGCCAGTGCCGCGAGGAAATCCTCCGATGCGTCGACAAAATGCAGGTTTTGGCTGATGCCCATCTCGCCGAAGCGACGCACGACCTCCTTGCTCTCGTTTTTGCGCATCAGGCCGTTGTCGATGTGAAGGAGGTGCAGGTGCTCAGGCCCGAGCGCCATGCTAAGGAGCTTTGCCGCCACGGTGGAATCGACTCCGCCCGAGGCCAGCAGGAAGACCGATTCCCCGCCGACCTGGTCGCGGGTTCGCCGTACCCGCTCGTCGATGTAGCTCCCCATGGTCCAGCTCGGCTTGCATCCGCAGATCTCGAGCACAAAGTTTCTGATCATGAGCTCGCCGTGAACCGTGTCGTCGACTTCGGGATGAAACTGGAAACCATAGCGCCGCAACTTTTCGGAAGCGATGGCGGCAAAGCGATGGACCGTGCCGCCGGCGCCGAGGCGGGAGTAGCCGATCTCCTTGAAATCGGGGCCGACTTCGACCACCGAATCGAAGTGGCTCATCCACACGGTCTCCACCGGGTCCAATCCTTCGAGGACGGGGCTCTCGGCGGTCATATGAAACTCGGTGTGCGCCCATTCCTGCCCGCCGTGGATAACCCGTCCGCCATAATGCTTGGCGATTTCCTGGTGGCCGAAACAGAAACCCATGATTGGGGCCGGCAGATCGTAGATCGTTTTGGTGTACTGGGAATCCTCGCCGAAGGCCGAGAAGCTGGGGCTGCCCGAAATGATGATGCCACGGCAATCCCGGAATGCCTCGATGGGATCGTCCGGCTGATGGATTTCCGCAAGGACATGCAACTTGCGGACCTTGGTCGCAATGAGGTGGGCGTACTGGCCTCCGAAGTCGATTACCGCAACGGTGTCATGTTTCATGGGTGCAAGTATCCAACATCCGCCTTCCACGATCAATGAAAGCCTGCATTTGTTCTGCGATTCATACAGTAAAAGCTAACAGCAGCCACGAATGACACGGTGCGGAATATCCGCAACCCAAAAGCCTCAACGCAGAGCACGCAGAGGGAGCAGAGGTCGCAGATAATTTGGAAAGTAAAAAGTCTCTGCGCTCTCTGCCCCCTCTGTGGCCTCTGCGTTGATCTTTTGCTTTTCTTGCCTAAATGGCAAGGATTTGTAGGTAAGTAGTACGAATAGCCATAGCCGCAAAGAAAAGACCTGATCGCACTCCCTCGGTGGTCCCTCTCTCCTTTGGTTCTATTCGTGCCATTCGTGGCAAGGTTTTTTCCTACTATCTGAATTGCAGTGGATTTGTCGAACCGTCGATTTGGCTCAAAAAACCGCACCGAATTACTATCTATTTTTGCGATCCTTTGGTATTGTCACCCCATTCCGGAGGACAAATCATGATCGCACTACGACGACACCTGCTTCCAGCCGTGGTCCTGGCCGCTGCGCTCGCCTGTGCGGCGCTCGTCGCCCAGACCAAAACCGCACCCCCCGCCCAGGCAAAGCCTGCGGTTGCTGTGCCCGCGCAGGCCGCTGCCGGCAAGATCACGGGCCCCAAAGAAGAGTGGGGCCACAATGTTGGCGACGACTATTTCCTGGCCAATTATCAGCAGCTCATTGCCTACTGGCACAAGCTCGAGAAGGAATCGCCGCGCATCCGCGTCCAGGAGATTGGCAAATCGACCGAAAAACGGCCGCAGTTGATGGCGATCATCACGGCGCCGGAAAACTTCAAGATGCTTGATCGCTATAAGGAGATTTCGGGGCGGCTGTCCCACGCGGAAGGGCTGACCGATGCGCAGGCGCAGGCCCTGGCGAAAGAGGGCAAGGGAGTCGTATGGATCGACGGCGGTTTGCATGCAACCGAATGCCTGGGAGCGCAGCAGCTGCTGGAGCTGGTTTACCAGATGGTTTCCCAGACCGACGAAGAGACCATGCGGTTTCTGAAAGACGTGATTCTCCTGTGTGTCCCGGCCAATCCGGACGGATGGGACCTCGTGTCCGACCAGTACATGAAGTACGGCAACATGAGCACGCCTGTCCTCTACAACCACTATGCCGGTCACGACGACAACCGGGATTCCTTCATGAACGCGCTCGATGAGACCACCAACGTGAGCCGGGTCATGTACCGGGAGTGGTTTCCGCAGGTCATGTACAACCATCATCAGACGGGGCCGGCGGGCTCGGTGATGTTCGCACCTCCGTTTCGCGATCCGTTCAACTACTTCTTCCATCCCATGCTTCCTGCCGACATTGACCTGATTGGCTCGATCATGGCCACTCGCTTCATCGCGGAGGGGAAGCCGGGGGTAGTGTCGCGCAAAGGCGCAAGCTATTCGACATGGTGGAACGGCGGTTTTCGGACCACAGCCTATTTCCACAACCAGATTGGGATTTTGACCGAAGCGATTGGCAACCCGACGCCGATCAGCATCCCGTTCACGACGCGCTTCGCCATCGGCGACTCGAATATGTGGTGGCCGATTCCGCCCCAGGAAGTCTGGCATTTCCGGCAGTCGATTGACTACTCGATTACCGCCGACCGCGCGATCCTGGACTTCGCGTCGAGGTACCGGGAGACCGTGCTCTATCGTATCTACGAGATGGGTCGCGACGAAATCAAGTGGGGCAGTGAAGATCACTGGACCTTCACGCCGCATAAGCTGGAGAGAATTGCGGCTCAGGTTGCGGCAGCGGCTCCTCCGGCCGCCGCAGGAGCAGCCGGCGGCCGAGGCGGTGCGGGCGGAGGTGGTGGCCGTGGCGGCAGCGGAGGCGGACCGGCCTTATATGCCGCACTGACAACGAAGGAACTGCGTGATCCGCGCGGTTTCATCATTCCGTCGAACCAGGATGAATTCGGCAGCGCAACGCGCTTTGTTAACGCGCTCATCAAATCCGGAATCACGGTGATGCGTGCCACGGCGCCATTCACAGTAGCGGGCAAGCAGTACCCTGCCAACTCCTACGTCGTGAAGACGGCGCAGGCGTTCCGGCCTCATGTAATGGATATGTTCGAGCCGCAGGATCACCCGGACGATATCGCGTATCCGGGCGCGGCGCCGACACCGCCGTACGACGTTGCCGGATGGACTCTTGCGTATCAGATGGGCGTGCAGTTCGATCGGATCCTCGATGGTTTCGACGGACCCTTCGAAATCCTGAAAGACCTCGCGAAGCCTCTGGCCGGGACGGTCAAGAGCGCGCAAGGCGCTCCCGCTGGTTACTACTTCAGCCACAAAGCGACCGACAGCTTCATCGCCATCAATCGCCTGCTGGCGGCGAACGAAGAGGTTTCCTGGCTGAAAGACGGCCCCATGGGCCTGGGCACTTTTTATGTTGCTGCCAAGCCGACGACGCTCGCGATCCTGCAGAAGGCAGCAGCGGATCTGGGGCTGACCTTCACGGCGACCAATACAGCGCCGACCGGTCCGGCTTCGAAGCTGCGCAAGTTGCGCATCGGGCTCGCTGATCACGTGGGCGGCGGCATGCCTGCAGGCTGGACCCGATTGATCTTCAAGAACTTCGAATTCCCGTTTGTAGAAGACACCAACGATGTCTACCCACCCGACATCAACGCCGGTAACCTGCGCGCCAAGTACGACGTGCTGGTCTTCAACGGCGAAAGCCTGGGCGGCGGTGGCGGCGGACGGGGCGGTGGCGGCGGCGCTGCGTTCGGTGGCGATATGCCGCCTGGAACCGGCGGAGACGTTCCACCCGGGGCGGCCGCCGGCGCCGGCGCCCAAGCCGGCGGTCGTGGCGGTCGTGGCGGCGGGCAGGCAGGCGCGCGTGCGGCCAATGATGATCGGCCGGCTCCGCTCCCGGAACCGGAGAAGTATGCGCGGCGGCGCGGCAGCCTCACCGCGGAAGGGTTCGCGGCGCTCAGGCAATTCGTTGAGGACGGCGGTACGATCATTGCCATGGGCAGCTCAGCAAATGGCGCGGTTCAGCAGTTCAAACTGCCGCTCACCAACCATCTGGTCAAGGCCGACGGCTCGGCCATTCCGCGCACGGACTACTACGTGCCGGGCTCGATCCTGCGCGTTGCCGTCGATCCGAATAATCTGCTGGCGCACGGTTATGGCGATCAGACGGACATTTTCTTCAGCAACAGTTCCGTCTGGAAAGTGAACCCGAGCGCATCCGGTCCGGCGGTCCACTCGGTAGCATGGTTCCCGAATGATGCGCCGCTCCGCAGCGGCTGGGCGTGGGGCCAGAAGTACCTCGATAAAGGGGTCGAGATGGTCGAAGCGTCGATCGGGAAAGGCCGGGTGATTCTGTTCGGGAACGAACTGCTCTTCCGCTCTGAGCCGCACGGCAGCTACAAATTCTTCTTCAACGCTTTGTACCTGTCCGTGGCGGAAGGGCTGAAGTAAATACGCTGCGCGCAGCATGCGTGCGCGATCCGATAACCTCGCTGGAAACAACATGGGCTTGGCGACCGAGAGTCAGATCGCCAAGCCCTTTTTGTATGTGATACCCCCTCCGCCTGGCTGACCCGGGGTCGCCCAGCGTGGTCATAGCTCCAATGAGTCCAGTCTGGTGGGATCCCACGCCTATTTATCAGAGATACGCGAGCGGGCTCTGCGTCAATCGTCCAGGGCTTGATCTCGGATTGAATTCTTCCGGTCCTTTGCGTCAAACCATTTTAGGAGATAGTAATTTGCAATGCCGATTACCGCCATTGCGGCCATGAATAGAGGGTAGGCCACGCGCCAGTTTTGAGCTCCGGTCATCATGCTCCATTCGGACATGCCGCCGATTCCCGCGAGCATGGTCAAGGGCATGAACACGGTGGTGATCATGGTCAGCCGCCTCACGACGTGATTGGTCCGGTTTGCCACCATGGCCATCCGGTTGTTGATCATCGAGAGGTGGATCTCCATGATGGTGGCAATCAACTCTCTGCAGATCTCGATGACCTCGAAAAACTTGGCGAGGTGATCATAGATGTCGCGAAACTCGTAGATGGCCTTGTCGCCGATATATGGCGAATCGCGACGGCACAGTTTGACCAGGATTTCCCGCTCGTAGACCAGGCTTTTCCGGATTACGAGCAGGTTGCGCCGCAGCTGCATCAATTTCACAGGCTTGAAATTGCCGTTTTCTTTAAGGATCTCCTCCTCGGCTAGATCGAGTTGATCCTGCAACGCTTCGATGGCAGCGAACTTCTCGTCCACGATGTCATCCAGCATCACCTCAAGGAGGAAATCCGGCCCCCTGCGCGCTTCTTCCAGATCGCGGCGCACGGTGGTTTCGAGATGATCGGCGAACAACTTGTCCCCCTGCCCATGGGAATGCACGGACACGAGGAATCTTTCTCCGAGGAAGAAATTGACTTCTTCCACGCTGGCTGCGCCGTCGACGGGCCGGTAACGGTTGAACAGGATGAAAGTGTGTCCGGGAAACTCCTCCATCTTGGGCACCTGGTCTTCATCCAGGCAGTCCTCGATGGCGAGAGGGTGCAATCCCAAAGGCTCAACCAGGGCATTCAGGTCTTCAGCACCGGGATCCGTGAAATCGATCCAGATGAACTTGTTTCCCTGCCGCATGGAAAGAACTTCCAGCAGAGATGCCACTTTTTCGAGACCCTTCCCTGGCGCGATACAAAAGTAGCGACCGGCTCCCATTCGTTCCTGCCTTTCAAAAAAATCGGTGCCAGGCTACTATTTCACCAATTTCGCGGCAAACCACCTATCCCAATTGCGGCCTGGAAATTGGTGAAATAGTAGCCTGGCACCGATTTGCTTAAGATGCCGAGCTTGGCGTCGGCGAACCACTGCATCCGCTTGTCTTTTTCCTGGTCCGTCTCCTGCGTGAAGGCGGACATAAGACAGAAACAACCGCAAATCAGCAGGGGGAGCAGGGGCTTTCGGCTCATGCGTCGAGATTCTTTTCGGCAAAGTCCCAGTTCACAAGCTTATCCACAAAGGCTTTGATATAGTCGGCGCGCCGGTTCTGGTAATCCAGATAATAGGCATGCTCCCAGACGTCGATCGTCAACAGCGGCTTGATATCTTTGGCTATGGGCGTATCCGCATTGGCGGTCTTCATGACCTTCAGTTGGCCGCCATCCAGCATCAGCCAGGCCCAGCCGCTGCCGAATTGAGTAACGGCCGCGTTGGAAAACTCATCGGCGAATTTCTGATAGCTGCCAAAGGATGCCAGGATTCTATCCCGGATCTTGCCCTTCGGCTCGCCGCCGCCGGCGGGCTTCATGCTGTTCCAGTAAAACGTGTGATTAAAAACCTGGGCTGCGTTATTGAAGAGCGAGGCCTGTTCTGCCCTGCCCGACGTTTTTTTGATGATGTCCACGAGCGACATGGTTGCGAACTCAGTGCCCGCGATCATCTTGAGCACATTGTTGACATAAGTCTGGTGGTGTTTGCCGTAGTGGAACGAGATGGTATTTTCGGAAATGGAGGGCGCCAGGGCGCTCTGGGCATAGGGCAACGGGGGCAGCTCAATGGCGGCCGGCTTCTGGTGCGCCGACGCCGGCTTCCCGGCATCCGTCAGCGCAAAGGCAAAAGCAGCGACGGCAGTGCCCGATTGAATCAAGAATTCCCTGCGGTTGGCAGCGGACGTGTCTTCTGGTTTCATGGCTTGGCTCCTTTCTGATCCATGTTACGGCCGGTGGTTCTGATGTGCCAAGAGGATATCTCAGACAACGGCTCCATGTCTAACTTTAAGGATCTACGCAGAGTTTGGTGACTGGAAACTATAGATTGGCTAGCGGCAGTATCGTCATTACTTCGCCAGGGAATCATCTTCCCTTAAGATCTGATCCTGAGGCCTCAAAACTCATCGAGAGCATGAGCATTTCAGAGAGTTCTGGCTGAATCCGGCATAGATTGGTGGTATTCTATCCCTGCCAAATCGAAGAGATCAATGCAGTTACTGTAACAATGAGCCGCCAGCTAATTCCCTGTGTCGGGGCTGCAGATGATGGACCTGACCGACTTTCACGCCAAGTACTACGCCCACGAGCTGACCAGAAGGCGCTCATCCGACAGCATGGATAAGCTCGCGGGCGCCGTCGCCAGCGCGCGGGTGGATCTGAATCCACACCAGGTGGATGCGGCTCTCTTTGGATCGAAATCTTTTCCGCTGTCACCGCTGACGGCCACCCGCTGGATGAAGAGTTCTCCCACCGTCTCCTCTCGCTTCCAGGTCAGATAGGAGAAACGATGTTGCCGGAGTCATTCGGCGATCTCGACGAAATAACCCACCGCCGCCAGGCAGAGACCCAGCGTGCCATCTCGGAACGTAACGCCCGACTATTTGAGGCCGAGGCCGAAAAACTCGACGGCGGCTGGGCCGATGATCTCAAGCTCGGCCTGGAGCGCGAAACCAAGGAACTTGACTGCCAGATCAACGAAGCGCGCCGCGCGGCCACCGCGGCCCCTACGCTGGAAGAAAAACTGGCAGGTCAGAAGCAGATCAAGGCCCTAGAATCCCAGCGCAACGAGAAACGCCGCTCGCTTTTCGATGCGCAGGATGAGGTGGACCGGCATAGGGATCGGCTCATTACGGGAATCGAAGGGAAACTCGTGCAGAACGTCTCACTTCAGTCGCTGTTCCAGATCAGCTGGAGTCTGGCATGATTCGGAGATCTCAAGCGACCACAAGGTAGATATCCTTACGCAGCGAGGATTCGGCAAGGCCTATGAAAACTGACGACGCATTGATTCTGGTATAGCGCATCGAGAAAATCATTTTCTTGATCCGCGGGCAGAAAGTTCTGTTGGATCGAGATCTCGCGGCACTCTATGGTGTGAAAACCCGCGTGGTTAACCAGACAGTGCGCAGAAACCGCGACCGATTTCCTGCCGATTTCATGTTTGAATTGAGCCGCGAGGAGATCTTGAGGATATCACAAATTGTGACATCCTCCGGCGTCAAGTTCGCTCGCAAGGTGTCCGCCTTCACCGAGCAAGGCGTGGCCATGCTTGCCGGCGTGTTGAAAACCCAACGCGCCATCCAGGTCAACATCGAGATCATGCGCGCCTTTGTCCGGTTGCGCCAGTTTCTTGCCTCACAAGAGCAATTGACGCGAAAACTCATGGAACTCGAAGAGCACCTGCAAGACCACGACGAAAAGATACAGACTATCTTTGAGGCTCTTCACCAACTGATGAATCCACCCGATCCACCCAGAAAACCAATCGGGTTCCGCACTAAGGAGCGTGGCCCCCGCTACCATGCGAAGAGGAATCGAACATGAGGCGCGGACTGTTTCACCGCATCCGACTAGTCGAGAGATGCGGCTGCGGAACGAACCGCGTCGCTGAAAGGTGCCTTGCCGCCGCCATTCCTGCTCCCCGCTTTGAGGAAATTGGTAGTGCCGCCCCCGTGACGTTCAAAGTGCGCGTCGGCGCGACCGGGGCAGACACCCCGCAAGTTACCCCGCAAGTCGAAAGGGTGCTCAGGGCGGCTCGAAATCCACAGACGCGCGGCGGACTTCAAGAGGTTGCCGGCATAAAGGATCGTGAGCACTTCCGGCTAGCCTACCTCGCGCGTCTTTTAGCCGCTGGATCGATCGAGATGACCGTTCCCGCGTTACCGGATTACCGAAGCCGGGTAGAAAGCGCTCGATTCTATGCAAGGAGAACGGTAGGGACCCATGTCTGTGCCGATCCGCGAGGAGATACAGAACATATCACAAATTGTGATCTGTCCTGGAATGAAGCACGCCCGAAAGATGAAATTGTTGCGGCCACGATGAAGCCTGCGGTTCTTTACGCAGCGCATAAATAATGCTGAATGCGCCCCGCAAAACATTCTCCACGCACTGCGTGGAGAATCTGGCGCGAAATCGCGCGTATTGCGTGCGGAATTGAGCGGTTGCGCAATTCCCGTTGAATGCAAAGGATAATTGCAGGGGGGCAATCGTTCGGAGATAATTGGCTACGCACTGCATAGCCAAACTGCAACTATTTCGAAGAAAACAGACAGCCTGATTCATCACGCACTGCGTGATAAATTCAGTGAAGCTGTCGTGATTCCAAATGCGACGGGCCGGAAATCAGAGGCGAGTCAGATTTGTGCTGAGCGGCCAAATCAACACTTACTGCGTGTTGATTACCCATTGGCCGCAACCGTGCCCTAGATTCGTCATGCATCGCGTGGCCAATTTGCAGCGGTGCCGGAAACCTGCTGAACGCTGGGTCGAATCCGTCGCATTTTGTCTTGGACTCATTACCATATGCTGCTTAGCAGGAGCGTATCCGTAATGGCATCCACTGAGTGGCTGAGGCGGCGACAGGCCGGCGCTTTGACGCCAGCATGCGGAATTTCCAGGGCATCTGCCGTGACCTGATGGATGCCTGGTCGTACGGTGACAACTCGGGCACGGAGCCCGCTTTGCTGGACTGGGGAGAAAAGCCATGAATCCAAAGCCTATCGAGCAGGCCCATGATCCGATCCTGCGCGGCGCCACGGCTGCGCTGAAGCGTGCGGCAGAACGCGCGCGTATCGAGGCGGAGCGCACTGGAACGTGCCTGGTTGTCTCACGCGGCAAGGGTTGGGTTAGGGTTCCTCTAACCCCGCCAGCAGGATCAACCAAATCATGAACTGCCACGTCAATGCTATCGCGGGCCGCCTGAGCCTGCGCCCGCCCCAGCGGCCCTCACTGGAGATCCTCGACCGTGTTACCGAGATGGTGCCGCCGCAAAAGGGTATTGATGTGGCATCGACTGAAGAGTTCGACACGTCGCGCTGACGGGCATAGCGGAAAAGAACCAGGCTGTCATGAGAAAGGTGTGCCCGGCTGATGACAGGAAAAGGGTGAGGAGAAGCGTTCCCCGAGCTCCGGGAACGCTTCTCCTCACCCTTTTCGCCGATTTTCGCCGATTTGCTCTCCGCGGCTTGTTGAAAATCCCCTACTTCACCTGCCCGGTGGAATAATTTGGTTAAGGTCAACCACCGCCTCTGGCGGTGAGACTCGAAAAAGCTATGCTGCCCGGGCGAGGTAGAGAAATTTAAATGGCGTTGGATCATGCGAGTGTTCGGAGGGTTACGAGACGGAGCCCTGAAGGGGCGCAACAACAAAGCCCAGGGCGTGAGCCCTGGGAACAACGGCAGTGCTCGATAGAGCCCTGAAA